>NZ_JBHFAB010000050.1:0-1659 GCF_042510955.1 Streptacidiphilus cavernicola
TTGGGTCTTACAAGATTTTCGTAGGCGTTGATCGAATTGTTTAGCCGTCAGCTGAGCAGGATGCGGTGGCGTAGGAGGGCGAAGCCGGCTCGTCCGTACATCTGCCGTTTGATGAGTTTGATCTTGTGGTTGGCGCCTTCGGTGCGGCCGTTGTGCCAGGGCAGGGTGATGGCGGCGTCGACGGCGGGGCGTTCGCGGTCCAGGCCGGTCGCGTAGGAGTGCAGGAAGGGCAGGTCGGCAGCGCGGGCACGGGTGATCCAGCCGGTCAGCCGTCCGGTGTTGGCCGGTTCGGGGGTCAGCAGGGCGGCGAAGTCGCGGACCAGGCGGGCGAGGTCGGTCATCTGGGGGCAGGCCGCGGTGACCTGGTCGCGCAGGGTCTGGTTCTGCTCGCTGAGGTGGTCGGGGTGGGCCAGGAGGAGGCCGGCGGCCCGGCGTGGTGAGAGGTGGCCGTGGTCGGACTCGACGCGGCCCTGGGTGATGTAGCGCACCAGTAGGTTCGCGCTGCCCGTGTAGCCCAGTTCCCGGATTTCCCGTAGTAGGTGGGAGACGGGGACGGCGGGGTTCTCGGCGCGGCGGCGGCGCAGGTGGTCGCGGTAGGGGTCGACCAGGCCGGGCCGGTGGGCGGGGGCGCGGATCAGGCGGTCGGGTTCGGTGTGGCGGGCGTAGCGTTTGACGGTGTTCAGGCCCAGGTTGAGGCGGCGGGAGCATTCCAGCAGGCCCACGCCCTGGTTCAGGAGGGTGTGGACCTGCTGCCATCGTTCGCGGGTGCTGGCCGCGCGCCTGCCCTCGGTGATCGGCGGTCCGGCCTTGGCCCAGCAGGTGCTGTGGGCCTGCACCTCCTTCCAGACCGTCTCTGCGAAGCCGTGCCACAGGTGCCAGCGGTCCGCGACCTGTGTGATGGTGGGGTCGGCGAGGGTCGTGGCCTGGGCGAACGTCCCGGCTCCGTCCCGGCACACCACGCGCGCTGTGGGGGGTCGCGCAGCCAGGCGGTCACTGTTCCGGTCCTGCGGTCGGGCAGGACGTCGAGGCGTTCACCGGTGGCGGCGTCGATCAGGATCGTGGCATAGCGGTGGCCCTTGCGCAGCGCGAACTCGTCCACGCCCACCACCGGTGGGGTCGGCCGGACTGGCAGGGCGATGCGCATCAGGCAGTTCAGCACGGTGGCCCGCGACAGTCCGCAGTGCAGCGCGGTGAGCAGGCGGGCCCCGGCCGAGCCGGCCAGCGCGACCGCCACCACGTCGACCACCCGTTGCAGGGCGGGCGTGCGCCGCTGGTAACGGCAGGTCACTCCCGGAACCTGCTCGGCGAACGTGCTCTTCAGGCAGACTGGGTCGCGGCAGTACAGCCGCCGCACGGACAGGTCGATCCCCACTGCGCGTCCGCCCACGGCCTGGTCCGCGACATGCCGCACGTACCGCGAATGCACCCAGTCCGACACCTGCCCGCAGCCCGGACACGCCACGGCCAGGTCGTCTCTGGTCCGTGCCGTGATCCGCAGCAGCCCTGGACTACCCTCCACTTGCTCGACCACCACGGCCGCCAACTGCGGCAGCAGGTCCTCGATCGCGACAGCACACACCACCACCCTGCCAGCACAACCCGCCTACGTCACAGGCGCATTGAAGCACGACAGGCGCCTACGAAAATCTTGTAAGACCC
>NZ_JBHFAB010000051.1:0-1298 GCF_042510955.1 Streptacidiphilus cavernicola
CGTAACAGTAAACGTCACCGGGGCGGGGGTCACGGGGCCCGAGCTCGTAACGCCGGTCGAGGTGCTGGACGCGCCGTCCGCCGCCGGGGCGCCGGGCTGAGTCGGGTCGGCCGAGGGAGTGCCGGCGGACGGCGACACAGTCGGCGAGGCGATGGGCTTGGGGGCGCCGGTCGAGGCCGCAGCCACCCCTCCCGCCAACGCGAGGGACGCGGCAGTGGCCGCGACGATCATGATCGGACGCAAACGCATGAAAGAACTCCTTGTCCGCAGGCTCCGGTTGATGCCTGCGCCCCGATACGCCCCCCGGCACCTGCCCGGTCGCACCTCGCACACGTGATCCAGGTCACAGGCCACGGGTGCGACCCCGGGACGGTTCTCGTGCGTACAGGCGGCGGCAGGGCCGTGGGAAACACGGGGGACACGGCTTTATTGCCGCGGTCAACGCGTGTTTCCCAGCGGACCGCTGTCACGCGAGCCGACCGACAGCACCAGAAGAGAGCCCCAGATGACACCACAGGAGTTCGACGCGTTCTACGCGGCGTCCTTCTCCCGCCTGACCGGGCAGCTCTACGCGATGACCGGCGACTGGTCCGAAGCACAGGACGTGGTCCAGGAAGCCTTCATCCGTGCATGGGACCGGAGGCGGACCCTCGACCCGGACAACGCCCCGGAGGCATGGATCCGCACCACGGCCCGACGGCTGGCGGTGTCGCGCTGGCGACGCCTGGCCCGCGGCCTGCACCTGGCGGGACGCCACCACCGCCACGACACACTGACCGTCGAGCCGCCCTCCGAAGAACACCTCGTGCTGGTCGCCGCCTTGCGCGACCTGCCCGAGGCACAGCGCAGCGCCGTCGTCCTGCACCACATGTGCGACCTCTCGATCGAGCAGGTCGCCGCCGAAACCGGCGCCGGACTGAGCGCGGTCAAGAGCCGCCTCGCCCGTGGCCGTGCCGCCCTCGCGGCCCAGCTCGGCGACCAGCACCCGACCAGCGAGGAAGGACGACTCCGTGTCTGACCCGATCCACGAGGCCCTGGGCGACCGGCTACTGCTGCTCGGCGCACAGACGCCCGCACCGACCCTGCCCGCTGAGGAGATCCGCCGGCGAGCCGACCGTCGCCGCCACCGCCGGCGCGCCCTCGGCGCGACCGCGGCCTGCACCGCGGCAGCCCTCCTCCTGGCCCTCCCGTCCGTGCTGCACTCAGCGCGAACCAGCCAACAGTCGGCCGCCCCGGACATCTCTTCCTCCCCGTCGCCCTCCCCCCACCCCCGACCGACGGTGGCGTTCACTGTCACC
>NZ_JBHFAB010000052.1:0-1237 GCF_042510955.1 Streptacidiphilus cavernicola
TCGAGGTGCCTTTGTTACGCCGCTCGCACCCGTTTCTCGCTTTGACGGCCCCTGCCGCGACCACCCCGCCCCGTCCCACCCCCTCCCGTGCGTAGGGGGTGAAAAGGCGTGGTGCGCACGCCGCAGTTTCGTCCGGGGCTCGGGCCCCGGGGTTCGGTATGGGAGATTGCCGGGATGGACATCGGGACGCTGGTCGAGCAGGCGCGAGAGGGGCGACCGCGTGCGGTCGCCCGGCTGATCTCTCTGGTGGAGCGCGCGGATCCGCAACTCCGGGAGGTTATGGCCGTGTTGGCGCCGCTGACCGGGAACGCCTACGTGGTCGGGCTGACCGGGTCGCCAGGAGTCGGCAAGTCGACATCCACCTCCGCCCTGGTCCGGGCCTACCGCCAGGCGGGCAAGCGGGTCGGCGTCCTCGCCGTCGACCCGTCCTCGCCGTTCTCCGGCGGTGCGCTGCTCGGTGACCGGGTGCGGATGCAGGACCACGCGACCGACCCCGGCGTCTACATCCGCTCGATGGCCACCCGCGGCCACCTCGGCGGGTTGGCCTGGGCGGCCCCGCAGGCGATCCGGGTGATGGACGCGGCGGGGTGCGACGTGGTGCTGGTCGAGACGGTCGGCGTGGGGCAGTCCGAGGTCGAGGTCGCGGCCCAGGCGGACACCACCGTGGTGCTGCTCGCCCCCGGTATGGGCGACGGGATCCAGGCCGCGAAGGCGGGGATCCTGGAGATCGGCGACGTCTACGTCGTCAACAAGGCCGACCGCGACGGTGCGGACGCGACTGCGCGCGAGCTCAACCACATGCTGGGGCTCGGCGAGGCCCGGGAGGCGGGCGCGTGGCGCCCGCCGATCGTCAAGACGGTGGCGGCCAAGGGCGAAGGCGTGGACGAACTGATCGCCGCGCTGGAGAAGCACCGGGGCTGGATGGACGAGCACGGCCACCTCGCGGTCCGCCGCAGGCGCCGTGCGGCGCAGGAGATCCAGACCCTGGCGATCACCACGTTGCGACACCGGGTCGCCCAGAACCAGCTGGACGCCCTCGCGGAGCGCGTGGCCTGCGGCGAACTCGACCCGTACACCGCGGCCGACCACCTGGTCGCAGCGGTAACAGCCTGACCCGAGCCCCGGACGAAACTGCGGCGTGCGCAGCGTTGTTTGTTCCCCCCTACGCACGGGAGGGGGTGGGACGGGGCGGGGTGGTCGCGGCAGGGGCCGTCAAAGCGAGAAACGGGTGCGAGCG
>NZ_JBHFAB010000006.1:0-330906 GCF_042510955.1 Streptacidiphilus cavernicola
CCCACGTGTTACTCACCCGTTCGCCACTGATCCACCCCGAAGGGCTTCACCGTTCGACTTGCATGTGTTAAGCACGCCGCCAGCGTTCGTCCTGAGCCAGGATCAAACTCTCCGTGAATGTCATCACGCAAGAGCGGCACAGCAACCACCGGAATAGGCGGTCCCGTGCACTGCGTCCTCGCTATGTAAAACAGTTACTGCCAAATGAAACATTTGGCGTTGACTTTTGGCACGCTGTTGAGTTCTCAAGGAACGGACGCTTCCTTCAGGACCGTTACCGGCTACCCTCCGGGCGCTTCGTTCTGTTTCCCAGGCTAGCAGATCCGTTTCGCCCGATCAAAACCGGTCGATTTCGTTTCCACTAGTACCTGGCGGCAAATTCCTCCGCCGTTGCCAGCAAGCTTATCAGGCTTTCTGGCCCCGTTTTCACGGGCTTCCCTGCCTCGATATCGGGACAGCACTCATCCGGCATTTCTGCCCGGTTTCGTGCTGCATTTCGAAGTACCTCGGAAGGAGGAAGTCAGAGACTACCCACCGCCTCACGACTTTGTCCAGTCGGAGGCAACTTCTCCAACCTACCCGGCGTCGTGGGCCGGGTCAACGGTTTTGCTGGGCGGGGTTTCCAGCTGCTCCAGCTCGATGCCCGGCGCGGCGAGGACGACGTCGCCGGCCAGGTGGACGACCCCCTCGTCGCCGGTCTCCAGGTCGGCCACCCGGTAGCGCTCGACCAGCAGCGGGCCGCTGTCGGTCGGGTGGGTGTCGACCGCGTCGAGGGTCCAGCCCTGGTCCAGGGTGCGCGGGGCGAGCACGGGGTCGGTGAAGGCGACCACTCGCAGACGCGACGAGCCTCCGACTCGCAACCGCAGCAGTCGGGCCGTCGCCACCAGGAACGCGGGCGAGCGTCCGGTGAAGGCGTGCGCACGGTCGTTGCCCTCCCGTGCGTGACTGCCGTCGGTGTCGTCGCGGTGGCTGCGGACCCAGCTGAGTCCGTCCAGCAGCCCGGCCCGGATCTGCCAGCCGCCAGTGTGCAGTTCCAGCCGCAGCGGGCGGCTCAGGACGTCCAGGGTGAGGTCGACCGAGCCGTCGGGTTCGCCGTCCGTGCCGAGGGTCTGCGCGGTGTAGCGCCAGCCGGAGGGGCCGGGGGCGCAGCTGAACCGCTCCTCACCGAGGGGGGTGCCGTCGTGGGTGTCGTGGAACGAGTAGCGGCCGCTGGGCATGTCCGCACTCTACGGCCGCGTGGCCGCCGGCCCGGAAGACGGAGATCCCGGGACGGCGGCCACTCGGTGGAGCACACCGGTGCGGGCACGGGCTGCCGTTGTCAGCAGCCGTACCAGCGGCGGTATCAGTAGCGGTAGGTGTCCGGCTTGTACGGGCCGTCGACCGGGACGCCGATGTAGGAGGCCTGCTCGCCGCTCAGGACGGTGAGCTTGACGCCCAGCGCGTCCAGGTGCAGCCGGGCGACCTTCTCGTCCAGGTGCTTGGGCAGCACGTAGACGTCGACCGGGTACTCCTCGGTCTTCGTGAACAGCTCGATCTGCGCGATCGTCTGGTTCGCGAAGGAGTTGGACATCACGAACGACGGGTGGCCGGTCGCGTTGCCCAGGTTCAGCAGGCGGCCCTCGGACAGCATGATGATGGTGTGGCCGTCCGCGAAGCGCCACTCGTGGACCTGCGGCTTGACCTCGGTCTTGACGATGCCGGGGAGCTTCGACAGGCCCGCGATGTCGATCTCGTTGTCGAAGTGGCCGATGTTGCCGACGATGGCCTGGTGCTTCATCTTCTCCATGTGGGCGGCAAGGATGATGTCCTTGTTGCCGGTGGTGGTGATGAAGATGTCGGCGATGCCGACCACGTCCTCCAGGGTGGTGACCTGGTAGCCGTCCATGGCCGCCTGCAGGGCGCAGATCGGGTCGATCTCGGTGACGATGACGCGCGCGCCCTGGCCGCGAAGGGACTCGGCACAGCCCTTGCCGACGTCGCCGTAGCCGCAGACCACGGCGACCTTGCCGCCGATGAGGACGTCGGTGGCGCGGTTGATGCCGTCGATCAGCGAGTGGCGGCAGCCGTACTTGTTGTCGAACTTCGACTTGGTGACCGCGTCGTTCACGTTGATGGCCGGGAAGAGCAGGCTGCCCTCACGGTGCATCTCATAGAGGCGGTGGACACCGGTGGTGGTCTCCTCGGTGACGCCCTTGATGCCGGCCGCGGCCTCGGTCCACTTGCGCGGGCTCTCGGCGAGGGTGTGGTTCAGCACCTCCAGGACGATGCGGAACTCGTCGTTGTCGGCGGTCGACGGGTCCGGCGCGGCGCCGGCCTTCTCGAACTCGACGCCCTTGTGGATCAGCATCGTGGCGTCGCCGCCGTCGTCGAGGATCATGTTCGGACCGGCCTGGCCGGGCCAGGTGAGCGCCTGCTCGGTGCACCACCAGTACTCCTCCAGGGTCTCGCCCTTCCAGGCGAAGACCGGGACGCCCGAGGGGTTCTCCGGGGTGCCCTCGGGGCCGACCGCGATGGCGGCGGCGGCGTGGTCCTGGGTGGAGAAGATGTTGCAGGAGCACCAGCGGACGTCGGCGCCGAGCGCGGTCAGCGTCTCGATCAGCACGGCGGTCTGGACGGTCATGTGCAGCGAGCCGGTGATCCGGGCGCCCGCGAGCGGCTGGGAGGCCGCGAACTCCTTGCGGATGGACATCAGGCCCGGCATCTCGTGCTCGGCCAGCTGGATCTCCTTGCGGCCGAAGCCGGCCAGGGAGAGGTCGGCGACCTTGAAGTCACCGGTGGGAGTTACGGACATGCTTGTCTCCATCGCTATCGCATTGAGGCGCCGGGGACTCTTCCGGCAAGGACTCGGACATGGCCGGGCCACGGGAACGCAGCACAGCGCCGACGGCGCACCGGAAGAAGCATGCACGTCCGCGTGGTCGTACCTCGCGCGGCCCAGGTGCGTCGGAGGACCTCTCTCCCTCGGCGGCCCGGTCGGACTCCGTCCCCCGTTCGAGGGAAAGTGCCCGCCCGGATCCACCGACCGCCATCAGCAGCGACGTCTGGCTCCGGTCCGAATCTACACCGATCCGGGACCTCTCCGGGCCGGACGGGGCATCTTCCGGCCGCAGGAGCGCGTTGCCGCGGGCCGACACGAGGCAGGAGAGGCGTAGATTCCGATGCGCTCGATCGAATCTTCGTCCTAGGGTGCAGAGGGTGAACCGCAGAGGGTGCGCCTTCGCTGGTGGATCGCTCGGAATACGCACGGGATAGGGGACAGATGTCGGTGCCATGGAGCGGCAGCGGGCTGCCGCCGGCGGCAGCTGAACGGATGGCCGAGTTCAAGGCCAGCGGGACCTGGACGTCCGCGCTGTCGACCGGCGAGTTCGCCGCCATCCGCTCGGTCGGCTTCGAGCCGGTGGGCCAGGTGATGGGCTCCGCGGTCTTCCACATCGGACGGAGCGGCCGCTTCTGGGGCTACCACGACTGCCTCTTCCCCGGCGCGGGTTACGGCTACAGCTTCGGCAACGTCGGGACCGCCCCGGTCGCGCTGTCCGGGCAGGGCTCCCCCGCCGCCGCGCTGGTCGGCGTCTTCGACACCGCCCGCCGTACCGCGCTGCAGCGGATGACGGCGGAGTGCGCGGCGCTCGGCGGCGACGGGGTGGTGTCCGCCGCGCTGACCATGGCGCCGTTCGCGGCACAGCCCAACTGCCTGGAGTTCAAGGTGATCGGGACGGCGGTCCGGGCGCAGGGCCAGGTCCGCCCCAGGCACCCCTTCACCTCGCACCTGGACGGACAGGGCTTCGCCAAGCTGGTGTCCTCGGGCTGGGTGCCGGTGGAGTTGCTGGTCGGCATGTCCATCGGGGTGCGCCACGACGACTACCGGACCAGGTCGCAGACCTACTCCTGGCAGAACGTCGAGGTCACCGGCTGGAGCCAGCTGATCCACGAGGTGCGCTCGGACGCCCGGCGGCAGTTGCAGCTCCAGGGCGCGAGGCAGGGCGGGGACGGTGTGATCATGGCCGCGAGCGACCTGCGGATCTGGCGTGAGAGCTGCCTGCGGGCCCGGAACCGCAACAACTCGGAGCAGGAGGACCATGTCGCCGAGTCCACCATGGTCGGGACCACCATCGCCCGCTTCACGACCCGGCGGGAGCCGCCGCGGACGCTGTCGGTGATGCCGCTCGGCGACCGGGGCGAACTGCTGCGGCGCCGGTTGGCCGCGGTCGCGTCCAGCCCGTACGGGGACCGCTCGGAGTACCGGCGGCTGGTGCAGGAGCTGAGCGACCTGCCCGACTGAGCCCGACTGGGTCCGGCTGAGGTCCGCCTGGGATCCGACCAATGAACGTGTCCGAATTGCTGCGGTGTGATGAGGAGTTGCGAGATGGCGAACACGGAGCCGAACGCTCAGGGCGTCCCGGCGGACGCGATGCGGCGGCTGGCCGAGCTTGAGCCGGGGAAACCGGGCTCGATCTTCACCAGCGATCTGTCGGTCAATGAGTTCCTGCTGGTGCGGGAGGCAGGCTTCAAGCCGATCGGCCTGGTGCTCGGGAGCTCGATCTACCACGTCGGCATCCAGATCGGCCGCTGGGGCAAGAACCAGGAGCTGGAGACGCTCAGCCAGGCGATGTACCACGCCCGTGAGCTGGCGATGACCAGGATGGAGGCCGAGGCGGCCGCACTGGGCGCGGACGGCATCGTCGGCGTCCGGCTGACCGTCGAGGCACGCGAGTTCGGCAACGACGTGGCCGAGTTCATCGCCATCGGCACCGCGGTCAAGGCCGACCACCAGGCCCCCGGCAACACCTCCTGGCGGAACAACAAGGGGCAGCCGTTCACCTCGGACCTGTCCGGGCAGGACTTCTGGACGCTGATCCGGGCCGGCTACGCGCCGCTGGGCATGGTGATGGGCACCTGCGTCTACCACATCGCGCACCAGCGGATGGGGGCGGTGTTCTCCAACATGGGCAAGAACGTGGAGATCGAGCAGTTCACCCAGGCCCTCTACGACGCCCGCGAGCTGGCGATGGCGCGGATGCAGGCCGAGGCGGAGGCGCTGCACGCGGAGGGCGTGGTCGGAGTGCAGCTCAATGCGCACAACCACCGCTGGGGCGGGCACACCACGGAGTTCTTCTCGATCGGCACGGCGGTGCGCCCGCTGCGCGCCGACCACGAGATCGAGCGGCCCACGATGGTGCTCAGCCTTGACGGGTGAGAAGCTTCGTCGGGGTCGGCAAGCCGGTCCCCGGTGTGTCGGCGTGTCGGGTTCTTGAGTGCGGGGATGAGCGATGAGCGAGCACGATTCGTTGCCGGTGCAGCCGGAGGACAGCAGCGGCCCGGTCGACGGAGTGGTGGACGGCCCAGTGGTGGACGGCTCCGGGGCGTCGATCGACATGCTCGCCGCCGCGCTGCGCCGGGATTCGGCCGACCTGGAGATCTACGTCCAGGTGCTGACCGGCTCGCTGGCGGACGCGCTCCCGCAGGGCGCGGTGACGGTCGAGCGCAAGCGCTCGGTCGGCGACCGGCTGTCCGGGCGCGAGGGCAAGGTGGAGAAGCTGGAGGTGTCCCTGGACGACCGGCGGCTGATCCTCACCCTGACCCACGGCCGCCCGCAGGGCGAGGTGGCCACGGTGGTGCGCGGGGTGGTGCTCTCGCGGCAGCCGGTCGGACTGGACGTGTGGGCCACCGAGCTGGCCACGGCGGTGTCGGTGCGGGCGCAGTCGGACGCACGGGCGCGGGCCGCGCTGGAGAAGCTGGTGCTGGGAGGGTGACCCCGCGGACGCCTGGGGCCGGTGGCCCGGCGTGACTCGGATGGCCCGGCGTAACTCGGACGGGTTAACTTGGCCCCGGATTTCGGCCTCTGCGGCGGAAATCCGGGGCTGTTGTCCTTCGCCGGGTGTAGTTATTGCTTCATCAGAGCGAGACCGTGGCACGGAAGACCGTGCACGGGGCGTCGTCTGCCGCCGTGACCAGAAGGTCGACGGCCTGGGCGGAGACGAAGGCGGATTCTCCGCGGCGAAGCGTTACTTGATCAGACGACTCATCGGTGAGGACGGCCGCCCCCTCGGTGCAGAGCAGGATCTGCGGTGCGCCGCCGGGCATGCGGCGGCTCGTCGGGGCGGTGCCGCCCAGGGCGTAGCGGGAGAGCCGGAACTCGTCGATCGGCGTCGGGTAGAGCTCTTCGCCGTCGGAGCCGGGAACCGGGACGGGGTGCAGGACGCCGGGATCGGCGCTGCGGAAGTCGACGATGCGGAGCAGCTCGGGCACGTCCACGTGCTTGGGGGTGAGGCCGCAGCGGACCACATTGTCGGAGTTGGCCAGGATCTCCACGCCCAGACCGCTGAGGTAGGCGTGCGGGACCCCGGCCCCGAGGTAGAGCGCCTCGCCCGGCTGGAGTCGGACGAAGTTGAGCAGCAGGGCCGCGATCACCCCGGGGTCGCCGGGGAAGGACCGCCCGACGGCCGCATAGGAGCCGAGGGAGGAGGAGAGTGCCTCGGGGAGTCCCAGGCCGCCCGGGTCGGTGGCGGCGCGTTCCAGGGCCTCGGTGGTGGCCAGGACGGTGCCGCCGATGGTCTCGGCGGGGGCGACCAGGACGGCGGTGAGGGCTTCGCGGAGTGCTTCCGGTTCGGGCTTGGAGCGCAGCACGTCGATCAGCGGCTCAAGCACGGGCACCTCCAGGGCGGCCAGCAGCCGGGCGGTCTCGGCGGGGGCGCGGAAGCCGCAGAGGCCAGTGAACTCGTCCAGGGCGCAGATGAGTTCGGGTTTGTGGTTGGCGTCCTTGTAGTTCCGGTGCGGGGCGTCGATCGGGACCCCACGGGCCTCCTCGTCGGCGAAGCCGGCTCGGGCCCGGTCGAGGTCCGGGTGGACCTGGAGCGAGAGCGGTTCACCGGCGGCGAGCAGTTTCAGCAGGAAGGGGAGCGCCGGGCCGAAGCGCTGGACGGTGGCCGTGCCGAGTTCGCCCTCGGGGTCGGCGGCGATCACCGTGTCGAGCGGTCGCGGGCCGTCGCCGCGGTCGAGGGTGGAGGGCGCGCCGGGGTGGGCTCCCATCCACAGTTCCGCCTGCGGCTCCCCGGTGGGCGGGGTGCCGAGCAGGGTCGGCAGGGCGGTCCGGGAGCCCCACGCGTAGGGGCGGACGGTGTTGGTCAGGCGGTCCACGGCACAGGTCCTGATCGGTGTGGTCGGACTGGTTCTCCGAGTGCGGGGGTGTGTACGACGGTGCATACGACAGTGAAGGCAGCGGAAGACGTCACGGAGGATACGGCCGGGGATACGGAGGGCGTCGCTGGGATCAATCGTAGGCAGGGGGTCAGTTGTCGAGGGGGGTGGCGCCGGCCGGGACGCCGGCCAGGCCCGAGGAGGCCAGCCCGAGGTAGGCGGCGGCGAAGTCGGTCAGCGCGACGAGTTCGGCGATGGTTTCCAGGGCGTCGGCGTGGCCGGAGGTCAGCTCGCTGAGGTTGGTCCGGTGGTCCTCGGCCAGCGCACGGGCCCGAGCCAGGGTGCGCCGGGAGGTCTGCGGCCCGGGGGCGGGGTCCGGTGCGGAGCCCGCGGTGAGACCGGGTCCGGGGCCGGGGTCATAGCTGGGGCGTGGTTCCGACGGGGCGTCAGGGTAGCCGTCACCCGGCCGCGGGTCGGCCTGGTCGGACGGCTCTCCGGCGCGGTGCATCAGCAGGACCTTGAGCCTGAGGCCTTCCGGCTCCTCGGTGCGGTCGCGGAAGAAGTCGTCCTGGTCGTCGTCCGCGTCGCCGACCAGCTGTCCGTCGAGCAGGCCGCGCTGGGTGATCAGAGCCTCCGGCAGGGTGCCCTGGAGCGCGGGGCGGCCGGCCTGGTCGACCAGCATCTGGGCGAAGCGCCGGGCGGCGATCTCGGTGCACGGCCCGTCGCTCCACAGCAGCGGCAGCACACCGTCGAGTTGGACGGCGAGGGTCTTCGCCGGGTTGCCGTAGGTCTCCGCGCCGGGGCGGCAGCGTACGGCGACCTCGTCCAGGCGGTCCGCAGCCGCCAGCAGCGAGGAGGGGGTGGTGATCAGACCGATCCGGTGGGCCAGCGCGGCGGCGGGGGCCAGCAGGCCCCAGAAGGAGGTGGGGGTGTCCCGCGGCAGGTCGCGGTCCCGGCCGATCCGCTCGTCCCCGAGCACGGCGGAGACATACGGCAGGGGCAGTCCCCTGGTCTGCAGCGCGGCCTCGGACAGGGCGCTGCCGACCGGGGCGACCACCACCACGGTGCAGCCGCGGGCATAGGCCTGCTCGATGAGCGAGACCAGCCCCGGCTCGGCGCCGGAGGTGGACAGCACGACCAGCAGATCGGACGGTCCGGCCCAACCGGGGACGGACCACAGCAGACCGGAGGTGAAGTCGATGGCACGGGTGACCGAGTCGTCCGCGGTGTTCGGGCGCAGTACGGCAACCGGGCAGACCCCGCCGACCAGGGCGGCGAAGGCGTCGCCGGCCAGGGCCGCGCAGCCGTGCCCGGCGACCAGGACCGCACGGGGGCGGCCCTCCGGGCGGAGCCGGTCCAAGCCGGCCTCCCCGGCGAGGCGCACCGCGTTGCGTACGGTGGCCCCCGCCGAGGCGAGGTCGAGCAGCACCTCCGACGTGTCGGCTCGCGCCAGCGCCTCGGGGTCGTCCAGCACCCATTCCTCGATCATGCGGCGGCCTCCCCTGTCTGCTTCGGCGCCGTCAGGACGGGCGGCGGGCCTCGTCGATGAGCAGGACCGGGATACCGTCCCGCACCGGGTAGGCCAGGCCGCAGTCGGCCGAGGTGCAGACGAGCTCCTCGGCGTCCTCGCGCAGCGGCGCGTGGCACTGCGGGCAGGCGAAGATCTCCAGCAGGGCGGGGTCGATGCTCATGGCCGTTCTTCTCCCGGAAGGGTGCGGACGGGTCCGGGACGCGAATGCGCCCGGACGGCTACCGTACCGCTGCCGCCCCGGCGGACGCGGTACGGCCGCTCCCTGCACCGCTGGTGCCAGCGGTGCAGGTGCCTGCTGACCGGCCGGTCAGCCGCGGACGATGGCCAGGACCCGGTCGCGGACCGCCGCCATGGTGGCCGCGTCCCGGGCCTCGACGTTGAGCCGCAGCAGCGGCTCGGTGTTGGAGGCACGGAGGTTGAACCACCAGTCGGTGCCGCTGACGGTCAGCCCGTCGAGCCCGTCGAAGGTGACGTCCGGGGTGTCGGCGTAGGCGGCGCGAACGGCGGCGGTGCGGGCCGCCTGGTCGTCCACGGTGCTGTTGATCTCGCCGGAGGCGGCGTACCGGTCGTACTCGGCCACCAGGGCGCTCAGGGTGCCCTGCTGGGCGCCGAGGGCGGCCAGCACATGCATGGCGGCCAGCATCCCGGTGTCGGCCCGCCAGAAGTCGCGGAAGTAGTAGTGGGCGGAGTGCTCGCCCCCGAAGACCGCGCCGGTGCGCGCCATCTCCTGCTTGATGAAGGAGTGGCCGACCCGGGTGCGGACGACCGTGCCGCCGTGCTCGCGGACGACCTCGGGGACGGCCCAGGAGGTGATCAGGTTGTGGATGATCACCGGCTCCCGCTCGCCCCCGGCCTTGGCCCTGGCCAGCTCGCGGACCGCGACCAGGGCGGTGATCGCGGACGGCGACACCGGCTCGCCGCGCTCGTCGACCACGAAGCAGCGGTCGGCGTCGCCGTCGAAGGCGAGGCCGATGTCGGCGCCGGTCTCGCGGACCTTCGCCTGCAGGTCCACCAGGTTCTTCGGGTCCAGCGGATTGGCCTCGTGGTTGGGGAAGGTGCCGTCGAGCTCGAAGTACATCGGCACGATCTCCAAGGGCAGCCCGCCGAGGACGGTGGGCACGGTGTGGCCGCCCATGCCGTTGCCGGCGTCCACGACGACCTTGAGCCGGCGGATGCCGGAGAGGTCGACCAGGCCGTTGAGGTGGTCGGCGTAGGGCTGCAGCTCGTCCTGCTGGGTGATCCGCCCGGCCGGGGCGTCCGAGCCAGGGACGGTGACCGTGCCGTCCTCGGCCGCCCAGGACTCGACCAGTTCCCGGATCTCGACCAGGCCGGTGTCCTCGCCGACCGGGGAGGCTCCGGCCCGGCACATCTTGATGCCGTTGTAGCGGGCCGGGTTGTGGCTGGCGGTGAACATCGCGCCGGGCAGGTCCAGCTTGCCGCTGGCGAAGTAGAGCTGGTCGGTGGAGCAGAGGCCGATCTCGACGACGTCCGCGCCCTGGCTCGCGGCGCCCTCGGCGAAGGCCCGGGAGAGCGAGGGGGAACTCGGACGCATGTCATGGCCGGTGACGATCGCAGTCGCCCGGGTCACCCGCACGAAGGCCGCTCCGAAGGCGCGGGCGAGCGGCTCGTCCCACTGGTCCGGGACGGTGCCGCGCACGTCGTACGCCTTCACGATCTGCTTCAGGTCCAGCACTCGGGGTCTCCACGGTTCTCGTCCACGCACGTCACCGCGCGTCCAGGGGCGCAGCCGGGCTTGCGGCTGGTGGACCGAGACTATCCGGCGGCTGTCGCCCCGATGCGCGCTACTGGGTGTCGGGCGAGCGAAGGACCCGCAGGTGGCCCCGGCGGCCGACCTCAGTGGGGTCGGCCGGGCTGCCGCCGTCCTGGCGCCGGGCGGGGGGACGGGCGGCCTCGCGGACGGCGTTGGCCAGGGCCTCCAGATCGTCGCCGCTGGGACGGATCGGCCCGGAGTCGACGGTCAGCCGGACCACCTCCCAGCCGCGCGGGGCCGTCAGCCGCTCGGAGTGCTCGGCGCAGAGGTCGTAGCAGTGCGGTTCGGCATAGGTGGCGAGCGGACCGAGAACGGCGGTCGAGTCCGCGTAGACGTACGTCAGCGTCGCGACGGCGGGACGACCGCACGCGGTGCGAGAACAGCGACGTACAGGGCTCACGACGATGGACGGTACCCCACCGGGCGACCAGTCCGCGACGACCCCGCCCCCGTGTCGTCCGGATGTTGGCACGATGGCCGGTTCCCAGTCAGTACGCTGCGGGAATGGACACACCCGCCGCGCCCGAGAGCCGACCGCGTCGACGCGACCGCCACGGGCGAGGGCTTCGCGGGCCGCTGGCTCCGCCGCAGGTGCCGATGTCGCTGAGCCGCTCCGAGATGTTCGACGACTACGTGCGCGAGTCGGTGGAGCGGCTGGAGCGGCGCTGGCCGCAGCTGGCCGAGGTCGAGTTCGCGGTCCAGGACGTCCCCGGACCGCTGCCGGGCGAGCCGGAGCAGGACATCACCGACGTGCGGTCGGACGACGTCCCGCTCGGACGGATGGTCGCGGCCGACAAGGACCGGCCGGGCCGGATCGTGGTGTTCCGACGCCCGGTGGAGACCCGTGCCAAGGGGCGGGACGAGCGGGCCGCGCTGGTGCACGAGATCGTGGTGGAACAGGTCGCCGAGCTGCTCGGGGTCGATCCCGACGAGATCGACCCCGGGCCGGATGCGGACTGACGGACAGTCAGTCAGCATGCAGCGGTGAGACGGTGAGGCGGCGCCCCGTGCGACAGTGCGACAGTGCGGCGGTGCGGCGGTGATCCGTGCAGCCGAACAGCGGTTCAGGGCGTCAGGATGGACTCGTCCTGCAGGGCTCGGGGGATCTGCACGGTGCTGCGGTCGTCGGGCAGTTGCTGGATGGTGAAGTTCGGCACCCCGCCGCTGGTGCGGCCGATCATGCGGGCCGCGTACACCGGTCCGCCGGACACCGGCTCCACCGTCACCGCGTAGCTGCCGGACGGGCCCTTGAGCACCGTCGAGACCGTCGCCCCGGCCTGGATGGAGACGTTCTGGCTGGTGGGAGTGCCGTCGGCACCGATCTCGGAGACCTTCACCACGGCGGCGGCACCGGTCGAGGTGAGCAGCAGGCTGCTGTCGCCGTTGGTGTTGCCCGCCGCGGTGGCCCGCTGACCGATGGGCGTGCTGCCGGCCAGGTAGCCGACGTCCTGGCCGGTCTTGCTCTTGCCGCGGACCACCCGGATGCCCGCCGAGAACGGGGCCGGCTGGGTGGGGTCGGACGGGGTGAGCCGCATCGCGGCCGGTTGACCGTGAGTGAGCGCGCCCAGGTCGACCACGGTGGTCATGCCGGACTTGGCGTGCACGGTCTCGTGCCCGGCCGGGGTGATCCAGCCGTCCTGCGAGGCCAGTTGCACCTTGAGGTCGGCGTCCGCCGAGCCGGGGACGGTCAGCACCAGCGAGGCGTCGGTGAGGTCCCCGGGGAGGCCGGGGACGATCTGGCTGTCGCCGAGCGCGGTCGCGGGCAGCCAGTCCGCGCCCGAGCTGCCGCCGCTGTCCGCGTGCAGGGCGGCGCCGACCCGGCCGCTGCGCACCAGCACGTGCACGCTCAGGTAGGAGCTGCCCGCACCGGGGCTGAGCAGGGTCGAGAGCAGCAGGGAGGAGGTCCCGTCGGCCGGGACGCTGATGTTGGCGGCCTGCGCGTTGTCGACCTCGCCGTCCGTGCCGAAGATCTGCACGTCGACGTCGGCCACGGTGCTCTCGGCGTTGGTCAGTTCCAGGTAGTCGACGCTGCTCTTGAGCGCGTCGGCGCCGGTGAACCAGAAGTCGGTGCCGGGGGCGCCGCAGGCGGTTCCGGACAGGGCCTTGTTGGGCCCGGTCGTGGTCTGCTGCACGGTGAAGCCGGGAGCGACGGACCCGTCCGCGGTGGCAAGCAGCGCGGCGGCCTTGTTCCCGGCGGCGGCCTTCGCGGTGGTGCCTCCGCCGACCTTGGTCAGCTTGGCCAGCGCCGCGGGCCCGGCGGCGGATCCCGCCGGTCCCTTGGACGCCGACGCCGACGCCGACGCGGCGGGCGCGGGCGCCGTCGCCGGGAGCGCGCCGAGGACGGCGGTTCCGCTGCTCGCCGCAGCGGCCGTCCCCGCGCCGGACGAGACGCCCGGCGCGGCGAGGGTGTAGACGGTGCTGCCGGTGCCCTGCAGCGGCGTCGGGCAGACCAGGCTGGTGTGCTGGACCGCGGTGCGGACGGTCCGGCCCGGCGCGGCGGCCTGGCCGGTCGGCGGGTGGACCTCGGCGATGCCGACGGCGATCGCGAGCACGCCCACGGCGGCGAGCAGGGACTGCGTGGTGCGGCTGATCATCACTCAGCTCCCTGAGTCGTTGTGGTGCTGCGGGTCGTACTGCGGGTCCTGCCCCTGCAACCAGGGGTCGTCCGGCGGGAGCGACCCGTAGGCGCCGCCGTCCGGGGGCAGCGGCGGCTGCGCGGGCGGTGGCGGGACCTGCCCGTCCGGCCAGCCGTAGCCGGCCTGCGGATACGGCTGGCCCTGTGCCTGCCCCTGCGGGTCGAACTCCTGCGGGGCGTACTGCGGGTCGCCGTAGGGCTGCGCGGTGTACCCCTGCTGCTCGCCGTAGTACGGCTGCCCCGGGTACTGCGGATCGCCCGGGTAGCCCTGCTGCTGGGGGACGTAGCCCTGGTCGGCGGCGTACCCCTGGTCCGGCGGGTAGCCCTGGCCGGCGGCGTAGGCCTGCTGCTCCTGGTACGGGGCAGCCGCGGGGTACTGGTCCCAGCCGTAGGGCTGCTGGGACGGCGACTGCTGGGACTGCTCGACCGGCTGCTGCTGCACCGCCGCGTACACGCCCTGCTGGGTGTCGTACGGGGCGCCGGTACCGGGCTGCGCGCCCGGCTGGAGGTCCGGCCGGGTCTCGGACGGCAGCTGGTCCGGGAACCCGGGGTCGGCGGCAGAGTCGGCCGCGGGACCGGCCGGATCGGCGGGGCCGCCGGAGGCGCCGACCGGGACGCGCCCCGGGGCAGCGGCCGGGTCGCCGCCCGGCGCCTGCTCGGCCGCGCCCTCCTCCGCCGCGAGCCTGCGGGCCCGGCGCGAGCCGGGCAGCGGGGCCTCGGCCGCCGCCTGCTCGGCCGCGCCCTCGTCCGGCAGGTCGTCGTCGTTGTGGTCGCGGCGTCCGGGCAGGGCCAACACCAGCAGCACCAGGGCCAGGAACGCCTGCCCGGCGATCCAGCCCTTGTGCAGCGGGCTCTCGGTGTAGTCGACGACCAGCTTGCCGCCGCTGGCCGGGAGTGCGAAGCCCTGGGCCCAGCCGTTCACCGTGGTCGGCTTGAGCGCCTGCCCGTCCAGGGTGGCGTGCCAGGCCGGGTCGGCGGTGTCGGCCAGCCGGAGCGTCCGCCCGGCGGGCCCGGCCGGGACGGTGGTGCTGATGCCCACCGGACCAGCGGCGACAGCCACGTCCGCGGCGCCCGCCGCGCCGGTACCCGGGTCGGCCGGGCTCTGGATGACCGCCCTGGCGACGTTGTCTGTGACCCTCCAGATGCTGTACGCCTTCTGCTGGTTGACCCGGGTCAGTCCGGCGGTGGCGTTCAGGGTGTCGGTGAGCTGGCCGCTGACCGGCGCCTGGACCAGCACGTACTGGATCGCGTAGTCGGCGAGGCCGCCCGCCTGGTCGCCGCCGGCGCCGGCCACCAGGTCGGCGACCAGGGAGCTCAGTTGGCTGGAGGGACCGGCCGCGGCCGAGGTCTCGGCGCTGCCGACGGTAGGTCCGGCGCCGCGGGCCAGCGCATAACTGACCACGCCGCCGTCGTTGCCGGTGGTGAGGACCAGGGTGCGGATCTGGTCCACGGTGGCGGCCTGCTCGGCGATGAACGCCGGGACCAGCTGGCCGCTGCCGCGCTGCAGCGGGCCGTCCGCGCCGCGGACCACCCACCAGCCGGCCGCGGCCACCGGGGCCAGCGCGGCGACCACGACCACCAGCGCGGCGACCGGCTGCCGCCAGCCGAAGTCGATGCCGGCCACGCGTCCGCGGGCGCCGTCCGCGCCGATCGCGGCGGCGGAGAGCAGGGCGACCCCGGCCAGCAGGGTGGCCGGTCCGGCCCAGGCGGAGACGGCCTGCGCGCCCGGCCCCGGGGCGACCTTGGTGGTGCCGGTGAGCACCGCGCCGAGGATGCCGATCGCGGCGGCGCCCCAGGCGGCGACCACGGCCCGGCGGCGGTCGGCGCGCAGCAGGGCGGCCAGCGCGGCCAGCACGATGCCGACGACCAGCAGTCCTGGCACGGTGCCGCTGCCGCCCGGGTCGAGCAGCAGCAGACCGGTCGGCGTCGCGGTGGGACCGACCGCGCCGGGAATCCCGGCCTCCAGCAGCAGCCGGGCCGGGTGCGTGAGCAGGCCGAGCGACCAGGGCGCGAGGATCAGCAGCGGGGTGCCGACGATGACCAGGCAGCGCGCGCCGAGGCTGCGCAGCGCCTCGGCGCCGCTGCCGAAGGCGCCGCCGCGCAGGAACGCGGCGAGCAGCGCGCCCAGTGCGAGCAGCAGGCCGAGCATCCAGGCCAGCGGCACGAACGCGGTGCTGAGGGTGAGCAGCAGGGCGGCCACCCAGGCGCTGCGCCAGCCGGGGCGGACGCCCTTGGCCGCGGTCTCCCGGCGGATGCCGAGGCCGACCGCGACGGCGGCGGCGCGGGCCAGCGGCGGCAGCAGCACGGCGAGCACCGCGGTGCCGATCCGGCCCTGCGCCAGCGCGCCGGTCGCGGCCGGCAGCAGGGCGTAGCCGGCGCTGGCCCAGGCCCGGACCAGCCGGGACTCGATCAGCGGCCGGGACACCAGGTAGGCGGAGACCCCGGCCAGCGGCACCGAGAGGATCAGCAGCGCGCCGACCGCCAGTACCGGGTTGCCGAGGAAGATGCTGGACAGCAGCGCCAGCACGCCGAGGTAGGGGGGCGATCCGCCGGCCGTGCCGACCCCGTTGGCCTGCCAGCTCGCCGCGTACTGGCTCCACAGGTCGGACGCGCCGCCGGGGGTGGGCAGCAGGGCCCCGCCGTACAGGGCGCCGGAGCCGAGCAGGTTGCGGGAGGCGACCAGGGTGAGCAGCAGCAGTCCGGCGAAGAGCACCGGGGCGGGCTTGCGGGCGATCCGCTTGAGCCGCGCGAACTGCTCGATCTCCAGGAACTCGGAGTCGTCGTCGACCGGGCCCGACTCGACCGAGCCGTGCCGGCTGGAGATGGCCTCGTTGCCGGTCTTCCCGGCGAACTCGGCAACCAGGTTCTCGATGGTGGCGCGGGCGCTGGCGCCGGGCGCGGGGAACAGGCTGCGGTCGTCCAGTGCGTCGGGGCGCCGCGAGCGGGATCTGCGGGCGCGTCCGGCGATCACCCGGCCGAAGCGCAGCAGCACGTGCGCGAATCCGGCGAACTCGTCCATTGCCTGGCCCGGCGTCTTGCCGAGCAGGTAGCCGAGGGCGCGGACCACGGTGCTGAGGGTGATCCGCAGCATCAGGTACGGCAGCATCAGCGTGCGGGAGTTGGCCAGCAGGGTGTAGACCGCCCCGGCCTTGTCGATCCGGTGCGGGCGGTCGGAGCGGGCGCAGTCGATCGGGCGGCGCTCCCGGCTGGCGGCCTCGGCGTGCCGCAGGATCGCGTCGGGGGCGACCACGGTGCGGTGGCCCGCGGCGGCGACCCGCCAG
Organism: Streptacidiphilus cavernicola; assembly: GCF_042510955.1. Classification (NCBI taxonomy): domain Bacteria; kingdom Bacillati; phylum Actinomycetota; class Actinomycetes; order Kitasatosporales; family Streptomycetaceae; genus Streptacidiphilus; species Streptacidiphilus cavernicola. Next base: position 16,353 of record NZ_JBHFAB010000006.1, read on the forward strand.
CAGAGGTCCACGTCGTCGCGCATCAGCGGCAGCGACTTGTCGAACCCGCCGAGCTCCTCGAAGACGTCGCGGCGGATCAGCATGCCCGCGGTGGAGACCGACAGCACCGGGCGGACCTGGTCGCGCTGTCCCTGGTCCTGCTCGCGGCGGTCCAGGCCGGTCCAGCGGCGACCGCTGCGGGCGATGCTGACGCCGACTTCGAGCAGCTGCCTGCGGTCGTACCAGCTGCGCAGCTTGGGGCCGATGACGGCGGCGCTCGGGGTGGTCTCGGCGACCTGGAGCATCCGGCGCAGCGCGTCGGGGTGCGGTTCGCAGTCGTCGTGCAGCAGCCAGAGCCACTCGATCGGCTCGACCGAGCCGCCTGCCAGCAACTGGTCGGCGGCGAGCTCGTCGTGGTGCCCGAGCGGGTCGCCGAACTGGTCGTGGGTCCCGGAGACCGGGTCGTAGCCGCTGGCGGAGATGACGTAGGGCAGGTCCTCGGCGCGCAGCGGCAGGGTGGCCTTGACGGTCTCGTTGACGGCGGTGCCGAAACCGGTGCGGCGGCCGAACTGGTGCACCGAGGGGACCCCGAGGGCGTCGGCGAGCAGCTGCATCGACGCGTCGCCCGAGCCGGTGTCGGCGGCCAGCACACGCTGGACCGGACGGTCCTGGCCGAGCAGGCCGTTCAGCGCCTGCGGCAGCCAGCGGGCGCCGTCATGGCTGACCAGGACGGCAGTGACCAGGTGCCTCGGGTAGGCCGGGGGCCGTCCGGGGGCGGGCTGGCCGTAGGGAGTCGTCGCTGTGGCAGTCATCGCGGTGGGTGGCCCCGGTTCGCTGAGTGGCTGGGTTGCTGGGTGAGCGCCCCACACTAACGGTTGCGGGTGTGGCGGTTCCGTGCCGGTGTTGTTTTGTGAGGAATGCGCGATCTGCGCAGCGGACGGCCCCGGGACGCGGCGAGGCCCCGCCGGGATGCTCCCGGCGGGGCCTGGTGGGCCTTCTTGAGTCCTCTCGGGCCGGCCCGAGAGGCCTGTTGCTCAGACCACGGCCTTCTTGAGGCGGCGACGCTCGCGCTCGGACAGGCCGCCCCAGATGCCGAAGCGCTCGTCGTTGGCCAGCGCGTACTCCAGGCACTCGGAGCGGACCTCGCAGGCGAGGCAGACCTTCTTGGCCTCCCGGGTGGAGCCGCCCTTCTCGGGGAAGAACGATTCGGGATCGGTCTGGGCGCACAAGGCGCGTTCCTGCCAGCCGAGCTCTTCCTCGACGGCGTCGTCGTCAAGGATCATCAGTTCAAAGAGCTCGCTCATCAGCGCGCCTCCTACCCCTCTTCAGCGTGCGTCCCCGTGGTGCGGTCGTCGGCCAAAGTGACGAAACGACACGAGTGAAATTACAAGTGCGCAACTCTGGTCGAGTCAAGCCATGCTCTGGTATTGGGCCCGGGATTCACTCCCTGGAACCAAGCAGCCACGATAAGTGTGCATATCCGGACAAAGGGGAATCCCAACCACTCGCCCGGTCATCCAAACGTCCGACGGCATCCCCCGTCCGAGTGGACGCAGATGCTGAGCCGCTCGTTCCCGGCGATCTTGAGAGCCAAACCCGGGTCCTGATTTATCCCCCGATCGGGTGATGCCCGCCCTCCGGCCGGGGATGCGAGTTGACAGTGGGTAGCAACACAGGATGTGCTGACTCCCATGTCGCAGCACCGCGCCCGCACCGAGAGCCTCGCCGCCGAGCTCCGTCGTGCCATGAGCGCGCTCTGTTGCAGCTGTAGCCAGGGCCTCTGACCCCGACGGGTCGGGCCCCTCACGGGAAGTACCCCTCCCCCGTTACTACAGCCCCGGCAAGGATCCGTTCCCCATGTCTTCACGGTCTCCGCACCGCACCCCTGCACTGTCTCCATCCACACCCGCGGCCCCGTCGTCCGTGCTCCCGTCCACGCCCGGTCCGCGCGGGTGGGGCGACGGGCTCAGCGACGTCAGCATCGCCGGGGATCCGCTGGCCTGGCCGCATCTCGCGCCCGCGCCGCTGAGCCGCCCCAGCACGGTGGGCGACTTCGCGGCGCTGGCCCGCCGGGTCGCGGCGGACCGCGAGCGGTGGGAGCCGACCGTCCGCTACGACGCGCTGACGCGCTGGTACGGGCGGCTGGAGACCGGCGAGGGGTACGAGGTGTGGCTGCTCAGCTGGCTCCCCGGGCAGGGCAGCGGCGGCCACGACCACGGCCGCTCGTCCGGTGTCCTCACGGTGCTGGAGGGCGAACTGACGGAGCGTTCGCTCACCGGCGGCGGGCAGACCGAGCGAGTGCTCGGGGCGGGGGCCCAGCGGGTTTTCGCGCCCGGGTACCTGCATGAGGTGGTGAACACCTCCTGGGAGCCTGCGGTCAGCCTGCATGTCTACTTCCCCGGGCTCACCGAGATGACGCCGTACGGATCGGCGTGGGGGCGACAGGGGCAGCGGGGCCGGCAGGGGCAGCAGGGTCGGGCCGCGGAGGCGGCTGCTGCGCCACTGGAGCGGTGACGGCGGAGGCGGCGGTGACCGCGGCGATGGCGGTGGCCGTGGCGAGCAGGGTACGGACCGCGGTGACGGCCAGGAGCAGGCACAGCGCTGCGGCATAGGCGGGTTGTTGGGCGTTGCCGCCGAACACGACCACCGCCGCGGCGGCTGCGGGAAGGCCCAGCCACTCCCAGCGGCCGTCCAGCGCCACCAGCGCCACTACCAGCAGCGAGTACCAGGGGTAGCCGGGGGCGGCGAGGAACAGTGCGGTGCCGGTGACCAGCAGCGCGCCGCGCCAGGGGCGTTCCGGGTCGCCCAGGCGCAGCACCAGCAGCACGGTCGCCACCAGGATCACCGCGACCAGCGCCGGGAGCAGTCGCAGCGGCAGTCCGAGCAGCGTCAGCAGGCCGAAGCGGGTGCCCTGGTCGTAGCCCTCCTCCTGGAGGTAGCCGGGGAGGTAGCCGATCACGCCGAGGCCAGAGGCCAGGACGTAGGGCAGGTAGCAGAGCAGGAACGTCAGCAGGGCGACGGCCGGGACGAGCAGGTCACGTGGGCCGGGACGGTGCCCTCGGCGGAGGACCCCGGCCATCGCCCCGGGCAGGGCGAGCACCGGGATCAGCTTGGTCGCCGTCGCCGCTCCGAGCAGGACCGCGCCCAGCGAGGCGCCGCGGGCTGCGGAGGCCCCGGGTTGAGCAGAAGGCCCGGGTAGGGCTGAGGCCCCGGGTTGAACGGAGGGCCGGACGGTGGCGTGGGTCGCGGCGTAGGCGGTCGTGGCCAGACCGCAGGTCATCAGGAGGACGCCCAGGGTGTCGACATGGGCGTCGTTCACCGCCCACAGGGCCACCCCCGGGAACCAGCCCCACAACGCCGCCCGGTGCGGCGGGACCCGGCGCCGACGCAGGATCAGCAGCAGTGCCCCCGTGCTGAGCACGGCGAGCAGCGCGCCCCCCGCCTGGGCGGTCCGCACCCCGTGGCCGCCGGTGATCCGGCCCGCCTGGTAGAGCCCGAGGAACCAGGCCTCGGCGACCGGGGGGTAGATGGTGTGCACGGTCGGACGGTTGATGTGGGTGCAGATCGCTCCCGACCGGTGCAGGTCCCAGCCCACGCAGCTGCCGCCGACCGGGAACAGCGCGGGGTCCGCCGCGCGGAGGCCGGCCAGGGCCGGGTCGGTCGGGGTGTAGGTGTACGGCGAGACGCCCGCGGCCTGGACGTGGCCGTCCCAGAGGTAGCGGTAGGCGTCGTCGCTGGTCCGGGGCGGGGCGAGCAGGCCGGTGAGGGCAAGGGCGACGCTGCCGACCAGGACCAGTGCGGCGGTGCGGCGGGGGTCGCGGACCCGGCGCAGCAGGGTGATCGCCAGGGCGAAGAGGAGGGCGTCGGCGAGGTACCAGCCGCGCAGCGGGGTGACTCCGCCGAGGGTGGCACCGCTGGTCACCGTCCCGGCCAGGGCGGCGGTCAACGCCGCCGCGCCGAGCCCGGCCAGGACCTCGGCTCGGGCCGGGAAGCGGCGGCCTGCGGCGGCGCGGGTGCCTGCGGCGGCGTTGTGGGTGTGGGCGCCTGCGGCGGTGTGGATGCCTGCGGCGGCGCGATGGAGGTCCACGGGCCGGCGGGAGCCGTCATCGGATACGGGGCCGCCGGGGGCCCGGGGGGCGGCGGCACCCGGAGAGTCGCCGGGGCCCGTGGTGGCCTCGGGGCGGGGCGGGGGCGGGGTCATCGCGGGTTTCCGTTTCGGAGGGCGAGGAAGTGGCGGCCGGTGGCGGTCCAGGCGTCGGTCAGGCGGAAGCCGACGACCGCGGCTTCGGCGAGGGTCGCCCTCGCGCCGAGGCGGGCCCAGGAGAAGGGCGGGCCGCAGCGCCCGTCCGCGGACTCGACCGTGACGGTCACCCGGTCGTCCAGGTCGGCCAGGGGTTCGACCTCGACCAGCAGCAGCCCCTCGGGGGCGAGCAGTTCCGCGGTGCGGGCGAGCAGCACGCCGGGGTCGCCGCCGATGCCGAGGTTGCCGTCGGCCAGCAGCGCGGTGCCCCAGCGCCCCTCCCCCGGCAGCCGGTCGAACACCGAGCGGCACAGCGCGCTGCCGCCGAGGCCGCGGGTGCGGTCCACCGCGGTACGGGTGACGTCCACGCCGAGCGCGGGCAGGCCGTACGCCTGGAGTTCCGCGACCAGGCGGCCGGGGCCGCAGCCGAGGTCGATCGCCGGGAGGCGGCGGTGCAGGCAGCGGAGCAGCAGGGTCCGGTCGGCGGCGTCGGGCGGGGCGCACCAGCGTTCGACGTCCAGCGGGTAGCGGTGGCCGTCGGCGCGGCGGAGCCAGAGCGGGCCGGTGCCGGTGCGCATGGCCTCGGCGAAGGGGTCGTCGGTCCAGGCGGACAGCTGCGGCGGGCTGGACACGGTCACTGAGCGGCCCCCGCCGCGGCGGCCCCGACGACCCCGGACGCACCCGCCACCACGGCCTCCGCCGCCACCCCGGCCCCGCTCGCACCAGCCGCGCCGCTCGCACCCCCGACACCGCTCGCCGTCCCGGCCCTGCTCGCCGTCCCCTCCCCGCTCGCCACCCCGACCCCGCTCGCCGCCGCGACCGGCAGTCGGCTCGGGCCGCCCACCGGGCCCAGGCTGTGCCAGTGGGCGGCGAAGCGGCTGTGCGGGGCCAGTGCGGCGACCTCCTCGGCGTCGGCGACGGTGTCGACGTCGGTGAGGGTCGGCAGAACGGTGACCCGGAGCGCCGCCGCGGTGAGGCGCTGCAGCAGGTCGGCGCCGGTGTGCGGGGTGGACATCGGGACTCCGTGCAGCAGTTGCCGGGCCAGCGCGGCGGTGGGGCGGGCCAGGCCGAGCGCCCAGAAGCCGCCGTCCGCGGCCGGGCCGTACCAGGCGTCGGCGCCGCCGCGCACCGCGGCGGACAGCGGTTCGGCCAGCGTCCGCGCGCTCAGCTGCGGGGTGTCCATGCCGACCAGCAGCGCCGGGGCGCCCGGGGCGAGCCGGTCGGCGTCGGCGAAGGCCGCCGCGAGCCGCAGGTCGAGGCCGCCACCGCGCTGCGGCAGCACGTCCCAGCCGGGCGGCAGCCAGCGCCCGGGGGTGCCGTCCAGCACCAGCACCCGCCGCCCGGCGGGCACCCGGCCGAGCGTGCCGAGGGTGTCGGCGAGCGCCGCTTCGGCCAGGTCAGCGGCCTGGGCCGGGGTGCGGGCAGGAGTGAGCCTGGTCTTCACCCGGCCCGGGGACGGCGCCTTGGCCAGCACCAGCAGGGTCGGGGCCGGTGCGGCCAGCAGCGCGCCCATGTCCTGGACCGCCTGCCGGGTGCCGCGCAACGTGCCGGTGACCTTGGAGCGTCCGGCCCTGGGCCGGTAACCGACCTCGCGTTCGACGATGCGCATCCCGGCGGCGGCGGCCGACAGCACCATCTCCAACGGGTAGCCGGAGCGGCGGTCGCCGAGGCCGAGGTCGAGCAGCCGTTCCCGCCGGGCGACCCGCATCGGGCCGAGGTCGTGCAGGTCGGCCCCGGTACGGGTGCGCAGCCGCCGGGCGAGCTCGGCGTTGGCGATCCTGGCGTGCAGCGGCCAGGCCCCGCGCGCGGTGGGCCGCCGCCGTCCCAGCACCAGGTCCGCGTTGCCGTCCTGGACCGGCCGCAGCAGCCCCGGCAGTTCGGAGGGGTCGAGCGAGGCGTCGCAGTCGCAGAAGCAGACGTACTCGGCGGTCGCCGCGAGCAGCCCGGCGTGGCAGGCCGCGCCGAAACCGCGCCGCGACTCCGGGACGACGAGCGCGCCCAGCGCGCGGGCGATCTCGGCGGAGCCGTCGGTCGAGCCGTTGTCCACGACGACGGCGCGGAACCCCTCGGGCATTCGTTCGAGCACCCACGGCAGCGCCTGCGCCTCGTCCAGACAGGGCAGCACGACGTCCACCCGAGCGGACGGTCGATGGTTTGTCATGCGCTTCACCGTAGGAGCAGCGGGCGGACAAAAGCCCCAACCGCGCCTTACGGAATTCCTACGGCGCTCCACGGGCCGTCCGGACCGCCGCACGGCCTTCTACCCTCGAGAGGTGCCCCCATCCCACATCCTGGTCGTCGACGACGACCCCACGGTCGCCGAGGTCGTCGCCCGCTACCTGCTGCACGCCGGCTACACGGTCGAGCGCGCGGCGGACGGCCGGGCCGCGCTGGAGCAGGTCGCCGAGCGCTGCCCCGACCTGGTCGTCCTCGACCTGATGCTGCCGGAGGTGGACGGTCTCGAAGTGTGCCGCCGACTCCGCGCCGACCCGGCCGCCCGGGGCGTGCCGGTGGTGATGCTGACCGCCAAGGGCGACGAGCAGGACCGGATCACCGGCCTTGAGCTGGGCGCGGACGACTACGTCACCAAGCCGTTCTCGCCGCGCGAGCTGGTGCTGCGGATCCAGTCGGTGCTGCGCCGCAGCGCGGCGGCGCCGGGGGGCGCGCCGAACGAGCCGGAGACCGCCCCCGAGCTGCTGCGCGCGGGAGACCTGACGCTCGACCCGGGCGCGCGCCGGGCCCATCGCGCCGGGCGTGAGTTGGCGCTCACGCTCCGGGAGTTCGACCTGCTGGCCTTCCTGCTGCGGCACCCGGGCACGGCGTTCGGGCGGGAGGAGCTGATGCACAAGGTGTGGGGCTGGGACTTCGGCGACATGTCGACCGTGACGGTCCACGTCAGGCGGCTGCGGGAGAAGGTGGAGGACGACCCGGCCGCGCCCCGGCTGATCACCACCGTGTGGGGCGTGGGCTACCGCTTCGACCCCTCCGGGGAGGCGGCCGCATGAGCGACATCGCCGTGATCGCCTGCTACGCCGCCCTCGGCGCGGTCCTCGCCGGGCTGCTCGGCTGGCCCGCGATCGTGCTGCTGCGCCGCCGCTCGCTGGCGCTGTCGCTGTTCGCCGTCTCCGTGGTCACCGCCGTGTCGCTGGCCGGGAGCACCATCGCTGTCGCCGACGCGATGCTGCTGGACAAGCACGACTACGTGGTGGTGACCATCGTGCTGGGCATGGGCTGTGTGGTCTCGCTGACCGTGGCCGCGCTGCTGAGCCGTCAGGCCGTGGCCGGGAGCAGGGCGCTGACCCTGGCCGCCCGCACCGTCGGCAGCGACGACGGCTTCACCGCACCGGCCCGGCCGCTCAGCTCGGAACTCGCGGAGCTCAGCGCCGAACTGTCCGCGACCAGCGCCCGGCTCGCCGAGTCCCGGCAGCGCGAGCGCGCTCTTGAGTCCTCCCGGCGCGAGCTGATCGCCTGGATCTCGCACGACCTGCGCACCCCGCTGGCCGGGCTGCGGGCCATGGCCGAGGCACTGGAGGACGGCGTGGCGGACGACCCGGACCGCTACCACTCGCGGATCCGGACCGAGGTGGACCGGCTCACCGGCATGGTCGACGACCTGTTCGAGCTGTCCCGGATCCAGGCCGGCGCGCTCACCCTGAGCCTGTCCCGGGTGTCGGTGTACGACCTGGTCGGCGACGCCATAGCCGGCGCCTACCCGCTCGCCCGGGAGCGCGGGGTGCACCTGGTCGGCGACCGGATCGCGCCCGCCCCGGTGGAGGTGGACAGCCGGGAGATCACCCGGGTGCTGGGGAACCTGCTGGTCAACGCGATCCGGTCGACCCCGGTGGACGGCACCGTCGCGGTCGCGGCCCGGCAGGAGGAGCGCCAGGTGGTGGTCTCGGTCACCGACGGCTGCGGCGGCATCGACGAGAAGGACCTGCCCCGGGTGTTCGAGACCGGCTGGCGCAGCGGCAGCGCGAGGACGCCGCGGCTGGCCGGGGCGGGCGTGCGCGGCGGCGCGGTGCAGCACCACGGCGACACCGGCGCGGGGCTCGGCCTGGCCATCGTCCGCGGGATCGTCGAGGCGCACTCCGGGCACGCGTCGGTGCGCAATGTGCACGGCGGCTGCTGCTTCGAGATCGCCCTGCCCTCGGCCGCGGCGGTGCACTGACGGCTTGCCGGCCGGGGCGGCACCGACCGGGCCTGACCGGCCGACCCCGGCCCGGCCGACCCCGGCCCGGCCGACCCCGGCCCGGCGGGCCCCGGCTGACCCGGCACCCGGGCTGACGTCGTGTCAGCCGCGGAGCCGCTCGGCCGCGAAGGCGGTCATGCCCGCCGCGAAGCCGACCTCGGGCCGCCAGCCCAGCTCGGTCCGCAGCCGGGACGAGTCCGCGGTGATGTGGCGGACGTCGCCGAGCCGGTAGTCGCCGGTCACCACCGGGGCCGGGCCGCCGCGGGCCGCCGCCAGCGCCGCGGCCATCTCGCCGACCGTGTGCACCGTGCCGCTGCCGACGTTGTAGCAGCGCGCACTCCCCGGCGGACGCCGCTCCAGCGCTTCGAGCGCGGCGAGGTTGGCCGAGGCCACGTCGGAGACATGGACGAAGTCCCGGCGCTGGCCGCCGTCCTCGAACACCCGCGGGGCCTCGCCGCGCTCCAGCGCCGAGCGGAAGATCGAGGCCACGCCCGCGTAGGGGGTGTCCCTGGGCATGTCCGGGCCGTACACATTGTGGTAGCGCAGGGCGGTGACCCGGCCCGCCGAGGCGCGGGCCCAGGCCGAGGCCAGGTGCTCCTGGGCCAGCTTGGTCGCCGCGTAGACGTTGCGCGGGTCCGGCGCGGCGCTCTCGTCCACCAGGCCGGGAGTCAGCGGTGCGCCGCAGTGCGGGCAGGGCGGTTCGAACCGCCCGGCGTCCAGTTCGTCCGGACGGCGCGGTCCTGGGGCGACGTCGCCGTGCTCGGCGCAGCGGTAGCGGCCCTCGCCGTAGACCACCATCGAGCCGGCCAGCACCAGCCGGTCCACCCCGGCCCGCGCCATCGCCGCCAGCAGCACCGCCGTGCCCAGGTCGTTGCAACCGGCGTACTCGGGCGCGTCGTCCAGGTCCAGGCCGAGGCCGACCATCGCGGCCTGGTGGCAGACGGCGTCGACGCCGCGCAGGGCGCGGGCGACGATCGCCCGGTCGCGGACGTCGCCGTGCAGGAACTCCACGCCGTCCGGGAGCAGCGGCGGTCCGCCGCCCGGGTGGACGGTCGGGAGCAGCGCGTCCAGCACCCGGATCCGGTGCCCGGCGGCAGCGAGTCGGGCGGCGACGGCGGAGCCGATGAAGCCGGCGCCGCCGGTGAGGAGTACGTCCATGGGAAGGGACGGTAGGCCAGGCGGGAGGGGATTTGGGAGGGTTGCGGACGATCCGTCAGGGGTCCGTAAGGAGGGCTGTCGGAGGCGGATGCGAGGATGGGGCCCATGCGCATCGTGGTACTTGCCGGAGGAATCGGGGGCGCGCGCTTTCTGCGCGGCCTGAAGCAGGCTGTCGGCCCCGGCACCCCGGAAGCGGGGAGCGAGATCACCGTCATCGGGAACACCGGTGACGACATTCACCTGTTCGGGTTGAAGGTCTGCCCCGACCTGGACACCGTGATGTACACCCTGGGCGGCGGCATCCACGAGGAGCAGGGGTGGGGCCGGGCGGACGAGTCCTTCTCGATCAAGGCGGAGATGAAGGCCTATGGGGTCGGCCCGGAGTGGTTCGGTCTCGGCGACAAGGACTTCGCGACGCACATCGTGCGGACCCAGATGCTGGCCGCGGGCTACCCGCTGAGCGCGGTCACCGAGGCGCTGTGCGCCCGCTGGAAGCCGGGGGTGCGGCTGATCCCGATGTCGGACGAGCGGGTCGAGACCCATGTGCTGACCGACGTCGAGGGGGAGCGTAAGGCGGTGCACTTCCAGGAGTACTGGGTGAAGCACCACGCCACGGTCCCGGCGCACGCGATCATCCCGGTCGGCGCGGAGTCGGCGAAGCCCGCGCCGGGCGTGCTGGAGGCGATCGCCGAGGCGGACGTGGTGATCCTGCCGCCGTCCAACCCGGTGGTGAGCGTCGGCACGATCCTGGCGGTGCCCGGGATCCGGCGCGCGGTGGCGCAGACCCGGGCGCCGGTGATCGGCCTGTCCCCGATCATCGGCGGGGCGCCGGTCCGCGGCATGGCCGACAAGGTGCTCGAAGCCGTCGGTGTGGAGACCTCCGCGGCGGCGGTCGCGAAGCACTACGGCAGTGAACTGCTGGACGGATGGCTGCTGGACGAGTCGGACGCGGCGTCGGTGGCCGAGGTCGAGGCGGCCGGGATCCCCTGCCGGTCGGTGCCGCTGTGGATGACCGACACCGACGCCAGCGCGGCGATGGCGCGGGCCGCCCTGGCGTTCGCGGAAGCGGTGCGCGAGGCGTGATGACCGGCGAGGCGTCGGAGACGGGGGCGGGGACGGGGATCGCGTCGGGGGCCGAACCGGAGCCGGGGACGGAGTTGCGGGTGTGGGCGGTCGACGGGCTGCCCGAGGTCGCGCCCGGCGACGACCTCGGCGAGCTGACCGCGCGGGCCCTGCCCGACCTGCGGGACGGTGACATCCTGCTGGTCACCTCCAAGATCGTGAGCAAGGCCGAGGGCCGGATCGTCCGGGCCGACGACCGCGAGGCGGCCATCGACGCCGAGACGGTGCGGGTGGTCGCCCGACGCGGGCGGACCCGGATCGTGGAGAACCGGCAGGGCATGGTGATGGCCGCGGCCGGTGTGGACGCGTCCAATACCCCGTCAGGGACGGTGCTGCTGCTGCCGGAGGACCCGGACGCCTCGGCCCGCGCTCTGCGCAAGCGGCTGCACGAGCTGACCGGGCGCCGGATCGCGGTCGTGGTCACCGACACCTTCGGGCGGCCCTGGCGGAACGGGCTGACCGACGTCGCGATCGGCGCGGCCGGGATCGACGTGCTGGAGGACCACCGCGGCCGGGTGGACCCGCACGGCAACGAGCTGGCGATGACGGTCACCGCGACCGCCGACGAACTCGCCGCCGCGGCCGACCTGGTGAAGGGCAAGACCAGCGGACGCCCGGTCGCGGTGCTGCGCGGCCTGGGCCGGTTGGTGACCGAGCAGGACGGCGCGGGCGTCCGCCCGATGATCCGTTCCGCCGCAGAGGACATGTTCCGGCTCGGTACCTCCGAGGCGGTCCGCGAGGCGGTCACCGGGCGGCGCACGGTCCGGACGTTCACCGCGGAGGCGGTGGACGGCGCGGCGGTGCGGCGCGCGGTCGCCGCGGCGGTCACCGCGCCCGCGCCGCACCACACCACGCCGTGGCGCTTCGTCCTGGTCGAGAGCGCGGAGACGCGGACCCGGCTGCTGGACGCGATGCTCACCGCCTGGAACCGGGACCTGCGCGAGCTCGACGGCTGGAGCGAGGACCGGGTCGCCACCCGGGTCCGCCGCGGGGACGTGCTGCGCAACGCGCCGTACCTGGTGGTGCCGTGCCTGGTGATGGACGGCTCGCACGACTACCCGGACCCGGGCCGCACCGCCGCGGAGCGGGAGATGTTCGTGGTGGCGATGGGCGCGGCGGTGCAGAACCTGTTGGTCACCCTGTCCGGTGAGGGGCTGGGGACGGCGTGGGTGTCGTCCACGATGTTCTGCCGCGGGGTGGTCCGGGAGGTGCTGGAGCTGCCGCAGGGGTGGGACCCGATGGGCGCGGTCGCCGTCGGCCACCCGGCAGCGGCGGCCCCGGAGCGGGGAGCCCGGGACCCGGAGGCGTTCCTGGTCACGCGCTGACCCGCTCGGTCGGCATCGTTCGAGCCCGCTTCGTCTTCGGCCGCAGGCGGCCCCCGCGGGTCAATACAGCTAACGGTCGCGGAAGTCGATCGGGGCGTAGCGGGGGGCGTGTCTCGGGGCTCGGACGTTGGTGGTGCGGAGAAGCCGGCAGACCCGGTACCGGTGGCCCCGGTAGGGCTCCAGGAGTTCCAGCATCACCGCGTCGTCGCTGCGCTCGCGCCCGGCCAGGGCCCAGCCCACGGTGTTCGGGAGGTGCAGGTCGCCGACGGTGACCGCGTCCGGGTCGCCGTTGCTGCGCTGCAGCGTCTCGGCGGCGGTCCAGACCCCGATCCCGGGGACCGTGGTCAGCCGGGCGAACGCCTGGTCCGGCGGCATCGCGGAGGCCTGCTCCAGCCGGGCGGCGAGCCTCGCGGCGCGGACCACCGTGCCGGAGCGCTGGCCGTCCACGCCCGCCCGGTGCCAGTCCCAGGAGGGGATCCGGACCCAGTCGCGGGCGGCCGGGGCGATCCGCATGCCGGCCGGGGCCGGGCCCGGAGCGGGCGCGCCGTAGCGGAGCAGCAGCTGACGCCAGGACTCGTGCGCCTCGCCGACGGTGACCCGCTGCCCGAGTACCGCTGGTACCAGCGACTCCATCACCAGCCCGGTCCGGCCGATCCGCAGCCCGGGGTGGTGGCGGTGCAGGTCGCGCAGCAGCGGGTGGGCGCGGGGGTCGAACGCGGCCGGGTCGTCCTCCGCGCCGAGCAGCGCCGGGAGCTGACCGAGCAGCCAGTCCGCGCCTGGTCCCCAGGCAGCGGCCTCGATCTCGGCGGCGCGGTCGCGGACAGTGATCCGCAGCGTGCCGGGGCCGCGGGGGGTGCGCGAGCAACGCCAGTACGCACCGTCCCGGGTACGCCGGTAGGCGGGGTCACCGGCACCGAACCGGAGCACGCCGATCGTTGCCTCGACCTCCAACGCCCCCTCCGGCCGCCACACCCGCACCACAGGTACGGGTCCCGTACCGGCGGAGGCATTGACGGCGGCGGAGGTGGCGGCGGCTGCCCCAACCACCACGGTCGCGGCGGCGTGCGGGTCGGCGCTCACCGACACGGCAGCACCGGGGGCCACACCAGCGGTCCCGCCGAGCCGCACGCCGGCTGCTGCGGCTGCCGCACCTGCCTCTGCGGTCGTGCCAACGTGCGGCTCCGCGGCCAGCGAAACGGCACCGGGCGCCACAGCCCGCGCACCCGTCGAAGTCATCCCGCAAGACTAGGGCCTGTCCGCCCGCCCCCGCCGGGCCCGGCTCCGATCCACCTGCCCGCCCGGCCCAGCGGCCCCCGCTCCGCGCCCACGCCGCCCTGCGAGGGCCCTCTCCGCCCCGCGCGGCCCCGCCCCCGGCGGGGATTTCGGCGAAACGGGTGGGAGCGACCCGCTGTGTCCCGGTCCGGGCGGGCCCGGTGACCGCTCCCGGGGGCGTACAGGTGCGCGACCCCGTTGACCCCAGGGCATAGGCTGGGGCGCACCATGAGCCAGACACCCCTCAGCGGCGCAGAGACCCCCGCCGATCTGCTGCGCTCCGCCCTTGCCTCCGACCCCGCCCGCCCCCTCATCACCTACTACGACGACGCGACCGGAGAGAGAGTCGAACTCTCCGTCAAGACGTTCGACAACTGGGTGGCGAAGACGGCCAACCTGCTGCAGGACGACCTCGCCGCAGCGCCCGACGACCGGGCCTCGCTGCTGCTGCCCGCGCACTGGCAGACCGCCATCTGGCTGTTCGCCTGCTGGTCGGTCGGGCTGACGGTGTGTCCGGGCGGAGACCCGGCCGACGCCTCGCTGGTCGTCAGCGGCCCCGACACCCTCGACGCCGCGCTCGCCTGCCCCGGCGAACGCGTGGCCCTCGCGCTGCGTCCGCTGGGCGGACGGTTCCCCGAGCTGCCGGACGGCTTCCTGGACTACGCGGCGGAGGTGCCCGCCCAGGGCGACCGCTTCGTCCCGTACGCGCCGGTCGATCCGGACCGGCCCGCGCTGGTGATCGACAGGGAGCAGCTGACCGGTGCGCAGGCGGTGTCGCTCGCGGCCGAGCAGGCGTCCCGACTGGGCCTCGGTCCCGGCGACCGGGTGCTGAGCACGCTGTCCTTCGACGACTGGGCCGGGCTCGGCGGCGGCCTGCTGGCCCCGCTCGCGGCCGGCGCCTCGGTGGTGCTGTGCCGCAACAGCGAGAAGCTCGCGGACGAGGCGATGGAGGCGCGGATCGGCTCCGAGCGGGTGACCCACCGGGTGGGCTGACGGGCTGTCACCCCCGGCCCACCGCGCCCGCGCCCCTCCGTGAGGATTCGGCGAGAAGTGATGCAACCTTCAGGCATGGTTCCAACGTCTGATAAGTGCACGCATGGATCGAAGGACACCTTCACAGGGGCGGTTCACGGAGATGAGCGGCGACGTCAACGTCCCGGAGGATGAGCAGAAACGTTCCTTCGACGAGGAGTCCACGCCCCCCGAGCCGTCGGCCGGCCCCCCGCGCTGGCCCCGGATCCTGCGTCGGCTCGCGCTGGCCGTGGTGCTGGCACTGATAGCCGGGGCCGGTGCGGTCTGGTACGGCTACCAGAAGTACGACCGGAACATCACCACGGACACCACCACCGAGACCCTGCTCGGGCCGCCCTCGGCCCGTCCGACCGTCCCTGCGGTCGCCTACAACGCCGAGAACATCCTGATCATCGGCTCGGACACGCGCTCGGGCCCGGACAGCTCCTACGGCGACGCCAACGGCGGGGCCCGCTCGGACACCACCATCCTGCTGCACCTCTCGCAGGACCGGACCCGCGCCGTGGCGATGAGCATCCCGCGCGACGCCATGGTGCACATCCCCGCCTGCACCCTGCCCGACGGCGGGCACACCGCCGCCGCCTTCGCGCAGTTCAACTGGGCCTACTCGTTCGGCGGGACGGCCTGCACCATCCGCACCGTCGAGCAGCTGACCAAGATCCGGATCGACCACTTCATGGTGATCGACTTCAACGGCTTCAAGAACATGGTCAACGCCATCGGCGGAGTCCAGGTCTGCCTGGCGAAGCCGGTGGACGACCGGGACGCCAAGCTGCACCTCCCGGCCGGGAAGCAGACCGTCAACGGCACCCAGGCGCTGGGCTTCGTCCGGGTCAGGGAGACCATCGGCGACGGCAGCGACACCGAGCGGATGGGACGTCAGCAGCAGTTCCTCTCCTCGCTGGTGCAGAAGGTCGAGAGCAACGGCGTCCTGCTGAACCCGACCAAGCTGCTCCCGCTGATCGGCGCGGCCACCTCGGCGATCACCGTCGACCCGGGGCTGAACACCCTGGGCAAGCTGTACGACCTGGCGACCAGCCTGCGCGCGATGCCCGCGGACCACCTGGTGCTGCTGACCGCGCCGCGCGAGCCCTACGTCAACGACCACAACCGGGACCAGTTCCAGCAGCCGCAGGCCGACCAGCTGTTCCAGCAGATCCGCGACGACGACCAGGTGCTGCTGAACAGCTGGGCCGCCAAGCCCGCCACGCACACCGGGACGCCCTCGGCCTCCACCCCGTCGACTGCCGCCCCCGCAACCCCCGCCCCCGCGTTCGACGGCAGAACAGCAGACCAGGACATCTGCTCCTCATCCTGATGGACTTGTCCGGCCTCCTCACCGGACTCACGGGGTGACCGGCTAGTGTGCCGAGTCGGGTGGGACACTCTCACTCGGTCGGGAACGGGAAGATCGGAGCAGCAGGTGCAGCCGGGACACGGGACAGGCACGGGCACGGGTGCGGACAGCACCGACCCCGCCGACCTGACCGATCCCGCCGACCTGTGGGTGCTCGACCCGCGCACCGGCGAGTACCGGATGCGCCGGCCCGGCGACCCGGCCGTGGTGCGGACCCCGCCGCCGGCCGCGCCCGGCCCCGCGACCAACGCCGCCGGGGCCCCCACCTCACCCCGGACCCCGGCCTCGGCCCCGCCGCCCCCCGGACGGGCCTCCCGCCGTCGGCGCGAGCAGCGCCCCCGCAGCGGGCCCTGGGTGATCGGCGCCGTCTGCTTCATGCTCGCGGTCGGCGGCACCGGCGGCTACCTGCTGCTGCGCCACCCCGGCGGCAGCGCCAACGCCACCGGCAGCAGCAGCACCGCCCCGGGCGCGGTGGCCGCGACCAGCTGCGCGGCCCGGCCCGTGGTCACCGGGCCGGTGCCCGAGCCCGCCGTCTCCGGCGCGTTCCTGGAGGGCAGCAAGGCCCAGGCGATCGACGTCCGGGTGACCGTGCTCAACGGCACCGGCAGCATCGGCACCGCCGAGACCGTGCTGACCTGGCTGCAGAACCGCGGCTACCTGCGCTCCAGCAACGGCGGCCCGGCCTCGGCCACCCCGCACACCACGCTGGTGTACGCGCCGGACCACGTGGACCAGGCCCGCACCCTGGCCGCCGAGCTGAAGCTGCCCGCGACCGCGCTGCACGGCGACGGCAGGACCAGCGACCCGATCGGGCGGATGGTGCTGACGCTGGGTCAGGACTTCCACGGGATAGGAAAGCCGTTCGCGGCCCCCTCCCCCGCAGCCTCCGCCACCGCCGACGCCGGCGCCCAGGCGGGCTGCGGCAGCCAGTAGCCCGGCGCACCCCCGGGCGATCCGCCCGAGAGCACCGAGCCGCAGAGGCAGGCAACGCCGCATGGCCACCGCATCCCGCCCGTCACCGCCCAGCCCGTCACCGCCCCGCCCGCCCTCCTCGGGCTCGTCCCCGTCCTCCTCCGGCCGGTCGCGCCGCCGGAGCCGCACCCGGGCCCGGGTGCGGCTCCGGCGGCTGATGGTGGGCTGCGCGGCGCTGCTGGCGCTCTGCGGGGCCGGCGGCTGGGGCTATGTGCAGTACCTGGACGGCAACATCAAGCACGGCGCGCTGAGCTTCGGCGACCAGGGCAAGGTGTCCCAGGACGCGGCCGGGCACACCGCGCTGAACATCCTGCTGATCGGCTCGGACACCCGGGACACCGCCGCCGACCTCAAGCTCGGCGGCGCCCGCGGCTCGGTGGGCGGTCCGGTGCACGCGGACGTGGAGATGCTGCTGCACGTCTCGGCCGACCGCAGCAACGCCTCGCTGCTGAGCATCCCGCGCGACACCATGGTCGACATCCCGGCCTGCACCGACCCGAAGACCGGAAAGGTCTACCCGGAGTCGGCGCACGAGCAGATCACCGACAGCCTGTCGCACGGCGGCCCCGGCTGCACCGTCTACACCTGGCACCAGCTGACCGGCATCCACATCGACCACTACATGATGGTCGACTTCGGCGGGGTGGTCAGCATGGCCGACGCGGTGGGCGGGGTGCCGGTGTGCACCACCGGCAACGTCGCCGACCCGTACTCGCACCTGCGGCTGACCGCGGGGCGGCACGTGGTCCAGGGGGTGCAGGCGCTGGAGTGGCTGCGCACCAGGCACGGCTTCGGCGACGGCAGCGACCTCTACCGCACGCAGACCCAGCACATGTACCTGACCTCGATGCTGCGCCGGCTGCGCTCGGCCGGGACGCTGACCGACCCGGGCAAGGTGCTCTCCCTGGCCGACGCCGCCACCAGGGCGCTGACCGTGGACGACGGCCTGGACAGCGTCGGCAGGCTGGCCGGGCTCGCCGACCAGTTGAAGGACCTCCGGCCGGAGCGGCTGACCACGGTGACCATGCCGTACGCGGAGGACCCGGAGAACCCCAAGGCCTGGGTGATCCCGATGCCCGGGGACGCGGAGCGGCTCTTCAGCATGGTCCGCGACGACATCCCGCTGGACCCGCACGGCAGGCCGGTCCCGACCACCGCGCCCGCCGCCGCCCCGTCGCCCGCCGCCACCGTGCCGCCCGGGACGGTCGCGCTGACCGTGCAGAACGGCAGCGGCTTCGCCGGGCGGGCCGGTGCGCTCACCGCGGCGCTGCGCACGATGGGCTTCACCCGCGCCCGCAACGGGCTGAACGCACCGGCCCGGCAGGCCGCCACCACGCTCAGCTACCCCGCCTCGGCACTGGCCGGGGCCCGCGCGGTCGCGGCGGCGCTGCACCTGCCGGCGGCGGCGCTGCGGGAATCCGCCGATGTGACTCTTCCGACCCTGGTTCTGGGAACCGACTGGCCGTCCGGCAGCGTCTACCCCACCGTGCCGACCCCGTCCGCGGGGGCGGTTCCATTGACCGCGAAACGTCAAAACGGCGACCAGGACGCCTGCGCCAAGGTGAATCCGGTATACGCCTGGTGAGCTGACCGACGCGTATGGCGACAACGCGGGTGGAAGTGTCCGGATATCTGATCGTTCGTCAACAAGCTGTGAATTGCAGAAGGCATTCCCGATAGGGCTTTCCCGGCGCGGAAAGATATAGTCCGGCCATGATGCAGGAGACAGACGGCGCGCCGGTCGCCCCCCGGCCGTCCCGGCGCCGGAAGAAAAAGCGCTCACGGGCGGTGCGAATACTGAAGTACACGTCCATCACCATGGGCGTGGTAGTGGTGGCCGGCGTGGGCGGCGGCTACTTCTACATACAGAACCTCAACCACAATATCCGTACCGGAAGTCTCCACGACGACCCCGCGGTCACCGTCGCCCCGCCCAAGCCGAATGCGGCCGGGCAGACCCCGCTGAACATCCTGGTGATCGGTTCGGACGGCCGTGACACCGCGGCGGACTGCAAGCTCGGCGGCGCCTGCGACGACGGCGGCGTGGCCCGCGCGGACGTGGAGATGCTGGTCCACCTCTCGGCGGACCGCAGCAACGCCTCGGTCACCAGCATCCCCCGCGACACCGTGGTCGACCTGGCCAACTGCGACGGGCACAACAACCGGCACGCGGCCATCAACGGCAGCCTCAACTACGGCGGCCCCGGCTGCGTGGTGGACACCTGGACCAAGCTCACCGGCATCCACATCGACCACTACATGATGATCCACTTCTCCGGGGTGGTGAGCATGGCCGACGCCATCAAGGGCGTCCCGGTCTGCGCCAAGGAGAACGTCTCCGACAACGAGATCACCTACGTCAACGGCGTCAAGAGCAACATCGGCTCGCACCTGGTCTTCGCCAAGGGCACCAGAGACGTCACCGGCGTGCAGGCGCTGCAGTGGCTGCGCACCCGGCACGCATTCGGGGACGGCACGGACATCGGCAGGACCGAGGCGCAGCACCTCTACCTCAACTCGATGGTCCGCAAGATGAAGAGCCTCGGCACGCTGACCAACATCGGCGAGATGAACGCGCTGGCGACGGCCGCCACCAAGGCGCTCCAGGTCGACCACGGCCTCGGCAGCGTGCAGGCGCTGACCGGCCTGGCGCTGCAGTTCAACAAGGTCGACCCGAGCCGGATCACCACGGTGACCATCCCCTGGCACTACGGGACCAACCCGACGAACCCGGCCAACCTCCCGGTCGAGCTGACCCAGCCGGCCGCGAACCAGATCTTCGCGCAGATCCGCAACGACGTGCCGCTCGACAAGAACGCGCTGCCGGGCGCCACCCCGACGCCGACGCCCTCCCCCACGCCGACCGCGAGCGCGGCGGAGAAGGCCGCCGTCCACATCTCCGTGCGCAACGCCAGCGGGGTGGACGGGCGCGGGCAGGTGCTGACCGACTTCCTGAAGTCCAAGGGCTTCACCCAGGCCCTGCGGGACACCACCGACGTGCCGCCGACCCCGACCGGGCTGACCTACCCCACCGCCGACAAGGCGCAGGCCCAGGCCGTGGCGGCGACGCTCGGGCTGAGCGCGGGCGCGCTCACCCCCTCGGCCTCGGCGACCCGGCTCACCCTGGTCATCGGCACCGACTGGACCAAGGGCGACGACTTCGCGAGCACCGTCCCCAAGAAGGCGGGCCTGCCGGCCGGGACCGACGCGCAGAACGGCGCGGACGCCACCCAGTGCATGGACGTGAACCCGGCGCCGTACACCAAGTTCCGCCCGGGGCAGACCGGTTACCTCTACAGCTGGACCGGCTCCACGCCGCCGAAGTCGCCCTGAGGCTTCTGATGAGGCGTCAGCGGGGCTCAGCTGGGCCCAGTGGGGCTCAGCGGGACGAGGAGGCCCGGTCGCCGACGGCTCCGGCGGTCGGCACCGGGCTGGCGATCACCCGGCGGGCCAGCGAGCCGGGGCTGGTCAGGAAGCCCCAGCCCCAGGCCATGTGCATGGTGACCAGGGCGACCGGGATCCGCAGCCGCGCGCCGGCCGGCAGGCCCCGGCCCTCGCGCAGCGAGCCCAGCAGGATCGCCGCCGCGTAGCCGCCGGGGAGGACGAACAGCAGCGGGCTCAGCAGCGCGCCGCCGACCAGGCCCGCCGCCACGCCGACCAGCGCGGCCGGGGGCGCCAGGTAGCGCAGGTTGACCGAGCCGCGGTGGTAGCGGGTGACCACCCGGCGCCAGCGCCCGTAGTCGCGGTACTGCTTGGCCAGGGCGCGGACGCTGGGCCGGGGCCGGTAGGTCACCCGCAGCTCCGGGGTGAACCAGATCAGGCCGCCGTCCTGGCGGATCCGGTAGTTCAGCTCCCAGTCCTGGGCCCGGACGAACTCCTCGTTGTAGCCGCCCTGCTGCTCCAGCACCTCGCGCCGGAACACGCCCAAGTAGACGGTGTCGGCCTCGGCGGCGGCGCCGCCGGTGTGGAACGCGGCGTTGCCCACACCGATCTTCGCGGTCATCGCGGCGGCGACGGCCCGCTCCCAGTCGTTCTCGCCCTCGGCGTGCATCACGCCGCCGACGTTGGCGGCACCCTTCTGGGCCAGCAGCCGGACCGCGGTGGCGATGTAACCGGGCGTCAGCAGCCCGTGGCCGTCCACCCGGACCACCACCGGGTGGCGCGAGCCGCGGATCGCCGCGTTCAGCCCGGCCGGGGTACGCCCGGTCGGGTTGGGCACGGTGCGCACCTCGCGGGCGGTCCCGGCGGTCTCGGCGACCAGGGCCGCGGCGATCTCGTCGGTGTCGTCCTTGGACGGGCCGAGCGCGATCACCACCTCGACGTCGCCCGGGTACTCCTGTTCGAGGATCCGGAGCACGGATTCACGCAGGTGCCGGGACTCGTCGAGGACCGGCATGATCACCGAGACGGAGGGCACCGGGTGCCCCTCGGGGGCGCTGGAGGCGGAGGTCGCGTTCATATGCAGGCAACCGTACCGCCGGGCCCGGCGCGGCGCTGAACCGAGGCCCCGCACCGCTGGACCGAGGCCCGGGGAGAGCCGCGCGGGACGGGTCCGAAGGAGCGGAACCGGAGCGACACCCCGGGACGGCTCCACGGCCGCCGCCACCGCCGGACCTACCATCCACGGGATGCCTGCCGAACGCCGAGACCCGGCCGATCCCGCCCCCGCGCCCCCCACCGCGCCGCGCTCGCGCCGCCGCCGGACCGTCTGGGTGGCCGGGCTGCTGTCCGCGACAGTGCTCGCCACCAGCGGCATCGGACGGGCCGTGGTCAGCGGGGTCGGCGACTCGATCGGCCGGGTGGACGCCTTCGGCGGCCTGCGGGACCGTCCGGCCGACGACTCCGCGCTGAACTTCCTGCTGGTCGGCACGGACGACCGGGAGGGCGTCCCGGCGAAGGTGCTGCAGTCGCTGCACGCGGGCGGGGAGTCCTGCCACTGCACCGACACCATCATGCTGGTGCACCTCTCCGCGACCGGGGACCGGGCCAGCGTGGTGAGCATCCCCCGGGACAGCTATGTCGACATCCCGGCCCACACCGACCCGGCCACCGGCAAACAGGTCGGCGCGTCCATGGGGAAGATCAACGCCGCCTACGGGATGGGCGGGCCCCCGCTGACCGTGGCGACCGTCGAGCAGGCCACCGGACTGCACATCGACCACTACCTGCAGCTGAACTTCCTCAGCTTCGTCAGCACCGTGGACGCCCTCGGCGGCGTCCCGGTGTGCAGCAGCACACCGCTGCACGACCCCAAGTCCGGCCTGGACCTGCCCGCCGGGACCACCAGGCTGGACGGCGCCGAGGCACTGAAGTACGTCCGGGCCCGGTATGTCGACCCCACCGCCGACCTGGGCCGGATGCAGCGGCAGCAGAAGTTCGTGGCGCAGATCATCCAGCAGGCGACCAGCAGCGGCACCCTGCTCAACCCGGTCCGGCTGCAGAGCGTGGCCTCGACCGTGCTGAAGTCGGTCAAGGCGGACCAGGGCCTGAGCGGCAAGGACCTGCTGGCGCTGGTCTCCCGGATGAAGGACCTGCGGCCGTCCTCGGCCTCCTTCGCCACGGTGCCGCTGTCCGACCTGAACCACGTGGTGCCCGGCTGGGGCTCGACCGTGCTCTGGGACCAGCCGCGGGCGCAGGCGCTGTTCGCCGCCCTGCGCGCGGACCGGCCGCTGACCGCGCCCCCGGCCACTGCCGCGGCGACCGGGACGGCCGCGGCGACCGGCCCGCTGAGCGTCCCGCCGGGTCGGGTACGGGTGCAGGTGCTGAACGGTGCGGGTGTGCCGGGACTGGCCACCCGGGCCGACGGGGAACTGCGCAGCGCGGGCTTCGCCACCACCGGGGACGCCCAGAACGCGCCGGGGAGCGGCACCGCGGCGGTGACCGTGATCCGCTACGACCCGCGCTGGGACGAGTCGGTGAAGACCCTGGCGGCGGCGCTGCCCGGGGCCCGGCTGGTGCAGGTGGCCGGGCTCGGCGGGACGATGCAGGTGGTGCTGGGCAAGGACTTCACCGCGGTGGCCGGGGCAGCCGCCGCCGGCGCACCGACCACGGGCGCGAGCGGGACGGCCGCCGCGGGCTCGTCCACCGCGGGGACGGCTACTGCCGGAGCGTCCGCCGCGGGCACCGCGAGCGCGGCCCCGACCATCGCCGCCTCGCGCGGCGACACCGTCATCTGCCACTGACTCCGCTGCACGGAGCGCTGTGGCGGTGCCCACGGTGCGCTGTGGCGGTGCCACGGAGCGTTCACCGGCGTGCATCAAAACTGCTACAGGTGTCCAGAATGACCGCTTGACGCCCCTGCGGAGGGCGCGGTCAGGGCATCCTCGTTTCCATGACGACGCGCAGCGGGTGGAACGAGGGGTCGGCCGACGGCGGCCCGGACATCAGCGGCTGGGAGACCCGTACCACCCGGCCCGAGCAGCGCGGCGGGGCCTACCGGGGCCTGCCGCAGGTGCCCTCGGAGGGTGAGTTCCAGGGCTCGGCGTACAACAGGGCCGAGCCGCCGCTGCCGCCCGAGCTGAACCCGCGCGGGCCCGGCGGACGGGGACCGGCCCCGCAGCGGGGCCGCCAGGTCCCGCCGCAGCAGTCCGCCCCGGCCCAGGGCCGGCAGCAGGGCCAGGGATACGGCCGTCCGGACGGGCTCAACCCGACCGTCCACGAGCGGCAGTCCGGCTCCGGCGGCCTGCCGCCCGAGCTGGACCCGCGCGGGCCCGGCAAGCGCGGTCCCGGCGGGGGCGCGGGCGGGGGCGGCGGTCAGCGCCGCGGCTGGTCGCGGCGGCGGAAGGTCCGGTTCACCCTGTTCGCGCTGGTGCTGACCCTGCTGGTGGTCAGCGTGGGCACCTACTTCTGGGCCGACTCCAAGCTCAACCACTCCAATGTGCTGGCCGACTACCCCGGCCGCCCGGCGGCAGGCAAGGGCACCAACTGGCTGATCATCGGCTCGGACAGCCGCCAGGGCCTGTCCAAGGCCCAGCAGCAGGCACTGCACACCGGCTACGACACCGGCGCGCGCACCGACTCGATGATGATCCTGCACACCGGTTCCAACGGGAACACGCTGATGAGCATCCCGCGTGACTCCTACGTCACCATCCCGGCCTGGACCGACAGCAAGGGCATCAAGCACAGCCAGTCCAAGAACAAGATCAACGCCGCCTACGCCTACGGCGACGGCCCGCTGCTGGTGAAGACCATCGAGTTCAACACCGGGCTGCGGATCGACCACTACGCCGAGATCGGCTTCTCCGGCTTCGTCAGCGTGGTCGACGACCTGGGCGGCATCCACATGTGCCTGCCCAAGCCGATCGTCGACAAGGCCTCCGGCGCGAACCTCAAGGCGGGCTGCCAGACCCTGAACGGCACCCAGTCGCTGGCCTTCGTCCGCGAGCGGCACCAGGAGGCCACCCAGGACCTGGCCCGGATGCAGCACCAGCAGCAGTTCCTCGCGGCGCTGTCGCACAAGGCCACCTCGATGGGGACGCTGCTGAACCCGTTCGTGCTCTACCCCACCCTGGACAGCGGGCTGTCGCTGCTGACCGTGGACAACAACGTCGGGCTGACCGACCTGGCCTCGATGTTCTTCGCCATGAAGGACGTCCAGAGCGGCAAGGGCAAGACCATCACCGTGCCGATCGCCGACCCGAACTACTCCACCCCGGCCGGTGACGCGGTGAAGTGGAACATGACCGAGGCCACCCAGGTCTTCAACGCCTTCAAGAACGACACCGCCGTTCCGTCCTTCTCCCACTGAGCGGGCGGGACGCACGGCGCTGTCCGTTCCGTCGGGATCGGTCTGCTAAGCGCCGTCGTCGGCGTCGCGCAGGGAACGGACCATGCTCTGCAGGATCCGGAACGCGCCCGCCTGCTCGGCCTCGGTCAGCCCGGCCAGCATTCTGACCTCGACGGACCGGACCGCCGCGGTCGCCTTCCCGAGGCTCCGCCGGCCGCTGGCGGTGAGCCGTGCGGGAAGGACCTTCCCGACCGGCGCCTGCTCCGGCCGGGTCACATAGCCCTCTCGCTCCAGGGTCTGGAGCAGCACGTTCATCGACTGCCGGGTCACGAACGCGCCACGCGCGAGCTCGGAGTTCGACAGGCCGGGCCGCTGAGCCAGCAGCTCCAGGCAGGAGTAGTGCGTCACGCTCATCCCCAGCGGCCGCAGCACCTCCTCCATCGCTGCGCGCAGGGCGCTCGAAGCCTCTTTCAACAGGTAGCCCAGTGATTTGTCCAGGTCGACGCCCGCGCCATTTTGACTCATGTCAGTATTCTGACATACTGGTCCGTGTCAGGAATCTGACACGGAGAGAAGGAGTACCACCATGCCCGCCACCGGCC
Organism: Streptacidiphilus cavernicola; assembly: GCF_042510955.1. Lineage (NCBI taxonomy): Bacteria > Bacillati > Actinomycetota > Actinomycetes > Kitasatosporales > Streptomycetaceae > Streptacidiphilus > Streptacidiphilus cavernicola. The sequence continues at coordinate 41,330 of NZ_JBHFAB010000006.1, forward strand.
CCGACTTCATCTCGCTGCAGACCCGCGACCTCGACGCCGCACAGGCGTTCTACGAGCAGTACCTCGGCCTGGTCCGCTCGCCGACCGGGCCTCCGCACGCCGTCGTCTTCGAGACCAAGCCGATCGCGTTCGCACTCCGCGACATCGTCCCCGGCACCGACCTCGGATCCGTCGGCCGCCCCGGCGTCGGTGCGGCGATCTGGCTCCACGCCACCGACGTCCAGGCCATCCACGACGCCCTCGTCGCGGGCGGTCACACCATCGTCTCCGCACCGGTCGACGGCCCCTTCGGCCGGACCTTCACCTTCGCCGACCCCGACGGCTACCACATCACCCTCCACGACCGCGGCTGAGCCTCCGGCCCGCGGCTCCGGCCCGGCGCTGCGGCGTACGGGTGGCGCCTGGGCGGTGCGCCGTGGTGGCACCGCCGGTGGCGGGCCTCCGCCGCTCAGGCTGGGGGGATGACCAGCCCCGAGGAGCCGCTGCCGCCCGAGCTGTCACCCCGCCACCAGGCCGAGGTGCTCGGCGGGGTGCCGCCGGAGGGGCAGCGCGCGGGACGGCGGGCCGCGCGGCGGCCCGGACGGCGGCGGCGCTGGTGGCGGATCGCGCTGCTGGCGCTGGTCCTGCTGCTGGTGCTGCTGCTCGCGGCGGGGGTGGCGACCTACGTCTGGGCGAACGGCAAGCTCAACAAGGTCGCCGCGATCACCCAGTACAGCGGTCGCCCGGCGAACGGGCCCGGCACCAACTGGCTGATCGTCGGCTCGGACAGCCGGGCCGGACTGACCCCGCAGCAGCAGCGGTCCCTGCACGTCGGCTCGGACAGCGGGACCAACACCGACACCCTGATGGTGCTGCACAAGGGCCGCAACGGCCCGGTGCTGATGAGCATCCCGCGCGACTCCTACGTCACCATCCCGGCCTGGACCGACAGCAAGGGCGTCGAGCACGGCCAGTCCAAGGACAAGATCAACGCCGCCTACGCGTCCGGCGGGCCGCAGCTGCTGGCGCGGACCGTGGAGCAGGACACCGGGATCCACCTGGACCACTACACCGAGGTGGGCTTCACCGGAGTGGTGAACATCGTGAACGCGCTCGGCGGGGTGCCGATCTGCCTGGCCGGACCCGTGGTCGACAGCAAGTCGGGGGCGGACCTGCCGGCCGGCTGCCACACCCTGAACGGCACCCAGTCGCTGCAACTGGTGCGCACCCGCTACTCGCTGCCGGACTCCGACCTGAGCCGGATCCAGAACCAGCAGCAGTTCCTGCAGGCGCTGGCGAGCCGGGCAGTGGCGTCCCGCACCTGGCTGAACCCGTTCACCTTCTACCCCTTCCTCAGCGCCTGCCTGGAGTCGCTGACCGTGGACCAGGGCACCGGGCTGTGGACGCTGGGGCAGTTCGGGCAGCAGATGTACCGGGTCAGCGGCTCCGGCGGGAAGACCGTGACGGTGCCGCTGGCGACGCAGGACTACACCACGCCCAGCGGCCAGTCGGCGGTGCTGTGGTCGCCGACCGGCTCCGCCACCCTGTTCTCGGAGATCCAGGAGGACCGCCCGGTCACCGTCCCGACCAACCCCTCCGGCACCACAAGCAGCGGAAACTGAGGGTCGCCTAATTCTGACCTTGCGTCACCCCACGTGCCGGGCCAGCGGGTTGGAGCCGATCGAGTTGGCCACCGCGAAGCTCACCGAGCCCGAGCGGTAGCGGTCGTCGGACCACTCGATCGGACGGCCGGCGTGGGTCGTGGTGGTCCGGCGGATGCGCAGCAGCGGGCCTCCGCGGCGGATGCCGAGCAGGTCGGCGTCCTGGGTCCCGGCGCCGACCGCGTCGATGGTGTGCTCGCCGTAGGCGAAGATGATCCCGATCTCGTCGTAGAGCGCCTGGACCACGGACTCGCACTCCGGCGGCAGCCCCTCGACCGCCCCGGCCACCCACGGCGGGTAGACGTTCCGCTCGACCAGCACCGGTTCGCCGTCCAGGCCGCGCACCCGGAGCACCTGCAGCACCTCGGTCCCCGGCTCGATCAGCAGCCGCTCGACGTCGTCGGCGGTGGCCGGGCGGCGGTGCTGCTCGACCACCCGGCCGGTGGCGGTGCGGCCCATCGCGCGGGCCCACTGGGCGAAGCTGCGCAGCTCGGCGAAGCTCTGGCTGCGCCGGTTGCCGAGGACCACCCGGCGGGCCCCCTGCCGGGAGCCGATCCGGCCCTCCGAGGTGAGGGCGGCCACGGCCTGACGGACCGTCCCCCGGGAGACCTCGTACCTGGCGGCGAGGTCGCTCTCGGTGGGCAGCGTCCCGCCGACCGGGTACTCGCCGCGGTCGATGGCCCGGCGCAGCGCGTCGGCGATCTCCTCATGGCGTGCGGACACGGTGGGAACCTCCATGTGACAGGGGATGGGTTGTGCACAGTGGGCATCGGCGGTGCGGGTGCGGCGGATCCGACCCGCGGCAGCCGCGTGATCGTACCGTTACCTGGCATGCCCGCGAAATCCCCGGTGAACACGCACGATAACGACGGCGAAAAGAGCGCGGTCGGACGTGCTGTGTTCATCTTCCCTTCACCATCCTCGGGCGTACTGTCATCAGCTTGTCCAAACAAGTTCCGCATGCAGACGCCTCGTCAGGAGATACCGTGACCCCCTTCCCCGCTCGGGCCGCCGCCCTCACCGGCTGCCTGGTGGCCGCAGCGCTCACGCTCAGCGCCTGTGGTTCCTCCAGCTCGACGAAGCCCGCCGCCGGCGGCGCTTCGGGCGGCGGCAAGAGTGCCGCGACCGCGACCTCCGCCGCCGACTTCGGCGGGATGGACGCCCTGGTCGCGGCGGCGAAGAAGGAGGGCACGCTGAACGCGATAACCCTCCCCCGCGACTGGGCCAACTACGGCGCGATCATGGACGGCTTCACCAAGAAGTACGGCATCAAGATCAACGACGAGAACCCCGAGGGTTCCAGCCAGGACGAGATCAACGCGGTCACCACCCGCAAGGGCCAGGGCCGCGCCCCCGACGTGATGGACCTCGGCGGCGCCTTCGCGCTCAGCGGCGCCAAGGACGGCCTGTTCGCCCCGTACAAGGTCGCCACCTTCTCCTCGATCCCGGCCGGCCAGGCCGCCACCGACGGCGCCTGGACCTTCGACTACGGCGGCTACATCTCCATCGGCTGCAACGAGAGCAAGGTCAAGGACTGCCCGAAGACCTTCGCCGACCTGCTCAAGCCGGAGTACAAGGGCATGGTCGCGCTCAACGGCGACCCGACCCAGGCCGGCGCGGCCTTCGCCGGCGTCTACGCCGCGGCGCTCGCCAACGGCGGCAGCTTCGACAACATCCAGCCCGGCCTGGACTTCTTCGCCAAGCTGAAGAAGCTGGGCAACTTCAACCCGGTCCAGGCCAAGCAGAGCACGGTCGAGTCGGGCGAGACCCCGATCACCATCGACTGGGACTACCTGAACGCCGGCTACTCCGCCGAGTTCAAGTCCAAGGGCATCAACTGGCAGGTCAACGTCCCGACCGACGGCGAGTACGCCAACTACTACAACCAGGCCATCAACAAGTGGGCGCCGCACCCGGCCGCCGCCCGGCTGTGGGAGGAGTACCTCTACAGCACCGAGGGCCAGAACCTCTTCCTCGGCGGCTTCGCCCGCCCGGTCGAGATGGACGCGATGAAGTCCGCGGGCACCCTGGACACCACGGCCGCCGCCGCGCTGCCGACGGTCACCGGCACCCCGACCTTCCCCACCGACGACCAGACCACCAAGGCCAAGGCCCTGCTGGCCGCCAACTGGTCCAAGGCCATCGCCGGGTGAGCACCGTCGACCTGGTTGCCCCCGACGCGACCGAGGACGACCGTCCCCGTCGCCGCCCGCTGCGCAGCTCGCTGCGCCGTGCGGCGGCGGGGCGCCTCGCCGTCGCCCCGCTGCTCGTCTTCGTCGTCGTGGGATTCGGCGTGCCGGCCGTCGCCATGGCCTACGGCGCGTTCACCACCAACACCCCCGGCGCCCCCAGCTCCTACACCACGGGGAACATCACCGCCTCGCTCCAGGGCGGCTACCTGACCGCCCTGCTCGGCAGCGTCAAGCTGTCCGCGGTGTCCGCGCTGATCTCCACGGTGGTCGGGCTGCTGCTCGCACAGGCGGTCGCCACCTCCCGGTTCCAGGCGCTGCGGCACGCCGTGCTCAGCGCCTCCGGCGTGCTCGCCAACTTCGGCGGCGTGCCGCTGGCGTTCGCCTTCATCGCCACCCTCGGCAACGCCGGGGGGGTCACCACGCACTTCCACCTGAAGTCCGCGGGCTGGAGCCTCTACACCTTCTGGGGCCTCAACCTGGTGTACCTGTACTTCCTCATCCCGCTGATGGTGCTCAGCGTGCTCCCCTCCCTGGACGGGCTGCGCCGCCAGTGGCGCGAGGCGGCACAGAACAACGGCGCGACGCTGTGGAAGTACTGGCGCTATGTCGCGCTGCCGGTGCTCGCACCGTCGCTGCTCGGCGGATTCGTGCTGCTGTTCGGCACCGCCTTCGCCGCGTACGCGACCGCGGCGGCGATGGTCGGCGCGTCCGTCCCGCTGATCACCCTGCAGATCGCCAACGCGCTGAACGGCAACGTCTCCGCCGACGCCGGGAACGTCGCGCTGGCGATGAGCCTGGACATGGTGGTCATCGCCGTGCTGGTGATGCTCGTGTACCTGCCCCTGCAACGCCGGAGCGCCCGATGGCTGGTCTGATCTCACGCCCGGACGCGGAGGACGCCCCTCCGCGCAGCCGCCTCCGCTCGGGCCGTCCGCGCTCGGGCCGTCCGCATGCGGGCCGTCCGCGCTCCGACCGTCCGCGCTTCGGGCGGGCGGCGATCCTGCTGCTCTGCGGCGTGTACTTCGTCGTGCCGGTGCTGGCCTCGTTCCTGTTCACCGTGGACGACCCGGTGCACGGCTTCACGCTGCACGCCTACAGCCAGATCTTCAAGGTCGACGGCCTCTGGCCAGCCCTGCAGCTGTCGCTGGAGCTCGCGGTGGCCACCATCGCCGTGGTCTACCTGCTGCTGGTCCCCGCGGTCGTCGCGGTCCGGCTCGGCAGCCAGCGGCTGCGCACCGTGGTCGAACTGGCCTGCACCCTGCCGCTGGTGGTCCCGGCCATCGCCTTCACCGCGGGCATCACCAGCGTGCTGAGCTGGGGCAGCAACCACCTCGCGGTGGGATCCACGCTGTTCCAACTGCTGGTCGACATCCAGAACCCCAGCTTCCCGGTGATCCTGCTGCTCGCCTACGTGGTGATGGCCCTGCCGCTGGCCTACCGCACCCTGGACGCGGGCATGCGGGCACTGGACGTGCGCACCCTGCTCGAAGCCGCCCAGAACAACGGGGCGGGGCGGACCCGCGCCATCATCACGGTGATCCTGCCGAACCTCCGCGGCGCGCTGCTGAACACCGCGTTCCTCACCCTGGCGCTGGTGCTGGGCGAGTTCACGGTCTCCTCGATCCTCGGCTTCCAGCCGTTCTCGGTCTGGATCGTCAACGGCAACGCCGCGGGCCAGGGCGATGTCACCGTCGCCGTCTCGATCGTCAGCCTGGTGCTCACCTGGCTGCTGCTGCTCGTCCTGTCGGCCGGCGGCAACCGCCGCCGCAAGGCCTCGACCCCGACCACTGCTTAGGGAGCCCCCGATGACCGAAACGGCCCCCGTCGCCGCGACCCCCGTACCCGCCGCTGACCCGGCCGCTGCCGATGCCGGTGCGGCTTCCGTCCTGTCCGGCGCTGGTTCCGGCACTGGATCCGGTGCTGCCGACCAGAGCGCCACCGTCGAGTTCCGCGGGCTGCGTCGCAGCTACGGCGCGACCACCGCGCTGGACGGGCTCGACCTCACCGTCCAGCCCGGCGAACTGCTCGCCCTGCTCGGCCCGTCCGGCTGCGGCAAGACCACCGCGCTGCGGATGGTCGCCGGCTTCGAGACCCCGGACGCGGGTGCGGTGCTGGTCGACGGCAAGGACATCACCGGCATTCCGGCCCACCGCCGCGACGCCGGCATGGTGTTCCAGTCGTACAGCCTGTTCCCGCACCTCAACGCCCGCGACAACGTCGCCTTCGGGCTGCGGATGCGGGGCGCCAAGGGCGCCGAACGGCGGTCCCGCGCCGACGAGTTGCTGGAGCTGGTCGGCCTGCCGCAGTACGGCGACCGCTACCCGCACCAGCTCTCCGGCGGCCAGCAGCAGCGGATCGCGCTGGCCCGCGCGCTGGCGCTGCGCCCGCGGGTGCTGCTGCTGGACGAGCCGCTGTCCGCGCTGGACGCCAAGGTCCGGCTGAACCTGCGGGACGAGATCAGCCGACTGCAGAAGGAACTCGGGATCACCACGCTGTTTGTGACGCACGATCAGGAAGAGGCGCTGTCCATGGCCGACCGGGTCGCGGTGATGCACGCCGGGCGGCTTGAGCAGTGCGCCACGCCGGCGGAGCTGTACGCGCGCCCGTCGACGGCGTTTGTCGCCGAGTTCGTCGGCACCATGAACCGGATCGCCGGACGGGTCGGCGACGACCCGGCGACGGTGGAGGTACTCGGCCGCAGACTGCCGGTGGATGGCGCGCGGACCGGCCCGAACCAGGACGTCGAGGTCCTGGTCCGACCGGAGAACGTGCAGCTCACGGCGCAGGGCGGGGGCGGTGCCGTGGTCGTCGGCAGCACCTTTATGGGTGCGTTCACCCGGCTCGCGGTGCAGCTCACGGACGGTAGGACGGTCAAGGTCGACCTGTCCACGCACGAGGCGGCGGCGCTCCCGGCGGGCACCGGCGTCACCGTGGGCCTGTCCGAGCGCCCGGTGCTGGTGGACGCACGCCCGTGACCCTTCCGCACCCGTTCACTCCCACCACCTCCATCGACCTCTCCGGCACGGGGTCCTCCGGCGCGCTCCAGGCCGTCCTGTTCGACATGGACGGCACCCTGGTCGACACCGAAGGACTCTGGCAGCAGGCGGTGGCGGCCGAGGCCGCGCTGCTCGGCCTGCCGCTCGGCCCGGACGACCAGCCCTTCATCCTCGGCCGCGCCGCCGAGGACACCGCAGACCACCTGCACGACCGACTGGCGGCGGCGGGAACGGCCGAGGCCGGTGCGGTCGACGCCAGTTCGGTTGAAACCACAACCAGCAGCAGCACCAAGACAGTTGGCAACGCCGACCCGGCCGACGTCAGCCCCCCGCCCTCGCTGCCCCGGCTCCGCGCCGCGTTGGAGCACCGCTTCGCCGACCTGGTCCGGGCCAGGGTGGTGCCGCTGCCCGGCGCGCTCACCCTGCTGGACGAACTGTCCGCCGCGGGCGTCGCCGCCGCGCTGGTCTCCGCCTCGCCCCGGCACGTGGTCGACATCGTCCTGGACGCACTCGGCCGGCACCGCTTCGCGGTGACCGTCGCCGCCGGGGAGACCCCGCGGACCAAGCCCGAGCCGGACCCGTACCTCGCCGCCGCGGCGGCGCTCGACGTCGACCCGGCCCGCTGCGTCGCCGTGGAGGACACCCCCACCGGCATCGCCTCCGCCGAGGCGGCGGGCTGCGCGGTGCTGGCCGTCCCGTCCGCGACCCCGGTCCAGGCAGGCCGACGGCGGACCGTGATCCACAGCCTGCTGGACGCGGACCTGGCCCTGCTGCGGAGGCTGGCGGCGGCCGGGAGAGCATAGGCGGACGCCCCGGCGGCGCCGTCGCCGCACAGGCGGGTGCTCGGCGGCACCGTCAGCTGCTCATCCCGTCGCGGCCCACCCGTCCTCCCCCCGCCCCTGCCCACCGACCCGAAGGCGCGCCCACCCATGCCCTACCTGTTCCTCGCGATCGCCATCAGCAGCGAGATCTGCGCCACCGTCTCGCTCAAGTTCTCCGAGGGCTTCACCCGGCTGCTGCCCAGCCTGGTCGTGATTGCGGGGTACGGGCTCTCCTTCGTCTTCCTGGCCCAGGCGTTGAAGCACATCCCGGTGAGCACGGCGTACGCGATCTGGTCCGGCATCGGCACGGCGGTGGTCGCCGCGATCGGCTTCAGCTTCCTCGGCGAGAGCATCAACAGCTGGAAGCTGTGCGGGATCGCCCTGATCATCGCCGGCGTCATCGCCCTCAACCTGGGCGGCTCCTCGCACTGAACGCGGCGCACTGAACGCGGCGCGTTGACCGTGGCGCGGCGACCGTGGCGGGTTTCCTGGCCTGGTCAGCCGCTTGCGGGCATCAGTACGATGCGGCCAGGGCCGAGTCGCGGCTCGCGGGCGCTCCTGCGGCCCGGGGCCGCCCCCGCCCCGGGAACCGTCACCGGAGAAACCACGCCCGCCTCCTCCTCCCCGCAGGAAGGCGCCCCGCACCCGTGACCCAACCGCCTGCCGCCACACCGCCGTTCGGCCCCGACGCCACCTTCACCTCGCCTCCCGCGTCACCCGCCGCGTCACTCCCCGCTTCGCTTCCCACCTCGCAGCCCTTCCCCACCCCCCGCGCCCCCTCCGCCGCTCCCTGCGTCCCATCCGCTCCGTCCGCCCTGCCGCTCCTCCTGGACGGCCTCTCGCTCACCCCGGCCGGGGTATCCGCCCTCGCCCGGCGTACGGCGACCCCGGAGGTCGCCCCCGCCGCCCGCGCGCGCCTGTTCCAGGCCCGCACCGTCGCCGAACAGATCGTCACCAAGCGCCAGGTGTACGGCCTCACCACCGGCGTCGGCGCCAACCGCACCACCGAGGTCTCCGACCAGGCCGCCGACGGACACGGCATGCGCCTGCTCCGCAGCCACAGCGGCGGCATCGGCCCGCTGGTCCCGGTCGAGCAGACCCGCGCGATGCTCGCCGTCCGGCTGAACCAGCTGCTCAGGGCCGGTTCGGCGATCAACCCCGAGGTCGTCGACCGGCTCGCCGACGTGCTCCGCTCCGGGCACGTCCCCACCGTCCACGGCTACGGCTCGGTCGGGACCGCGGACCTCTCCGCCCTCGCCGAACTCGGCCTGGCCCTGGCCGGAGAGCAGCCCTGGCGCGAGGCCACCGGCACCGGCCCGACCCCCGCCCCGCTCACCCTGGACCGCTGGGACGCGCTACCGCTGATGTCCAGCAGCGCCCTGACCATCGCTCAATCTGCGCTCTCACACCACGACTTGAGCCGCCTCCTCGATTCAGTCCCACTGATCGCCGCACTCTCGCTGGCCGCGGTGCACGGCTCCACCGAGCCCTTCGCCGCCCCGGTGCACGCCCTGCGCCCGCACGCCGGCGCGACCACGCTCGCGGCCCGGATGCGGGAGCTGCTGGAACCGATCGGCTGGCAACCCGCCCTGATCCAGGACCCGTTCGGCTTCCGCTGCCTCCCGCAGGTGCACGGCGCGGCGCTGGACGCGGCGGACGCGCTGGGCCAGGTCCTCGCGATCGAGCTCAACAGCGCCGCCGAGAACCCGCTGCTCTCCTTGGAGGAGCCTGCCGACTACCACCACCACGGCGGCTTCCACCAGGCCTCGTTGGCGCTGTCGACCGACCACCTGCGACTGGCCCTGCTCGGCACCGCACAACTGTCCACCGCCCGGTTCGGGGTACTGGCCTCGCCGGTCTTCACCAACCTGCCGCCGTTCCTGGCCGAGGACGAGGACGGCAGCAGCGGCATCATGATCACCGAGTACGCGGCAGCCTCCGCCCTGGCCGAACTGCGCGGCCTGGCACAGCCGGTGACCCTCGGTCACACCGTGCTCTCGCGCGGCGTGGAGGAACACGCCAGCTTCGCCGCGACCGGTGCCCGACACCTGCTGGAGAGCCTCCCCCTGCTGCGCCTGATCCTCGCCTGCGAGCTGGTCGCCGCGACCCGCGCCCTGCGGATGCGCGGCACGGTGCTGGACTCCGGCACCGTCCTGGGCCGCTTCCAGCGCGACGCGGCTGCCGTCCTCAATCCCGACCTCGCCGACCGCGACCTCACCCCGGACGTGGAGGCGGCGGCAGCGCTCCTGGGGCGCATTACCTGACGCGGGGGGCGCACGACCGGAGAATGCGCGGATCGTTCACCCCCTCGCTTCGCCCCTTTGATACCCGAATGACCGGCGGAGTGACATATTCCAGCAGGATGATGGACCCGGGCCAGCACAGAGCGTGCCCATTCCGCTACCACGAGATACAGGGATGCCGTGCGAGTCGTGCTGGTCGTACTGGTGGCCATCGCGATCTGGTTCGCGATCGCTTTCCTCCTGGGCCCCGTCGTCGGCCGCGTCCTGAAGCTCGGCCACATCCGCCCCACCACCGGGCCCGTGTCCCAGCCCCCCGAAGCCGAGGCCGGAGCCGAGACCGAGGCCCGCGAGCCCGAGGTCGACCCCGAACCGGATGACCGGGACGACTGAGCCCAATACCGCCAAAGACCGGGCACATTGGCATACGCAGCAGTCAGACATTCCGCTCGACTTTCCCGATTCGGGACATCTTGACGATTTGATCAGCCTCTTCGGAAGTCCGTAGACTGACCGGAGGGCGACATCGGCTTTCGATGTCCGTCAGAATGGAAAGTAGCCACTGTGAATGTGAAGAGAATAGCCGTTGCGGCAGTACTGGCCGGGGCAACGGTTCTGGGCATGTCGGGGACGGCCTTCGCCTCGGTCGGCGGCGTCGACTGCCTGACCGGCGACGCCTGCCTGTACTACAACTCGGGCTTCGGCGGCGCCCGGTGGACCTACCCCGGAGACGTCCCCAACCTGCAGGGTGAGCGCTTCTACGCCTGGAAGACCTACAACGGGACAGTCGACTCCGCCGGTGACGCGCAGCCGGTGAAGAACAACACCGCCTCGGCCCAGAACTGGTCGAACACCCAGGGCTTCCGGATCTACTACAACTCCAACTACGGTGGCGTGTACCAGACGTTCGACGCCGGAATGCAGGGCAACCTCAATTCCAGCCTCAAGAACGAGGACGCCTCCATCAAGTGGTTCCAGGAATTCTAGCCCCGAGAGAATTCTGAAGTTCACCGTCCCCGCCGAGAGGAGAAACTCGGCGGGGACTTCATCTGCTCCGGCAGCGCAAGGAACGGCAATGCACCACAAGAAACGTCTGGTCCCCCTCCTGCTGACGCTCACCCTTGCGGCCGTCACCGTCTCGTGCTCAAGCCGGCCCGGACCGGCCCCCCGGACCGCCGCACCGACGGAAACCTCGATGGCGACGTCCCCCGAGGCGGAGCCCCGTCTGGTCCTGCCCATCGAGGGGTACCTGCTCGGCAGGCACCAGGAGAGCCTCGTCAACGGCGCGGAACTGGTGCTCGTCGGCACCTGCCTGCGGTCGCTCGGGTTCTCCTACAAGACGCCGAAAATAACCGTCGTGAGCCCCGCGGACGACCCGGGCCGCGGCTACCACCGCTACGGCGTCACATCGCCCGGCGAAGCAGCCGAGAACGGATACCACCTGCCCGCCTCGCGCGGCCCGGCGCCCGAGCAGCCAGAATTCAGCAAGGCCGAGGAACCGGCCATACTCGGCGGCCAGTTGGCGAACGCGGACGGCAGCACCACCGCCCCGGCCAAGCAGATCGTCCTCCCCAACGGGGACAAGGTCCCGCCCGGGGGCTGCCTCGGACAGGCGCGGCACACCCTGCTCACCGCCGGCGGGACAGCCGGAGACGCACCCATGGCCTCCAGCATCGACCTGCAGAGCTTCCAGCAGTCAGCCGCCGAAGCCGGCGTCAAAAGCGCGTTCAGTAAATGGTCCGCCTGCATGAAGCAGCACGGCTTCACCTATGCCGCGCCGCTCGACGCCATGAACGATCCCAAGTTCACCACTCCCGCCCCGACGGCCCTGGAAAAAACCGTGGCCCGCACGGACGCCCTCTGCAAGCAGCAGGCCGACGTCATCGCCACCTGGTACGGAGCGGACGTCGCCCTGCAGACCAAGAAGATCGCAGCCGCAGGCAAGAGCATGGCGGTCATCAAGTCGGGAATCGCCGCAGAACTCCACTCCGCCACCCAGGTCCTACAAACCGCCGGCGCCCTCACACCGTCCGGCGCCACCAGCGGATAGCCGTCCAGCCCAGCAGTCGAGAAACGAGGCCCCCGCCGGTTCATCATTCCGGCGGGGCTGCGCCACCACGGCAGGTTGCGGGCCATAACGATGTGCTGGACCTCATCGTCGGCGGCGGGCTCGGGCCGCGGCCGCGGCGTCGCAGTCGGCGCAGCGAAGCACGGTGCCGCCGGCCCCGGTGTCGCCGTGGACCTCCGCCACCACCCGCGCCTTCGGCGTCCACTTGTCGCAGCCGCCGCAGTATCCGGCCTTGGTCGCGCCCGTGGGCGGCTGGATCTCGATCACGTCCGGCCGCCATGGGCCTCGATGTCGCCCAGGAACCGCGCGTAGCAGTCGTCATGGTCAATCGCGACCCGGCGCGCAGCCGGGTCGGCGCGGTCCAGACGCACCCGCATCGCCGTGCTCGGCTCGTCGCAGTAGTCACAGTCCGGTCGGGGCGCAGCGGAGGGTGCCATTGGCACCGTGGTGGCAATCGTGGACATGGCACCTCTGCCTACTTGTATATCCAAGCTGTCGTTGCCGCCACGATAGGTCATCGTTGCTTGGATATACAAGTAGGCAGAGCGTGAAAAGGGGACCCGTAGAACCCTGCTGACGCCCCATCACCGTTCAGGGGATGTCGATCACGTACCGGAAGACGTGGCGGTCGCACGGCACCCGAGAGTCCAGCACCTCCACCACCTCACCGGACGCGACGTGCCCCGTCCGGAACACCCGCGCCAACGGCACGCCCGGCGGGATCGCCAGCACCTGCGACTCCTCCGGGGTCGGCATCCGGATCTCCAGATCCTCCACGAACTGCACGATGCGCTGACGGACCGGACCCTCCGGGTCTTCGATCAGCCGGCTCACGCCACCGCGCACCCGCCGCATCTCCGCCACCTCGGTCCCCTCGAACCGGGAGGCCAGGTAGTGCCCGTTCACCAGCTGCATCGGCTCGCCGTCGACCACGAACCTCAGACGCCGCACAATCACCGGAGTCCCCTCGGCGACACCGAACCTCTCAGCGATATCCGGTGGTGCGGGCACCGTCTCCACGGCAAGCAGCTGCTGTTCGGCCGTCTTGCCTTGCGCCGCCGCCTCGGCGTTGTAGTTCGGGTCGCCGGTGTACCGGCGCAGCCGGAAGTTCGCCCCGGTCGTCAGCATCTGCACGGAAGGTCGAGGCCGGACGAACACGCCCTTGCCTTGTTGGCTCACCAGCAGGCCGTCAGCCTTGAGGAGCGCGATCGCCTTCCGGACCGTCACCCGCGTGGTGCCATAGCGGTCCTTGAGGTCGTTCTCGGACGGCAGTTGCTGGCCGGGCGTCAACTCGCCCGCCAAGATCGCGGACCTCAGCGCCTCGGCGATCTGCCGGAAGATCGGCGTCTCTCGGGCGCTCATGGGCACAGCTACCTACCTCCGCTTGCGTATCCAAGCAAGCGTACGACAGGGACCCGACAGTCACCCGGTATAGGACCAACCCGTCATCTGCTGCAGGGTGATGGCCACGACCGGGCCGGACGGGCGCTGGGCGGCGTACTGCGGGTACTTCGCGGCGAGTAGGTCAAGCGCATCCTCGCGGCTCCGACCGTCGTGCCAGATCTCCGCCAGGCCGTCAGCTCGGGCCCACCAGAGGGTTTCCCAGTCGTCGGCGTAATGATCGACCAGCACCGACACCCTGGGGTTCTCGGTGATGTTCCGCAGCCGCCGCAGATCGGTCGAGGCCTTCGGCTTGTGGTCGACGGCGAAGTACAGGTGGTCGCCGTCCAGGGCAAAGGTGATCGGCACCATGTGCGGCTCGCCGGTACCGGAGACGGTGGCCAACCGGGACACGCGGGCGGCCAGCAGACGGGCACGGCACTCCGCAGGTTCGAGCCTCATGGCCCGACGGTACCGTGCGACGGAGTGCCCCCGTTCGGCACAGGGCCGAGCGGGGGCTTCCCGGTGCTCTGAGCCGGCCGGCGATGATTTACGGCAGGTTGCGGGCCATGACGATGCGCTGGACCTGGTTCGTTCCCTCGTAGATCTGGGTGATCTTGGCGTCGCGCATCATCCGCTCCAGCGGGTAGTCGCGGGTGTAGCCGTAGCCGCCGAGGAGTTGGACTGCGTCGGTGGTGATCTCCATCGCCGCGTCCGAGGCGAAGCACTTCGCCGCGGCGCCGAAGAAGGTCAGGTCGCCGTCGCCGCGCTGGGAGCGGGCCGCGGCGGCGTAGGTGAGCTGGCGGGCGGCCTCCAGCTTCATGGCCATGTCGGCCAGCATGAACTGGATGCCCTGGAACTCCGCGATGGCCTTGCCGAACTGCTTGCGCTCCTTCACGTACCCGGCCGCGTAGTCCAGCGCGCCCTGGGCGATCCCCAGCGCCTGGGCGGCGATGGTGATCCGGGTGTGGTCCAGGGTCTTCATCGCCGTGGCGAAGCCGGTGCCCTCGGCGCCGATGATCCGGTCGGCCGGGATGCGGACGTTGTCCAGGTAGACCTCGCGGGTCGGCGAGCCCTTGATGCCGAGCTTCTTCTCCGGGGCGCCGAAGGTGACGCCCGCGTCGTCCTTCTCCACCACGAACGCGGAGATGCCCTTGCTGCGCTTCTCCGGGTCGGTGACCGCCATCACCGTGTAGAACTCGGAGACGCCCGCGTTGGTGATCCAGCGCTTGACCCCGTTCAGCACCCAGGAGTCGCCGTCGCGCACCGCGCGGGTCTTCATCCCGGCCGCGTCGGAACCGGCGTCCGGCTCGGACAGGCAGTAGGAGAACATGCCCTCCCCCGCCGCCAGCCGCGGCAGGTACTTCTGCTTCAGCGCCTCGTCCCCGGACAGGATCACCGGCAGCGAGCCGAGCTTGTTGACCGCCGGGATCAGCGAGGACGAGGCGCAGACCCGCGCCACCTCCTCGATCACGATCACCGTCGCCAGCGCGTCCGCGCCCGCGCCGCCGAACTCCTCGGGTACGTGCACCGCGTGCAGGTCGTTCGCGGTCAGCGCGTCCAACGCCTCCTGCGGGAAACGCGCCTGCTCGTCCACCTCGGCCGCGAACGGGGCGATCTTCGCCTCCGCCAGGGAACGCACCGCGTCCCGGAGCATCTCGTGCTCCTCGGAGATCCGAAACAGATCGAAGTCCGCCGCGCCGGCCGAACCAGCCGAACCATTGGACGCCATGCGCCTCACCCCAAGTTATCTACCGTTAAGTAACATCTGGCCCTCAGGAGATTCTAGGGCTTCCGGCCCCCGGCGTCGGGCGTGACGTGCGCTACAGCCCCCGCCGCCACTGGGTAGGATCTCCAGGTCCGGCCTGCTCCACACCCACCCGGCGGAAGGACGACCACGCCGTGAAGATCACCGTCATCGGCACCGGCTATCTGGGAACCACCCATGCTGCCTGCATGGCCGAGCTCGGATACGAGGTCCTGGGCCTCGACATCCTCCCCGAGCGGGTCGCCACCCTCGCCTCCGGCCGGGTCCCGATGTACGAGCCGGGCCTGGAGGAGCTGCTGCGCAAGCACGTCGCCGGGGTCGAGGGCTCGACCGGGCGGCTGCGCTTCACCACCTCCTGGGAGGAGGTCGGCGAGTTCGGCGACGTCCACTTCATCTGCACCAACACACCTCAGCGGCGCGGCGAGTTCGCCTGTGACATGAGTTACGTGGAGTCGGCGTTCGACCTGCTGGCGCCGCACCTGCACCGGCGCACGCTGGTGGTCGGCAAGTCCACCGTCCCGGTCGGCAGCGCCGAGCGGCTGGCGGTCCGGCTGGCCGAGAACGCCCCGATCGGGTCGGCCGCCGAGGTCGCCTGGAACCCGGAGTTCCTGCGCGAGGGCTACGCCGTCGACGACACCCTGCACCCGGACCGGCTGGTGGTCGGCGTCCGCAGCGCCGAGGCGGAGGAGACGCTGCGCGCGCTCTACCAGCCGCTGATCGACCAGGGCACGCCGTTCGTGGTCACCGACTTCCCGACCGCCGAGCTGGTGAAGACGGCCGCGAACTCATTCCTGGCCACCAAGATCTCCTTCATCAACGCCATGGCCGAGGTCTGCGAGGCCTCCGGCGCGGACGTGGTGCAGCTCTCCGCCGCGCTGGCCTTCGACGAGCGGATCGGCGGCAAGTTCCTCAACGCCGGGCTCGGCTTCGGCGGCGGCTGCCTGCCCAAGGACATCCGGGCCTTCATGGCCCGCGCCGGGGAGCTGGGCGCGGACCAGGCGCTGACCTTCCTCCGCGAGGTCGACAACATCAACATGCGCCGCCGCGGCCGGATGGTCGAGCTGGCCCGCGAGCAGTGCGGCGGCGGCTTCCTCGGCCGCCGGGTGGCCGTGCTGGGCGCGGCCTTCAAGCCGAACTCGGACGACGTCCGCGACTCGCCCGCGCTGAACGTCGCCGGGCAGATCCAGCTGCAGGGCGCGCAGGTCACCGTCTACGACCCGAAGGCCATGGACAACGCCAGGAAGATGTTCCCGGCCCTGTCCTTCGCCGACTCCGCGCTGGACGCCGTCAGCGGCGCGCATGTGGTGCTGCACCTGACCGAGTGGCAGGAGTTCCGCGAGATGGACCCGGCCGTGCTGGGCCGGGCCGTGGCCGAGCGCAGCATCCTGGACGGCCGCAACGTCCTCGACCCGCAGCGCTGGCGCGACGCGGGCTGGACCTACCGCGCGCTGGGCCGTCCCAGCTGAGGGAGCAAAAGGGAGTGCGTACCCGATGACCGACCACAGCGACGACGCTGCCGCCGTCCGCGAGATCCTGACCGGGACCGGTTCGACCTGGGCCGTGGTCGGGCTGTCCAACAACACCTCCCGCGCCGCGTACGGGGTGGCCCGGGTACTGCAGCGGTTCGGCAAGCGGGTGGTGCCGGTGCACCCGAAGGCCGAGACGGTGCACGGCGAGCAGGGCTACGCCACCCTCGCCGACGTGCCGTTCCCGGTCGACGTGGTGGACGTCTTCGTCCGCAGCGACCTGGCCGGAGAGGTCGCCGACCAGGCGGTCGCGATCGGCGCGCGGGCGGTCTGGTTCCAGCTCGGCGTGATCGACGAGGCGGCGTACGAGCGCACCCGCGCCGCCGGCCTCGCCATGGTGATGGACCGCTGCCCGGCGATCGAGATCCCCCGCCTGGCCGGGTAGCCGTTGCCCGGGTAACCGGGTCACCCCGGTACGTCCTCGCGCCGTCTTCTACGCTGGGCCCCATGCGACTCGACGGCATCGCCCTGCGCTACGGGCTCCGTGACCCATGGGTGCTGTACGGGGTGGATCTGGACGTCCCGACCGGGCAGCTGATCCGGGCCCAGGGCGGCAACGGCGGCGGCAAGTCCACCCTGCTGCGGCTGGTCGCCGGCGTCCGCACGCCCACCCGCGGCAGCGTCAGGGACCAGCCCGCGCGCCGGGCGTACGTGCCGGAACGGTTCCCGGCCGCACTGCCGTTCACCGCGCACGACTACCTCTGCCACCTCGGCCGGATCCACGGCCTGCGCGGCGCCGAGCCCGCCCGCCGGGCCGACGCGCTGCTGGACCGCTTCGGCGCGGCAGCCTTCGCCCGGACCCCGCTGGCCGAGCTGTCCAAGGGCACCTGCCAGAAGGTCGCGGTGGCGCAGGCCCTCCTTGGCGAACCGGAACTGCTGGTCCTGGACGAGGCCTGGACCGGCCTGGACCAGGCGAGCCGGGCCGAGTTGGACGCCGCCGTGGACGAGCGGCTGGCGCAGGGCGGCACCGTCCTCTTCGTCGACCACGACCCCGGGCGGCTGGCCGACCGCCCGACGCTGCGCTGGCAGGTCGGCGACGGAAGTGTCACCGCGACTGACGCACCGTCAAAGTCGGCTGCCAGCACCACGGCCACGACCACCACCGTGCGGATCACCCTCACCGCGGACGCCGCGCTGCTGAGCGAACTGCGGAACGACCCGCGGGTCCGGATCGAGCAGACCGAGGCGCTGACCTGATGCCCCAACTGATCCGCTATCAACTCGCCCTGCTGCTGCGCTCCCAGCGCTGGCTGCCGCCGGTGCTGCTGTTCGCCTTCCTGATCGTCGCCGGGCAGTTCGGCGGCCAGCAGTACGGCGACTCGCTCGGCTGGTGCGCCGCGATGCTGCTCCCCTGCACCGGCTGGATCACCCGTACCGTGCTCACCGGCGAGCCGGGCCCGGCCCGCGCCTGCGTGGCCGCGACCTGCGGTCCGCGCCGGGCCCACCTCGCGGCGCTGTGCACCGCGCTGATCGTCGGCGCGGTGCTGGCCATGGTCGCCGGGGTGTTCGAGTGGGTGCTCAGCAGCCCGCCGCAGGGCGTGGCGCACCCGCCGCTGGTGGCCATCGCCCGCGACGGCGGCACCGCGATCCTGATCGGGCTGCTGGTCGGCACCGCGCTCGGCGCGGTCTGCGCGCCGCCGCTGCTGAACCGGCCGGCCACTGCGGTGCTCAGCCTGGCCGGGGTCTCGCTGGCGCTGCTGGTGGCCCCGGGGTCGCCGGTCAACAGCGCCATCAGGGACGCCTTCACCTCCGACTCCGCCGACGCGGCCACCACCTTCCCGGCCCTGCCGCTGCTCGGCGCGGTGCTGCTGCTGGCAGCCGGTTGGGCAGTGGCCCTGCGGGCGGCGGAACGCGGCCTGCCGGACTAGCCGCCGCTACGCGCACCCGGGACTCCTACCCGGGACGCCCGACCCGGAAGGCCTGCCCGGGATGCCTGCCCTGCGGCTACGGGTTGGTCCCCGGGGCGACGTAGCCCGCGCCGATGTCGTTGTAGGACGCCGGGACGCAGCTCGGCACCGTGCGCACCACCGACAGCTGACTCGGCTGGAGCCCCCCGACCGGTGTCATCAGCTCCATGATCAGCAGGTGCTCCCCCTTCGGGACGGCACTGAGCCTGATCAGCGTGTAGTGCCCGTCGGCGGACGGGGGGAACACCTTCATCGGGTCGACGCTCTCGTCGGTGTCGACCGTGCCGTGGCAGGTGTCCGAGAACTCCATCACCGCGGCCGGGATGCCCGCCTTGCGCAGAGCGGCCTGCAGCCCGGGGATGCCCTTGAGGTTCATCAGCTTCACCGCGACGGTGCCGTCCGAGACGGACTTCACCACGTAGTCGGCGGTGACGATGTCGATGCCGTTCCCGCTTCCGCTGCGGAGCGGACCCGGCGCGGCCGACGAACCGGCGGCAGCCTGCTTGTCGTGCGTCCCCCCGGTCAGCGGCACGGTGACGGCCACCGCGACGGCTGCCGCGACGGCGCCGAGGGTGAGGGTCAGCCGGCGGCGCGGGACCCGGATCGGGGCGGGGCGGCCGCCCTGTGCGGCCGAGGCGGCCGGGCTGGCCAGGACGGTGGCGCGGGCGTTGAGCTCGTCCGCGAGCTGCTGCTTGAAGTGCAGGGGGGCATTCACTGGGTGACCTCCAGAACGGCGGCTTCGCGGTGACCGGTGCGGGGCTGGGACTCGGTCTGGGACTCGGTCTGCTCGACGCCGAGCAGGGCCTTGCGGGCGCGGTGCAGCCGGACCCGGGCGGAGGTCGAGCTGATGCCCAGCGCCTGTGCGGCCTCACGGACGGTCAGCCCGTCCAGGGCGACCAGGTCCAGCACCTCGCGCAGCGGGTCGGACAGCGCGGCGTGGGCGCCCGCCATTCGCCGGGCGGCACGGGCGGCGTCGATCCGGGCCTCGATGACACTGACGTCCTGGTCGTCCAGCAGCCGCCGGCCGGTGATCCGGGCGACCGCGTGCAGTTCGCGGGCGCTGCCGCGGAAGTGCGCGGAGATGACGTTGCGGGATATGCCGTACAGCCAGGCGACGGGCGCACCGCGCCGGGCGTCGTAGGTGTCCGCGTTCTCCAGCGCGGCCACGAAGATGTCCGCGGTGAGGTCGGCGGCCAGGTGCGGGCTGTCGACGCGCCGGGCGACGAAGCCGAGCACGGTGTCGAACTGCTGCTCGTAGAACGCGGCGAACCCGGCGGGGTCGCGGGTGGGTGGTGCGGTCGGATGCTCCGCTGGCACGGATGGCTCCTTGGGGCAGGTCGGGCGGGTGGTGCCTTACATCTCTACTTGGTCGCCGCGCCCGGAAGCGTTACATCCCCCGTCACCACAGCCCACCGGCCCCCGCTACGCCCCCTCGGCGGACCAGACCCGCCGGCCGCCCACGTAGGTCAGGGCCACCCCGGTCGCGCCGATCTCCTCCGCCGGGCCAGCGAACGGGTCGCGGTCCAGCACCGCCAGGTCGGCCAGCGCGCCGACCTGGATGGTGCCGGTGCCGTGGTGGTGGTTCACGTGCGCCGAGCCCGCCGTGTACGCGGCCAGCGCGGTGCCCAGGTCGAGCCGCTGCTCGGGCAGGAACGCCGGGACCTGCGCCGGGTCCTCGCCGTAGCCGCGGCGGTTGACCGCGGTGTGGATGCCCTGCATCGGGTCCGGGCTGCTCACCGGCCAGTCGCTGCCCGCCGCGAGGGTGGCCCCCGCGCGCAGCAGGTCGGCGAACGGGTACTGCCGGGCCGCGCCGTCGCCGCCCAGGAACGGGATGGTCAGCTCGTCCATCTGCGGCTCGTGCGCGGCCCACAGCGGCTGCAGGTTGGCGACCGCGCCCAGCGCGCGGAACCGCGGGACGTCCTGCGGGTGCACCACCTGGAGGTGGGCCAGGTGGTGCCGGGTGTCGCGGTGCCCGTTGGCGGTGCGGGCGGCCTCGACCGCGTCCAGCGCCTCCCGCACCGCGCGGTCGCCGAGCGCGTGGAAGTGGACCTGGAAGTCCAGCGCGTCCAGCGCGGTGACGTAGTCCCGCAGCGCGTCCGGGTCGACGAAGCTGAGGCCGCTGTTGGCGGTGGCGCAGCCGCAGCTGTCCAGGTAGGGGCTGATCATCGCGGCGGTGAAGTTCTCCGCGATGCCGTCCTGCATGATCTTCACCGAGTCGGCCCGGAACCGTCCGGCGCGCAGCCGGGCCCGGCGCTCGACCAGCTCCGGGATCTGCTCCGCGCCGCGCGAACGGTCCCACCACAGCGCGCCGTTGACCCGGGCGGTGAGGCTGCCGTCGGTCGCGGCGGCGAGGTAGGCGTCGCTCGGGTCGGCCTGGCCGTTGAACTCGCCGAGGATGGCGTCCTGCCAGCCGGTGATGCCGAGCGAGTGCAGCAGGCGCTGCGCCCGGAGCAGCCCGGCCAGCCGCTCGGCCGGGGTGGTGGTCGGGATGTGGCGGGAGACCAGGGTGGCGGCGCCCTCCTGCAGCATGCCGCCGGGGGCGCCGTCCGGCTCCCGTTCGATCCGGCCGTCGGCGGGGTCGGGGGTACCCGCGGTCAGCCCGGCGCGTTCCAGCGCGCGGGTGTTCGCCCAGGCGCCGTGGTGGTCCCGGTTGACCAGGAAGACCGGACGGTCGGGGACCAGCTCGTCCAGCAGCTGCCGGGTCGGGGTGCCGCCGGGGAAGCTCTCCATCGACCAGCCGCCACCGGTGATCCACTCCCGGTCCGGGTTGGCCTCGGCGTAGCCGCGGATGCGGCGCCGGTACTCGGCCAGGTCGGTGGTGCCGGTGAGGTCGCAGGCGCCCAGCTCGATGCCGCCGAAGACCGCGTGCACATGCGCGTCCTGGAAGCCGGGGACGAGCAGCCGCCCGGCCAGGTCGACCACCTCGGTCTTCGGGCCGATCAGGGCCCGGACCTCGTCGTGCCCGACCGCGCTGATCCGCTCGCCGCTGACGGCCACCGAACCGGCCGTGCTCCGGGCGCCGTCGGCGGTGAAGACCGGTCCGCCGGTGAGGACGAGGTCGGCGGGGGCGGTCATGGCGGCTCCAAGCAGTAGAGAGGAACGGGAAAAAGCAGCGGAGGCCCGGCTCGGGGACAAGCACCCGGGCCGGGCCTCCGCTCCGTTCCGCCGAACACAGCGGAACAGCGGTGGTACCGGGTCAGTCCTCGTGCGGGCCGTGCGCGACCGGTCCGTCGAGCTGCTCGATGGTCGCGACGGACGGCGGCTCGTCCGCGAGCGACGCCGCCACGCCCTCTGCCTCGCGCAGCACCCGGACCGCGTTGCCCCAGGTCAGCTTGCCGAGGTCGGTCTCGGACCAGCCGCGTCCGAGCAGTTCGGCGACCAGGTTGGGGTAGCCGGAGACGTCCTCCAGGCCGTCCGGCGTGAACGCCGTCCCGTCGTAGTCGCCGCCGATGCCGATGTGGTCCACCCCGGCGACCTCGCGCATGTGGTCCAGGTGGTCGGCCACGGTGGCGGCGCTGGCCCGGGGGCGCGGGTTCGCGGCCTCGAAGGCGTGCTGCACCACCATCGCGGCCGGGGTGGTGTCCAGCGCGTGGAAGCCGTTGGCCTCCATGTTGGCGTCGGCGCTCCTGGTCCAGGCGATGGCCTCGGGGAGGATGAACTTGGGGACGAAGGTCGCCATGGCCACCCCACCGTTGACCGCCAGCTGCTCCAGCACGTCGTCCGGGATGTTGCGCGGGTGGTCGCAGACCGCACGCGACGAGGAGTGCGAGAAGATCACCGGCGCCCGGGTGACCCGGAGCGCGTCCCGCATGGTGTCGGCGGAGACGTGGGAGAGGTCGACCAGCATGCCGATCCGGTTCATCTCCCGGACCACCGCCTCGCCGAAGCGGGTCAGCCCCTTCGCCACCGGCAGGTCGGTCGCGGAGTCGGCCCAGGGCAGGTTGTCGTTGTGAGTGAGCGTCATGTACCGGACGCCCAGGGCGTGCAGACCGCGCAGCACGGCCAGCGAGCAGCCGATGGAGTGGCCGCCCTCGGCGCCCATCAGCGAGGCGATCCGGCCCTCGGCTCGGGCCGTCTCCATGTCGTCGGCGGTGAACGCCAGCCGCAGCTGCTCCGGGTAGCGGGCGGCCAGCGCGCGGACGCAGTCCATCTGCTCCAG
Organism: Streptacidiphilus cavernicola; assembly: GCF_042510955.1. Classification (NCBI taxonomy): domain Bacteria; kingdom Bacillati; phylum Actinomycetota; class Actinomycetes; order Kitasatosporales; family Streptomycetaceae; genus Streptacidiphilus; species Streptacidiphilus cavernicola. The sequence goes on from NZ_JBHFAB010000006.1 coordinate 64,027, forward strand.
GGTGGCGCTGACCGCCTTGTCTCCGGCGTAATCGGCGCGGACGTAGACCGACCAGAACTGCGCGCCGACGCTGCCGGCCCGCATCCGGGCCAGGTCGGTGTGCAGGTGGGCGCTCTGGTCGGTGCTGATGTCGCGCTGGTCCAGGTCGTAGCCGACCTGCTCGCGCAGCGCCCAGGGCAGGTCGTTGTGGCCGTCCACCACCGGGTGCTCGGCGAGCAGCGTCCGGGCCCGGCCGAGCAGTGCCTCGTCGGCGGTCGTCGTGGTCATCGCGGTCAGCCCCCGAAGCCGAAGCTGTTGCCGCCGCCGACCTTGGCGCGGAGCTTCTTGCCCTTGTCGGTGGCCTGGTTGTTCAGCTCCTGCTGGAAGTCCCGCATCTTCTCGGCCAGGTCGGGGTCGAACGCGGCCAGCTGACGCACCGCCAGCAGCCCGGCGTTGCGCGCGCCGCCGATGGAGACGGTGGCGACCGGCACCCCGGCCGGCATCTGCACGATGGACATCAGCGAGTCCATCCCGTCCAGGTACTTCAGCGGCACCGGGACGCCGATGACCGGCAGCGTGGTGAGCGAGGCCAGCATCCCGGGCAGGTGGGCCGCGCCGCCCGCGCCCGCGATGATCGCCTTGAGGCCGCGCCCGGCGGCCTGCTCGCCGTACGCGACCATCTCGCGCGGCATCCGGTGCGCGGAGAGGACGTCGACCTCATAGCCGACCTCGAACTCGTCCAGGGCCTTGGCGGCGGCCTCCATCACCGGCCAGTCCGAGTCCGATCCCATCACGATGCCGACCAACGGCTGCTCAGGCATTCCCACTCCCCTACCAGTGCTCATTCGGTGATGTCGCCGCGCAGGTACGCCGCCGCGTGGCGGGCGCGCTCCCTGACGTCGTCCAGGTCGTCGCCGAAGACGGTGACGTGGCCCACCTTACGACCGGGCTTCACGTCCTTCCCGTACATGTGGATCCGCAGCCCGGGGTCGCGCGCCATGCAGTGCAGATAGGCGTGGTACATGTCCGGGTAGTCGCCGCCGAGGACGTTCACCATCACGGTCCACCTGGCGCGCGGGCGCGGGTCGCCGAGCGGCAGGTCCAGCACGGCCCGCAGGTGGTTCTCGAACTGCGAGGTGACCGCGCCGTCGATGGACCAGTGGCCGGAGTTGTGCGGGCGCATGGCCAGCTCGTTGACCAGGATCCGGCCGTCCCTGGTCTGGAACAGCTCGACCGCGAGGTGGCCGGTGATGTCCAGCTCCCCGGCGATCCGCAGCGCCAGCGCCTGGGCCTCGGCCGCAAGGTCGTGCGGCAGGTCGGGGGCGGGGGCGGTGACCTCGTGGCAGATGCCGTCCTTCTGCCAGGACTCGACCACCGGGTAGGCCACGGCCTGCCCGTGCGGGGAGCGGACCACGTCCGCCGCCAGCTCGCGGACGAAGTCGACCTTCTCCTCGGCCAGCACGGCCACCCCGGCCCGGAACGGCTCGGCCGCCTCGGCCTCGTCCGCGACCACCCAGACGCCCTTGCCGTCGTAGCCGCCGCGGGTGGTCTTCAGCACCACCGGATACCCGGCTCCCTCACCCGCGAAGGCGGTGACGTCGGCCGGGTCGGTGACCAGCCGGTGCCGGGGGCAGGGCACGCCCAGCTCGTCCAGACGGGCCCGCATCAGCCCCTTGTCCTGCGCGAACACCAGCGCGTCCGGGCCGGGCCTGACCGCCACGCCCTCGGCCTGCAGCGCCCGCAGGTGCTCGGTCGGGACGTGCTCGTGGTCGAAGGTGACCACGTCGCAGCCGGCCGCGAAGCGCCGCAGCGTGTCCAGATCCCGGTAGTCACCGAGGACGACGTCGCTCACCACCAGCGCCGCCGAGTCCTGCGGGGTGTCCGCGAGGAGCCTGAACCGCACGCCGAGCGGGATCGCCGCCTGGTGCGCCATGCGGGCCAACTGCCCGCCACCGATCATTCCGACCACTGGAAATGTCACAGACCGATGGTATCGGTGCCGACCCGGGCGTATCCGCGCAGGCCAGCGGGCAGCCTATGAGGGTGGGCCGTGGGATTGTCCACAGCCGTGAATGAACCGGCCGCGGGCGGACACACGTCCGGTACCTTGGGGGCCGCACGGGAACGTGAGAGTCCTATGAGATGCGCGTGCCGCCCCGACGGGGGGCTGCCGTGTGCGAACTAGCATGAAGAGGTGCTCCCGCCAGCGCGAGCCGCCGACCGAGAGACGGGCCCCGACCGATGACGACGACCATCAACGCCGAACCCGCCGCCGCACCGCCTTCGGTGATGCGGCGCCTCGTCGGCGAGCTGGCCAAGTTCGGCATCGTCGGCATAGTCGGCCTGGTGGTCCAGTTCGGCACCCTCCCGCTGATGCTGGACGTGCTCCCGGCCACCCGGGCCACCATGGCGTCCACCGGCATCGCCATCGCGACCAACTACATCGGCTACCGCTACTGGGTGTACCGGGACGCCGACAAGAAGACCCGGTCCCGCGAGATCGCCCTGTTCCTGCTGTTCAGCGGCATCGGCCTGGTGATCCAGACCGGCATGGTCTACGCACTCACCGGAATGACCGGGATGAACGGCAAGACCGCGGTGATGGCGTTCAACCTGGTCGGCATCGCCATCGCCACCCTGTTCCGCTTCTGGTCCTACCGGACCTGGGTGTTCCGGGCCGTTCCGGCCGCGGACCCGGCGCTGGCCGCGCTGCCCGAGCCGCCGCGGTAGCCGGTCCGTAAGCCGAGGCCCGGCCTCACGGCCTCACTTGACGTCCTCGCCCTGTCGTCCCAGGAACAGCGCGAACACCGGCGGCTTCTGCGCCAGCAGCTCCAGTCGGCCGCCGTCCGCCTCGGCCAGGTCGCGGGCGACCGCCAGGCCGATGCCGGTCGAGTTGTGGCCGCTCACCGCCCGCTCGAAGACCCGCGCGCCCAGCTCGCTGGACACCCCCGCGCCCTCGTCCTGCACTTCGAGCACCACCGAGGTGTCCCTGACCCGGGTACGGATGGTGACCGCACCGTCACCGTGCATCAGCGTGTTCTCGATCAGCGCCGCCAGCACCTGCGCGACCGCGCCCGCCGTGCCCAGCGCGCGCAGCCCCGGCGGGCCCTCCAGGTGCAGCGCCCGCCCGGCCCGGCTCAGCGCCGGGCGCCACTCCTCCGCCTGCTGCTTGATCACGTCGTCCAGCTCGAACGCGGTGGCCGCCGAGGTCTTCCGCTGGTCCCGGCTGTTGGTGAGCAGCCGCTGCACCACGTCGGTCAGCCGCTCGACCTGGACCAGGGCGATCGCGGCCTCCTCCTTCACCGTGCCCAGGTCGTCGGTCTCGGCGATCTCCTCCAGCCGCATCGACAGCGCGGTCAGCGGCGTCCGCAGCTGGTGCGAGGCGTCCGCGGCGAGCCGACGCTCGGCGGTGAGCATCCGGCCGATCCGCTCGGCGCTGGCGTCCAGCACCTCGGCGATCCGGTCCAGCTCGACCACCCCGTACCGGCGCTGCCGGGGGCGCGGGTCGCCGGAGCCCAGCCGCTCGGCGGTCTCGGCGAGCTCGGTGAGCGGACGGGCCAGCCGCCGCGCCTGCCAGACCGCGAGCAGCGCCGCGGCCAGGATGCTGAGCAGCGCGACCAGGATCAGCAGCAGCAGCATGTTCCTGACCTCCCGGTTCAGCGGCGCGCGCGACTCCTGGACGGTGACCTGCTCGCCGTGCAGACCGGTCTCGGTGGCACTGATCAGGTCGTCGCCGGCGGGACGGGTACCGAGAGTGATGCTCGCCTGCCCGGGGACCGCGACCACGGCGTAGCGCGGTGCGTTCTGGCTGGTCAGCCCGTTGAGCGCCTCGGCCTCGATGCGCTCGCCGGCCGCCAGCCGGTTCTCGACCACCCCGAGCAGGTGCAGCGCCTCGGAGGTGACCTGGTCCTGGGCGTTGTTCTGGATGCTGCGCTCCTCGACCAGTGCCAGCGGGGCGCAGAACAGCGCCACCACGACCAGCACGACGGCCAGGGTGGAGTTGATCAGCCTGCGCCTCACGCGGTGGGCTAGCCCTTCTCGAAGCGGAAGCCGACGCCGCGCACGGTGGTGATGTAGCGGGGGCTGGCGGCGTCGTCGCCGAGCTTCTTGCGCAGCCAGGAGATGTGCATGTCGAGGGTCTTGGTGGAGGTCCACCAGGTGGTGTCCCAGACCTGACGCATGATCTGCTCGCGGGTGACGACCCGCCCGGCGTCCCGGACCAGGACTCGGAGCAGCTCGAACTCCTTGGCCGAGAGCTGCAGCTCCTCCTCGCCGATCCAGGCCCGGTGCGACTCCACGTCGATCTTCACCCCGTGCGCCCCGGTGGTCAGGTCGACCGTGCCGCGCCGGAGCAGGGCCCGGACCCGGGCCAGCAGCTCGGCCAGCCGGAACGGCTTGGTGACGTAGTCGTCGGCGCCGGCGTCCAGGCCGACCACGGTGTCCACCTCGTCGGCGCGGGCGGTCAGCACCAGCACCGGGAAGCCGTGGCCGTCGGCGCGCAGCCGGCGGCAGACCTCAAGGCCGTCCATGCCGGGCAGCCCGAGGTCGAGCACCAGGAGGTCGATGTTGCCGCCCTCCAGCCCCGCCTCCAGAGCGGAGGGGCCGTCCTCGCGCACCACGACCTCGTACCCCTCGCGGCGCAGCGCGCGGGCGAGTGGTTCCGAGATGGCTACGTCGTCCTCGGCGAGCAGTACACGGGTCATGCCCTGATCGTAGTGCGCATGACGGCAGATCAGGGCGCGCTCCGACGCGGGTGAACTCAGTCACAGCCGAAACCGGGAGCCGGGACGGCCACGGGGAGAGCGACGGAGCCTTGGGCGTCATAGCGAAGAAAATCCTGTCGCATTTCCTTCGATATGCCGAATTTCTTCCCGTCGGGAGGCAGATCAACCACCGACTCCCCCTTGATCCGCTTGGGACAAACCGCACATCTACGCACGTAGCATTGCTCGGATACCCGAAAGGAACCCCCGCGATGCCGACTGTTCCCGTGTCCGCTGCCTCCGTGGCAGCGCCGCCCGCCAGCCCCGCACCCTCCGGCCGGACCTTCTTCGGACACCCGCGCGGGCTCGCCACCCTCTTCATGACCGAGATGTGGGAGCGCTTCAGCTTCTACGGGATGCGCGCGCTGCTGGTGCTCTACCTGGTCGCGCCGGTCGCCAAGGGCGGCCTCGGCTTCTCCGCCGGTACCGGGCTGGCCGTCTACAGCGTCTACAACGCCCTGGTCTACCTGCTGGCACTGCCCGGCGGCTGGGTCAGCGACCGCTTCTGGGGCGCGCGGAAGACCGTGCTGATCGGCGGCGTGGTGATCATGTGCGGCCACTTCCTGCTGGCCGTCCCCGCCGAAGGGTCCTTCTTCGCCGGGCTCGGCCTGATCGCGCTAGGCTCCGGGCTGCTGAAGGCCAACATCTCGACGATGGTCGGCCACCTCTACCCGGACCGCAACGACCCGCGCCGGGACGGCGGCTTCACCCTCTTCTACATGGGCATCAACCTCGGCGCCTTCTTCGCGCCGCTGGCCATCGGCACGGTGGGCCAGAACGTGAACTGGCACCTGGGCTTCGCCATGGCCGGGGCCGGTATGGCCGTCGGCCTGCTGCAGTACGTACTGGGCAGCCGCCACCTGAGCCCGGAGAGCGACACCGTCGGCTCGCCGCTGCCCCGCTCCGAGCGGGCCGGGCTGCTGCGGAAGTGCGCGCTGTGGACCGGCCTGGCCGTCGTCTTCTACGCGGTCGTGGTGGGCACCGGCAGCTACTCGGTCGGCTGGCTGATCTGGCCGCTGACCGTGGTCGGCATCGTGATCCCGGTGCTGGTGCTGGTCCGGATGCGGCGGGACCGGGAGCTGGACCGCGCGGACCGCGACAAGCTGACCGGTTACCTGTGGTTCTTCGCCGCCGCGGCGATCTTCTGGATGATCTACGACCAGTCCGGCTCGACCCTGAACGTCTTCGCCACCGACAGCACCGCCAACACGCTGTTCGGCTTCAACTTCCCGTCCAGCTGGTTCCAGTCGCTCAACCCGATCTACATCATGGCGCTGGCCCCGGTCGTCGCCTGGCTCTGGATCCGGCTGGCCAGGCACGACCGGAACCCGGGCACGGCAACCAAGTTCGCCATCGGGCTGGTGCTGATCGGCGCCTCCTTCGGGGTGATGATGCTGGCCATCGCCGCGGCCTCAGGCGGGGCCGAGGTCAGCCCGCTCTGGCTGGCCGTGGTCTACCTGGTGCAGACCGTCGGCGAGCTGTGCCTCTCGCCGGTCGGCCTGTCGGTCACCACCAAGCTGGCGCCGGCCAAGTACACCAGCCAGATGATGGGCATCTGGTTCCTCGCGGTCACCGTCGGCGACTCGGTCGCGGCGGTGCTGCAGCAGCTGCTCGGCGACTCCTTCCTGGGCACCGCCTCGTTCGCGATCCAGGGCGCGGCAGCGCTGCTGGCCGGGTTCGCGGTGCTGATGTACCGCCGGACGATCAAGGGGCTGCTCGGCGACGTGCGGTGACGACGTGGCGACAGCCGGCTGTTGACGGTGGGTCAGCGGGAGCGACGCAGTCTGCGCCACGGCGTCAGCACCGCGACGGCCGCGCCGACCAGCAGGACGGTTCCCCCGGCCAGGCCCAGCGCCTGGACGGTGGAACCGTCCCCACCGGTGGCGGCGAGGTCGCCGCCGGTCGTGGTGCTGCTGCCGGTGCCGCCGGTGGTCCCGGTGCTGCCGCCGGTGGTCGTGCTGCTGCCGGTCGTGCCGCTGCCCCCGGTCGTGCTGCTGCCGCCGGTGGTCGTAGTGCTGCCGCCGGTGGTGCCGCCGCCGCTGCTGCCCGCGCCGACGGTCAGGGTGAGGCTCACCCCGGGCGTGCCGGACGGCTTGCAGGAGGTGTCGGTCGGGACGATGTAGTCCACGTTGATGTTGTACGCACCAGGGCGGAAGGTCACCGACCCGGCCTTGGTCAGCTTCACGCTCGCGGTCATCGCCGACAGCTGCATCGGTGAGTTCTTCTTGGTCGCCGGGTTGCTCTTGGGGCCCTTCGCCGACAGGCTGCCGCTCTGCGCGCCGCCCATGGTGATCGTCCCAGTGGGCGTCACCACGTTCGCCGGGAGGTCGACCAGGCCGGGGTTGTTCGACGCGGCCTTGACGGTCTTCCAGGTGATGGTGACCGTGTCGCCGACCACCGGCGAGGACTTGGAGCTGCTGAGGTCGGCGATGGTGGTGCCGTGGATCACCGGCAGGCCGGAGATCTTGGGCGGGGTGCAGTCGGTGGCGTAGCTGACGTTCGCCGCCTCGGCCTGCCCCGCGTCGAGCGCGAGCGTCGCCGCCGAGACGGTGAGGAGCAGGGCCCAGGTGAAGCTTCTGCGGTGCGCGTACACGTCTCAGTTTCCTTTGCTGGGGGTCGGGTGGACGGGGAGCCGCACGGTGCCCGGTGGGAACCAGGGCAGCGGAAGCGAGGGCGGCGGTTCCGCCGGGGCCAGGACCGGGAACGGGTGCCGCCGGGCGAGCAGGTACAGGCCGGTCCTGAACAGCCCCACCGGCACCACCAGGTAGAGCAGCGCCCAGAACAGCAGCACTCCCCACGGGCGCGGCAAGCTGTTCTGACGGGTCGCCAGTTGATGTCCGGCGTAGTCGAGTTCGGCGGTGTAGCGGCCGTGCGCGGCGAAGGCGTAGTCGACCGGGACGGTGATCTCCTGCCGGGCGCCGGGCCCGATCGTCCCGGTCCACTGGATCTCCTGCCAGGCCGGGGCGAACACCCCGTGCGAGATGCCCAGCCGGAACACCGGGTTGGCCACCGCGGTACTGCCGAAGTTGGCCACCAGCACCCGCAGGTCGCGGTGGGCCGGGGCGCCGAACCAGTTCATCGGGCCGTCGGAGCCGTCGAGTTCGGCGGTCAGCGCCAGCAGCTTGGCGGGCTGCGGCGCGATCGGCACGGTGGCCACGCCGAGTACCGGGAACGGGGTGTCCAGCACCAGGTCGGCGCCGGTGACCGAGGCGATGTGGATCACGCAGGGGCAGGGCTTGGGCGGTGCGACCACCGGCAGCCGGACGGTGAAGGTCCCGTTGGCGGCGGGGGTGACGGCCCGTTCGGAGGTGCTGGCGCAGCTGTCGGTGCCGCTGATCGCGTTCTGGCCGCAGAGCAGCACAGTGAGCAGCGTCCCGACCGGCCAGCCGGCGCCGGTGACGGTGGTGGTGCCGCCGGGGGGCGCGGAGTCGGGGTTCAACGCGACGGTGCCGTGCCCGCCGGGTGCCGCGGGCGCGGGTGCGGCGGGCGCGGGGACGGGGGTGGGCGCGGCCATCGCGGGCGTCGGTGCGGCGAGGGACAGCAGGACGAGCAGCAGCGGCGCCGCGAGCGGCAGCCAGCGGCGGCCCCGGCGAGCAGTCCGGCGAGCCCCGCGGGCCGGGTGGGCCCAGCGGGCCGGGTGGGCCCAGCGGGCCGGGTGGGCCCAGCGGGCCGGGTGGGCCCAGCGGGCCGGGTGGGCCCAGCGGGCCGGGTGGGCCCAGCGGGCCGGGTGGGCCCAGCGGGCCGGGTCCGGGTAGGCCCCGTGGGCCGTCACGCCGCTGCTCCGACCCGTACGCGGCCGTCGCCGCTGCCCTGGGGGTGGTCGCCGGTCCGCCGCCGCTTCCGCAGCTTCAGGAGCAGTACCAGGAGCGCGGCCAGCAGCAGTACCAGGCCGACCAGGTACCAGGGCACGGCCAGGAACCCGGCCCCGGCGTGCCCGGAGATGTCCGCGCCGCTCACCGTCACGGTCAGGCTGACATGGTCGAACTGCGGCGGATGCGGCCAGGGCGCGGTCAGTTGGACCGACTGCCCCGGCAGCAGGTCGATGCCGAGGTCGGTGGGCCTGGTGCTGAGCACCGTCCCGCCCAGCCAGCCGGTGGCCTTGAGGCTGAGCGCCGGGTGGACGGTGACGTTCCCCTGGTTGACCAGGGTGTAGTGGATGGTCGCCGTGGACCGGCCCAGACCGGGCACCAGCGGTGCGCTGCGGTCGACCGTCACGTTCCTGACGCCCAGCGCCGGGACGGCGGGACCGGAGACCCGCAGGTAGATCCGGGCGCCGACGGCCCGCTTGATGCCGACCGCGACGCTGCCGTTGCTGCTGGTCCCCTCGATCGCGGTGTCCAGTGCGACCACCGCCCCCGAGTGGTCCCCCGGCTCGGCCCCGGCCGGGACGGTGAGGGTGAACGGGACGTCTGCGCGGGTGTGCGCGGGGACGGTGAGGGTGTTCTTCGCCAGGTGGGTCCAGGCGCCGACGCCGGTCTGCTTCTGGTCGGCGGAGCGCAGCGCGAAGCCGCCGTCGCGCGGGGTGTTGTAGGCGTCCGCGCCGTAGAGCTGGAAGGTCATCGGCCGGTCGGAGAGGTTGGCGACGGAGACCTTGTCGTGCACGGTCGTGCCGGGGGCGGCCTCCAGGTAGAAGAACTGCCGGTCCGGGGTGAGCGAGGCGCTCCCGGCGGCGTTGGGCTGCGGGAAGACCGACCAGGTCCCGTTGTCGGCGGCGGCGGCCGTCCCACCGCCGCCGACGAGGGCGAGCCCGCCCGCGGTGAGCAGGAGGGCAGTCAGCAGCCGCAGGAGTGTCAGCGCACGGCGGTACATCGGCGGTCCTCCATCGACGCGAGCAGGGTGCGGGGGGGGGGGGGGGGGGGGGGGGGGGGGGGGGGGGGGGGGGGGGGGGGGGGGGGCCCCCCCCCACCCCGGGGGCTCAGGCCAGGGTCAGCGTGAGCGTGGAGCTGTAGTCGCCCGGTGCGGTGAACGCCGGGATGTTCAGCGAGAGGTCGGCCCCGACGCTGAACTGACCGCCGGTCAGCGCCGCGGCCGGGGCACTGGCCAGGGTCGCGCCCGCGGTGCCGACCGCGCCCGGGGAACCGGCCGCGCAGGTGCTGGGGCTGCCCGCGGTGGTGCTGCAGGAGGGGGTCCAGCTGAGGTTGGCGGCCGGCAGGGTGCTGGTGCCGGGGCCGGTGAAGTTGGTGTTGCTCGCGGTGAGCGACCAGCCGCTGGCGCCGCCGCGGTCGTCCTTGACCGTGACGGTGTTGAGCGCGCCGGTGGACGCGCCCCCGGCGCTGAAGTCCACCGAGGTCATCGTGACCGTGTCGCCGGCCTGGCTCATGGTCAGGTCGCCGCCCTTGACCGTGCTGGTCAGGGTCTGCGCCGAACCGCCCGGCGGGACCACCGAGGTGACGCTGAACGGCACCGGCGGGGCCGCCGTCGCGGGGTCGTACTGCGCCCCCTCGAAGGCGATGATCCCGGTGGTCGCCGCCGCGGTGACGGTCAGCTGCGCGGTGAACGCGCCGTTGGCGTCGGTGGTGGCGACGGCCGAGTCACCGGTCGCGGTCTGCCCGCTGAAGCCGGCCACGATCACGCCGCTGTCGGCGGTGAACCCGGTGCCCTTGACGGTGACCTGGGTGCCGGCCGGTCCGGAGCCCGGGTTGTCGGTGATGGCACGGTTGTTGGGCACCGTCGCCGGTCCCGCGGTGATGGTGTTGGACACCCCGGCCGGCGGGGTGTCGATGGTGCAGGGGGTGTCCAGGTTGATGATGTAGTTGGAGTTGATGTTGTAGTTGCCCGGGGTGAGCGTGATCGCCCCGGAACCGGTCACCGTGAAGGTGCCGGTCATCTTGAACTCCGGGAACGGCGCGTTGCCGGGCACCGGCGGGTTGGTCCTGGTGCCGCTGACCGCCACCGAGCCGGTCTGCCCGCCGCCGAGGACCACCGTGCCGGTCGGCAGGATGGTGTTGGCCGGAAGGTCGGACGCGGTCGGGTTGCCCGAGGCGGGCTGGATCACGTCGTAGGTGACGGTGACCGTGTCACCGGCCTTGGGCGTGGTGTTGTCGACGCTGATCTCGGCCTGGGTGGTGCCGTGGACGGCCGGGACGACGCCGGGGGTACAGGTCGTCGCGAAGGAGACGGTGCTCCCGGGGGTGTCCGCCTGCGCCTGGACCGCGAGTGCCGTCGGGGCCGCCACCAGCAGCGCGACGACGGTCAGCCGAAGGCCGCGCCGGCGCCGGGGTGGAGTGGTTCCGAGGGGTGGTGCTGTCGAGTGCGACACGTTCCTGGTGCCCCTTTCGGTGAGGGTACGGCCACCGCCACGCCCGCTGCGTGGCAGCCGTCTCGGACACCGCGGTGCCGCCCTCCCGGTCGGTGTGCACCAGGACTACTCTTCGATCGGCGCCACGGTGCCGTACGGGCCGACCGCCCTTGTTCTCCCAGCAGTGGACGGGGCGGCCGGTCCGGTGCTGCCGCTTATTGACGACCCGTCAGATTTAGAAGTCAAGGCACAGGACGGATCTGCGCGGCAACCGAAAGCCCGCCTGACGATGCGTCAGGCGGACTGCGGAGGGCTCTTTCAGACGCTCCGTCAGACAACTCGGCGGCCTGCCGACCAGACTCCGGCGACCAGTGGCACCCCGGGCCGGTAGGCCAAGTGCACATGCGAGGGCGCGTCCAGCAGTACCAGGTCTGCTCGGGCGCCGACCGCCACCCGGCCCACGTCGGTGCGCCGCAGCGCCGCCGCGCCGCCCGCAGTCGCGGACCACAGCGCCTCGTCCGGGGTCATCCCCATCTCCCGCACCGCGACCGCGATGCAGAACGGCACCGAGGTGGTGAAGCTGGAGCCCGGGTTGCAGTCGGTGGACAGCGCCACGGTCGCGCCCGCGTCCAGCAGCCTGCGGGCGTCCGGGTAGGCCGCGCGGGTGGAGAACTCCGCGCCCGGCAGCAGCGTCGCCACCGTCGTCCCGGCGGCGTCGGCGAGCGCGGCCACGTCGGCGTCGGACAGGTGGGTGCAGTGGTCGGCCGAGGCGGCGCCGAGTTCCACCGCGAGCCGCACCCCGGGGCCCTCGGTCAGCTGGTTGGCGTGCACCCGGGGGGTGAGCCCGCGCCGCGCCCCGGCGGTGAGGACCGCCCGTGCCTGGTCTCCGTCGAACGCGCCGCGCTCGCAGAAGACGTCCACCCAGCGGGCGTGCGGGGCGCAGGCGTCCAGCATCGGTCCGGTGACCAGGTCGACGTAGCCGGCCGGGTCGTCGGCGTATTCGGGGGCGACCACGTGGGCGCCGAGGTAGGTGGTCTCGTCGGTGTGCCGTCCGGCGATCCGCAGCGCGCGGGCCTCGTCCTCGACGGTGAGGCCGTAGCCGGACTTGCACTCCAGCACGGTGGTGCCCTGCCGCAGCGCCTCGGCGACGTAGCGGGCGACGTTGGCGTCCAGCGCCTGGTCGGTGGCGGCCCGGGTGGCGGCGACGGTGGTGCGGATGCCGCCCGCGGTGTAGGCGGTGCCGGACATCCGGGCGTTGAACTCGGCGGTGCGGTCCCCCGCGAAGACCAGGTGGGAGTGCGAGTCGACGAAGCCGGGCAGCACCGCCCGCCCGGCGGCGTCGAACACCCGGTCGGCGCCGGTGGGCGCGGCGGCGGCCGGGCCGACCCAGGCGATCCGGCCCGCCTCCAGCACCACGGCGGCGTCGGCGAGCAGGCCCAGCGGGCCGCCGGACCCGGCCTCCGGGTCGTTGGTGACCAGGCTGCCGATGCCGGTGACCAGGGTGCTGCCGGTGTCGCCCGCGCGGTCGGCGGGACGGGGGTCAGTGCTGGTCACGGGCGGTGGCTCCCTAGCGCGGAGACGGCGTCGGCCAGCGCCGCGCCGACGTCGGGGACGGTCTGGTGGACTCCGTCGCGGACCACCGCCCTGCCGCCGACCACCACGTCCCTGACGTCGGCGGCGGTGGCGGCGAAGACCGCGGTCTCCGCGCCGAGGCGGGGGTCGGGCCCGGCGGTGCGCGGGGTGTCCAGGGCGACGGTGCAGAAGTCGGCGAGCGCGCCGGGGGCGATCCGGCCCGCCTCGGGCCAGCCGAGCGAGGCGTGGCCGTCCTCGGTCGCCGCGCGCAGCAGCGCCGCCGCGGTCCAGTGGCCGCGGCGCTGGGTGGCCAGCCGCTCGTTCAGCTCCAGCGCCCGTGCCTCCTCGAACGGGTCGATCACCGCGTGGCTGTCGCTGCCCAGCGAGATCCGGCTGCCCGCGTCGGCCAGCTGCCGGGCCGGGCCGATGCCGTCGGCCAGGTCCCGCTCGGTGGTCGGGCACATGCAGACCACCGCGGAGGCGGAGCTGAGCAGCCCGATGTCGGCGCCGGTCAGGTGGGTGGCGTGCACGGCGGAGGTGCGCGGGCCCAGCACGCCTTCCCGGTCCAGCAGTTGAGTGGGTGTCAGCCCGTGGGCGGCCTGGCAGGCGTCGTTCTCCGCGGTCTGCTCGGAGAGGTGGACGTGCAGCGGGGCCGCCCGGTCCGCGGCCCAGCCGGCCACGGTGCCCAACTGCTCGGCGGGCACCGCCCGGACGGAGTGGACGGCCGCCCCGAGCCGGGCGTGCGCGCGGGGCTTGAGGTCGCCCGCCCGCGCCGCCCAGGCGTCCGCGTCGCCGTCGCTGAAGCGCCGCTGGTGCCGGTTGGGGGCCTCGCCGAAACCGGCGGCGAGGTAGCAGGTGTCCAGCAGGGTGATCCTGATCCCGGCCCGCGCGGCGGCCTCGATCAGCGCCTCGCCCATGGCGTTGGGGTCGTCGTAGCGGGCCCCGCCCGGCGCGTGGTGCAGGTAGTGGAACTCGCCGACCGCGGTGATCCCGGCCAGCGCCATCTCCGCGTACACGGCGGTGGCCAGCGCCAGGTAGCTGTCCGGGTCCAGCGCGTCGGCGGTCCGGTACATGGTGTCGCGCCAGGTCCAGAAGGTCCCGCTGCCGACCTGGACGGTGCCGCGCAGCGCCCGGTGGAAGGCGTGCGAGTGGGCGTTCGCCATCCCGGGGAGCAGCAGCCCGGTCAGCACGACGGCACCGGCCGGGGCCGGGCCGCTGTCCGGGGTGACCGAGCCGATCCGGCCGTCCGCGGTCACCGTGACCAGCACCTCGGACTCGACCACCGGGTCCAGCCAGGCGTGCGCGGCCCAGAACTGCCGGGTCACCGGCATGTCAGCTCCTCCAGGACGTCGGCCAGGGCCGCGGTGCCGGCCAGGCAGTCGGCCTCGTCCGCGCGCTCGCTCGGGGAGTGCGAGACCCCGGTCGGGTTGCGGACGAACAGCATCGCGGTGGGGATCGCCGAGGACAGGATGCCCGCGTCGTGGCCCGCGCCGGTCGGCAGCACCGGGGTGCCGGGGCCGAGCAGCGCCGCCAGCCGGTCCCGCAGCGGGGCGTCGAAGTCCACCACCGGGGTGTAGGACTCGCGGACCACCTCGGCCCGGACGCCGTCCCGTTCGGCCCGTTCGACCGCGGCCGTCGCGATCTCCTCGACCAGCGCGGTCAGCGTGGCCTCGTCGGCCGCGCGGGAGTCCAGCCAGCCGCGGACCAGCGAGGCGATGGCGTTGGTGCCGTTGGGCTCCACGCTGACCTTGCCGAAGGTCGCCAGCGCGCCGCGCAGCCTGGCCTTCTTGCGGGCGGCGAGCACGGTGTTGGCGTAGCTGAGCATCGGGTCGCGGCGGTCGTCGAGCCGGGTGGTGCCGGCGTGGTTGGCCTCGCCGTGGAAGTCGAAGCGCCAGCGGCCGTGCGGCCAGATCGCCGAAGCCACGCCCACCGGGTGCGGCGTCTCGGCCAGGAACCGGCCCTGCTCGACGTGGAGTTCGACGTAGGCGGCGATCCGGGACAGCCGCTCGCCGTCCTTGCCCAGGGCGGACGGGTCCTGCCCGGCCGCCTCCATCGCGTCGGGCAGCCCGACCCCGTCGGCGTCGCGCAGCGCGAAGGCCTGATCCTTCGTCAGAACCCCCGCGCTGAGCCGGGAGCCGACGCAGGCGACGCCGAAGCGGGCGCCCTCCTCGTCCACGAAGTTGGTGATCGCCAGCGGGCGGACCGGGGCGAAGCCGCGCTCGCGCAGGGCGTCCAGCGCCGCGAATGAGGAGACCACGCCGAGCGGGCCGTCGAAGGCGCCGCCGTCCGGGACCGAGTCCAGGTGCGAGCCGGTGACGATCGCGCCGTCGGCGGTCGGATCGCCGTACCAGGCCCACTGGTTGCCGTTGCGGTCCAGCTCGTAGGCCAGGCCGCGGTCGGCGGCCTGCTGTTGGAACCAGGCCCGGCACTCGGCGTCGGCCGCGGTCCAGGCGTGCCGCCGGTACCCGCCGGACGCGTCGAAGCGCCCGACCGGCAGCAGCTCGGCCCACATCCGGCGATGGGCGTCGGCGGCGGAGCCGAGCCTCTCGTCGACGTTCACTGGCCCTCGCGCATGGGGACGCGCACGCCGCGCTCGGCGGCCGTGGCCTCGGCGATGTCGTACCCGGCGTCCACGTGCCGGATCACGCCCATGCCGGGGTCGTTGGTGAGCACCCGGCGGATCTTCTCGCCCGCGAGCGCCGTGCCGTCGGCGACGGTGACCTGTCCGGCGTGGATGCTGCGGCCGATGCCGACGCCGCCGCCGTGGTGGATGGACACCCAGGACGCGCCGGAGGCGACGTTGACCATGGCGTTGAGCAGCGGCCAGTCGGCGATGGCGTCCGAGCCGTCCAGCATCGCCTCGGTCTCCCGGTAGGGGGAGGCGACCGAGCCGCAGTCGAGGTGGTCCCGGCCGATCACCAGCGGGGCGGAGACGGTGCCGTCGGCGACCAACTGGTTGAACCGCTCGCCCGCCTTGTCCCGCTCGCCGTAGCCGAGCCAGCAGATCCGGGCCGGGAGGCCCTGGAAGTGGACCCGCTCGCCGGCCATCTTCATCCAGCGGGCCAGCGACTCGTTCTCCGGGAAGAGGTCGAGCACGGCCTTGTCGGTGGCGGCGATGTCCTTGGGGTCGCCGGAGAGCGCGGCCCAGCGGAACGGGCCCTTGCCCTCGCAGAACAGCGGCCTGATGTAGGCGGGGACGAACCCGGGGAACTCGAACGCCCGGGTGTAGCCCGCGAGTTGCGCCTCGCCGCGGATGGAGTTGCCGTAGTCGAAGACCTCGGCGCCCTTGTCCTGGAAGCCGACCATCGCCTCCACGTGCTTGGCCATCGCCTCGCGGGCCCGGGTGGTGAACTCGGCAGGCTTCTCGGCGGCGTAGCTCGCCATGTCGTGGAAGTCCACGCCGATCGGCAGGTACGCCAGCGGGTCGTGGGCGCTGGTCTGGTCGGTGACGATGTCGATCGGCGCGTCCATCGCCAGCAGCTGCGGGACCAGCTCGGCGGCGTTGCCGAGCAGGCCGATGCTCAGTGGCTTGCGCTGGTCGCGGGCCTCGACGGCGAGCTCCAGGGCGTGCTTGAGGCTCGATGCCTCGACGTCCAGGTAGCGGTGCTCGATCCGGCGGGTGATCCGGGACCGGTCGCAGTCGATGCAGATCGCGACGCCGTCGTTCATGGTGACCGCGAGCGGCTGGGCGCCGCCCATGCCGCCGAGCCCGGCGGTCAGGGTGATCGTGCCGGCCAGGGTGCCGTTGAACTTCTTGGCGGCGACGGCGGCGAAGGTCTCGTAGGTGCCCTGCAGGATGCCCTGGGTGCCGATGTAGATCCAGGAACCGGCGGTCATCTGCCCGTACATGGTGAGGCCGAGGTGCTCCAGGCGGCGGAACTCCTCCCAGTTGGCCCAGTCGCCGACCAGGTTGGAGTTGGCCAGCAGGACCCGCGGGGCCCACTCGTGGGTCTGCATCACGCCGACCGGGCGGCCGGACTGGACCAGCATGGTCTCGTCCTGCTTCAGCGTCTGCAGGGTGCGGACCATCGCGTCGAAGGAGCGCCAGTCGCGGGCGGCCTTGCCGGTGCCGCCGTAGACCACGAGCTTGTCGGGGTGCTCGGCGACCTCGGGATCGAGGTTGTTCATGAGCATCCGCAGGGCGGCCTCCTGCTGCCAGCCCTGCGTGGTGAGGGCGTTGCCGCGGGCCGCCCGTACCGGTCGCGGGCCGCTCGTGTGCTGCGTCATGGCTCTCCCGGCCTCTCGGTGGATACATCCATTCAGACGTTTCTTCTCTGAAGATAGCCAAACATCCGACACGGCACCAGAGGCCTGCTGTCCACTATGACCGCTTGATGGCGTTATCGACCATATGCTGACAGCTACTGCCTCCGCGTCTGCGGACGACAGAGAGGAGAGCCTCGTGGGCCCTGTGGAATTCCTGGTGCTCGCCTTCCCCGGCGAGCAGGTCGGCGCGGACGTGGTCACCCCGCTCGTCGCGCTCCAGCGCACCGGCGGCGTACGGGTGATCGACACCCTCGCCGTCACCAAGGCGGCCGACGGCAGCGTCCGCGCGGCCGAGTTGAGCGAGTTCGAACACCTGAAGGACCTGGTGGCCGGCGGCGACCCGGTCAACCTGATGGGCGAGGAGGACGCGGCCGAGGCCGCGGAGCTGCTGGAGCCCGGCAGCAGCGCGCTGCTGGTGCTGATCGAGCACGTCTGGGCGACCGAGGTCGCCGAGGCGTTCCGCGGCGCGGGCGGCCGGGTCGCCGCGTCGGTGCGGATCCCGCCGGAGCACATCGACGAAGCGCACCGGGCGCTCGCCAACGCAAGCTAGGGAAGGCCGCCACCATGTTCCGACCGATGCGACCCGCCGTCGTCCGCCGCCCGGTGGGCGCTCCGCTGCTGCGCGGCGCGCTGGTCGGCGGCGCGGCCTACGGCATGGGCCGACGCGCGGCCCGCAACGCCGACCAGGACGCCGCCCAGGACCAGGCCATCGCCGACCTGGAAGCCCAGAACGCCCGGCTCCGGGCCGCACAGGCGCCCGCGGCGCCGTACGCACCGGCCGCCCCGGCCCCGGCCGCGGGCGGCGACGACCTGGCGGGCAAGCTGGCCCAGCTCGGCGCGATGGTGCAGCAGGGCCTGCTCACCCCGGAGGAGTTCACCGCCGCCAAGGCCAAGCTCCTCGGCTGAGCCCCGCTGCTCACCCAGACCGCGGTGCCCCCGGAGTCTGCGCCGGGGGCACCGCACTTCCATGGCTGACGGACGGTCAGCGGGCCCGGCCCGCGCCCTTGACCACGGGGCGGCGGACCTGGCCCGCGGCCGGTCCGGTGGCGGAGAAGGGGGCGATCCGGCTGCGGCGGCCGAGCAGGCGGCCGTCCTCGGTACGGGCCCAGACCAGGGTCTCGTGACCACGCTCCCAGCGGGCCAGCAGCTGGGTGGCGCAGAACAGGCCGACGCCGTAGCCGAGGACCAGCATCCCGGCGGCGGGCCCGCCGAGCAGTCCGAGCGCGGCGGTCGTAGACATCCCCACCAACAGCCACAGCGAGTTGCCACGGGCCAGCCGGTGCCGGGTCTCGATCGGCGGCTCGGTGGTCACCGCGAACGGGGCCCGCTCCAGGGTGTTCGCCCTGGCGGTGTACCAGCGGTACCGCTGCAGCAGTCCGACCAGCGCGAACACCACGAACGCGGCGAGGCCGACCAGCGCCCCGTGCCTGCGGCCGGTCAGGCTGGGGACGGCCAGCCCGGCCACGGCGCCGACGGCGCCGATCCACAGCAGCGTGCGCGCCACCGTCCCGCGGATGACCACCACGCGCGCCAGTGCATACGTTCCGCGCATCGGAACCCTCCCGACCATCGAATCGACACGACCTGGCGGGACCCTAGCGACCGAAGGTGAGGACTACCTGAAAGCGGCGGCGGCCACCGCCCCCCGGCTCAGCCGACGAAGAGGCCGCGGGCGCCCGCGGCCTGCTCGAAGTCCTCCAGCCGGGCCACCGAGCCGGGCAGCTCGTCGCACATCGCCTGGAGCAGCACCCGGCCCAGCATCATCGGCGCGCACGCGGTGTCGAAGATCAGGCTGGAGCCCACCGCCGCCGGGAGCATCAGGTCGGTCAGCCCGGCGACCGGGGCGAACGCGCTGTCGGCGACCGTGATCACGGTCAGCCCGGCCCGCTTGGCCGCGGTCAGCGCGTCCAGCAGCTCGCGCGGGTGCCGCGGCAGCGCGAAGCAGATCAGCGTGGTCGCCCCGGCCCGGACCGCCTGCTCGATCCGGTCCAGCAGCATGCTGCCGCCCTCGTTCAGCAGCCGGACGTCCGGGTGCACCTTCGCCGCGAAGTAGGCGAAGCCGTGCGCCTGCGCGGCCCCGGCCCTGAGCCCCAGCACCAGCAGCGGGCTGGAGGCGGCCAGCAGCGACGCGGCCCGGAGCACCGGCTCCGGATCCGCCAGCACCGCGGCCAGGTGCTGCAGATTGGCGATCTCGGTGAGCACCGCCTGCTGCTGCTCGTTGCGGACCACGTCCTGCGCGGTCTCGCGGCGCGCCCCGGCCGCGTCCGGGTCGCCCAGGCCCAGCTCACGCAGCTGTCGGCGCAGGGCGGGGTAGCCGTCGTAGCCGAGGGCGACCGCGAACCGGGTGACCGAGGGCTGGCTCACCCCGGCCAGCTCGGCGACCTCGACGCTGGACAGGAACGGCGCCTCGGCGGCGTTCCGCACGAGGCAGTGGGCGATGCGGCGCTGGGTGGGCGTCAGCCGGTGTCCGTCGAACAGGCGGAGCAGCCTGCCGGAGGGACCGGGGGCGACCGCCTCGGCCGGAGCGGGCGGCGGTGTGGTGGGCATCGCACTCCCCTCCTGGTCTGGACTGGTGGCTGATGATCCGGACATTCACTCTGCGTCGACTCTGCATGACTCCATGCAGAGTCGGCAAGTCCCGTCTTGTCTGCCGGACATCCCTGACCTTTCCCTGAGTCGACCCCGAGAAGGGGTCCCCGGCGGGCTCGAACTCCTTACCCTCATAGGCATGCAGACCAGCGACAGCGAGACCAAGAAGGACCTTCGGGCCGCGGTGCTGACCGCACAGGAACTCGGCCCCGACTACGAGGGTGAGATCCTGGACGGCTTCCTGCAGCGTCTGGACCAGCGGATCGACGCCCAGATCGCGGTGCGGGTGCGCCGCGAGCTCAGCCGGGGCCCGGCCGAGGCCCCGGCCCCCGCCGCCAGGGAGCGGCGCGGCTGGACCTCCAGCCCGTTCCAGTACGTCTCGCTGGTGGCGGCGATCCCGCTGTCCGCGATCGGCGCCAACCTGGCCCACACCCAGGGACTGGTGATCGCCTGGGCCGGGATCGTCGGCCTGAACGTCGTCCACGCCTACAGCCAGCGGCGGGAGCACCGGGAGCGGCGCGGCGACGACTTCTGACCGGTCCTCTTGCCGACCGGTCGTCACCGCACCGCCGACGGCTGGTCAGCGGACGGTCCGTCAGGCCAGCCGGCCGGTCACCGTCTCGACGGCCGCGACCAGGCCGCCGCCGGCCACGAAGGCCTCGGCCGCGTCCAGGTCCGGGGACAGGAAGCGGTCGGTGCCGGGGCCGCCGACGCCGGCCTCGCGGGCCGCGGCCAGGGCCGCCGCGGTGGCCGGTGCCAGCGGGCCGCTGCTGGTGCTCTGGCCTGCCTGGATGCAGCGGAGCTCCAACGCGCGGGCGGAGGCGGTCAGCTCCACCGCGAGGATCCGGGCCAGGTTGTCCACGGCCTGGCGCAGCTTGCGCGCGGCGGACCAGCCCATCGAGACGTGGTCCTCCTGCATCGCCGAGGAGGGGATGGAGTCCACCGAGGCCGGGACCGCGAGTCGCTTGTTCTCGCTGACCAGCGCCGCCTGGGTGTACTGGGCGATCATCAGTCCTGAGTCCAGGCCCGGGTCGTCGGCGAGGAACGGCGGCAGGCCGTGCGAGCGGTTCTTGTCCAGCAGCCGGTCGGTCCTGCGCTCGGCGATCGAGCCGAGGTCGGCGGCGGCGATGGCGAGGAAGTCCAGCACGTAGGCGACCGGGGCGCCGTGGAAGTTGCCGTTGGACTCGACCCGGCCGTCGGCCAGCACCACCGGGTTGTCCACGGCGGCGGCCAGCTCGCGGTCAGCGACCAGGGCGGCGTGGCTCAGCGTGTCCCGGCCCGCGCCCGCGACCTGCGGGGCGCAGCGGATCGAGTAGGCGTCCTGGACCCGGGGCGCGTCGTCCTGGTGGTGGCCGGTCAGGCCCGAACCCTCCAGCACCTTGAACATGTTGGCCGCGCTGGCGGCCTGGCCCGGGTGCGGGCGAATCGCGTGCAGCTCGGGCTGGAGCACCTTCTCGGTGCCGAGCAGCGCCTCCAGCGACATCGCGGCGGTGATGTCGGCGGTGGTGAACAGCCGGGCCAGGTCGGCGATGGCCATCACCAGCATGCCGAGCATGCCGTCGGTGCCGTTGATCAGGGCCAGGCCCTCCTTCTCGGCCAGCTCGACCGGCGTGATCCCGGCCTCGGCCAGCAGCTCACCGGCCGGACGGACCTCGCCGTCCGCGCCGTAGGCCAGGCCCTCGCCCATCAGGGTGAGCGCGCAGTGCGACAACGGGGCCAGGTCGCCGGAGCAGCCGAGCGAGCCGTACTCGCGGACCACCGGGGTGATGTCGGCGTTGAGGATCGCGGCCATGGTCTCGGCCACCAGGGGGCGCACGCCGGTGCGACCGGAGGAGAGGGTCTTCAGCCGCAGGAACATCAGCGCGCGGGTGACTTCGCGCTCGACCTGCGGGCCCATCCCCGCGGCGTGCGAGCGGACCAGCGAGCGCTGCAGCTGCGCCCGCAGCGGGCGCTCGATGTGCCGGACGGCGAGTGCGCCGAAGCCGGTGGAGACCCCGTACACCGGGCGGGGCTCGGCGGCCAGGGCGTCGATCCGGGAGCGGGAGCCCGCCATCTCGGCGAGCGCGTCGGCGGAGATCTCGATCCTGGCGTTGCCGCGGGCGACGGCGATGACGTCCGCCGCGGAGACATCGGCCTTGCCGACGACGACCTTGTGCATATCCATATGCATCATCAGATCAGGTGAATGCCGATATGACAACCAGCCTCGGGCGGATACCGTGGTCGGCATGGCACGTACCACCGAACGACGCCGGATAGTCCGACTCCAGGGCCGAACGAGCAGCGTGCGGCCGGACGCGCTCGCCGCCGAGGAGCCGCTGGAGATCCGGATCGGCGGCGAGCCGCTGACCGTCACCATGCGCACCCCCGGGCACGACTTCGACCTGGTGGCCGGCTTCCTGGTGAGCGAGGGCCTGGTCGCAGGCCCCGACCAGCTCACCGCGCTGCGCTACTGCGCCGGGACCGACGCCGACGGTCTCAACACCTACAACGTCATCGACGCGGCGCTGGCGGGCGGCGCCGCGGTGCCGGTCTCGCTGCACCGCAACCTGCTGACCTCCAGCGCCTGCGGGATCTGCGGGCGGGAGACGATCGAGTCGATCCGCGCCCGGGTCCCGCACGACCTCGCCGCGGACGGCCTGCGGATCACCGCCGACACCCTCTACGGCCTGCCGGACACCCTGCGGGCGGCGCAGAAGGTGTTCGACTCCACCGGCGGGCTGCACGCGGCGGGACTCTTCACCGCCGGCGGCGAACTGCTCTGCCTGCGCGAGGACGTGGGCCGCCACAACGCGGTCGACAAGGTCGTCGGCTGGGCCCTGCGCGAGGGACGGCTGCCGCTGACCGGCCAGGTCCTGATGGTCAGCGGCCGGGCCTCGTTCGAACTGACCCAGAAGGCGGCGATGGCCGGGCTGCCGCTGCTGGCCGCGGTCTCCGCCCCGTCCTCCCTCGCCGTCGACCTCGCCGCCGACCTCGGCCTCACCCTGGTCGGCTTCCTCCGCGACCACGGCGCCAACGTCTACAACGCCCCGGAGCGGATCACCGTCGACGGCTGACCGGTCCTCAGCCCGGCGGGGAGGCCGGGCCGGAGAGGGCGACCGCGACCAGGGAGCGCAGGGCCGGACCCAGGGCGGCGAAGGGGAGGGTGGACTCGTCGGCGAAGAGTTCGATCAGCCAGCCGCCGGCCGGGTTGTGGCCGCCGGCCGCCAGCACCGCGCGGTAGCCGCCGACCAGGAGCACCGCCTCCTCCGCCGGGTCGTTGCCGGGGACGCCGGTCCGCATGGTGAACGCGCCGCCGCGTACTGCCTGCGAGGTCAGCGGGTAGGAGCGCAGGTCGAACACCGCGTCGGGGGCGTCGTTGATGGCCCGTTGGATCTGCGCCCGGACGCTGGCCGGGCCGCGGGTCATCCGGCGGACGCCGTAGTGGGCGGTGCGCATCCGCTCGGTGCCGGGCGGGACGTAGGAGATCCACCAGGAGACGGCGTCCAGCAGCCGGGCCGCCGTCTCGGCGACCAACTCCAACCGGCCCAGGCTGTCGCCGGGGTGGACCCGGCGCGGCGGCTGCTCCTCGTCGAGGGCGCCGATCACCGCCGCGAGCAGCAGTCCGGGATCGGCGCTGTGCCGGGCCCCGCGGAACCGCCGCCGCTCGTTCTTCCGGCCGCGCAGGTCCGCCCGGCCGTCCAGCGTGCCCTCGGCCAGCCGCACCGTCGGATCCGGCAGCTGCCCGCGGCCGGCCACCACCGGCTGCGCCGCCTCCCCCGCCTTGGCCCGGTACTGCGCCGCGTCCGCCAGCCGGAACAGCCGGTCGGCCGTGGTCACCGGGCCGATCGGGTCGCCGGTCGAGGCCACCCCGCAGGCCACGCCGTCGCCCTGGTCCAGCGTCAGCGCCTGGGCGCACAGCTCCTCGGCGACCCGGACCACGTCGTCGGCCGGGGAGCCCTCGGCGACCAGGCAGAACTCGTCCCCGCCGAGCCGTCCGGCGACGCTGCCCGGCAGCAGCGCCCCGCACAGCGACAGCTGGTTGGCGAATCGTTCCAGCAGCTGGTCGCCGACCTCGTGGCCCTTCTCGTCGTTCACCCGCTTCAACCCGTTGACGTCGCAGACCACCAGCGACACCACCGTCCCGTCGCGCCGGTGCGCCTCCAGCGCCGCGTCGAGCCGGGCGTCGATCGCCCTGCGGTTCGCCAGACCGGTCAGCGGGTCGGTGAAGGCCAGCCGGCGCACCTCCTCCAACTGCTCGCTCTGCGCCAGCCCGGCCGAGATCTGGGCCGCGAGCACGGTGGCGAAGGCGGCGTCGTCCGGGCTGAACACCGGCGCGCCCTGCTGCCGGGCCAGGTACAGCTCGCCCCAGGCCCGGCCGCGCAGCAGGATCGGCGCGACCAGGCAGCAGCCCCGGCCGCGGCGGCGCAGCGAGGCCGCGCGCTCCCGGCAGGCCGCGCCGTCGGCGTCGTCGTCCACACTCTGCAGCCAGGCCCGGGGCAGGCCGTCCACGCTCCACGGGTCGCCCTGGCCCTTCTGCGCCAGGAACCGGGCGATCTCCGGGTAGTCGGCCACCGGGTAGGACTCGTCCTCCGGCAGCTCCTCCTCGCCGGGGGCCAGCAGGCCGTTGTTGACCAGGACCCGCAGCCGTCCGGTGTCCCGCTCCCAGACCGAGACCGCGCCCATGTCGGCGTCCAGCGCCTCCCGCGCCCGCCGGGCGGCGACCTGCACCGCCTCGATCCGTGACTGCGCCGCGGACATCGCCTGGGCGAGTCCGACCACCGCCCGCAACCGCGCGTCCGCTCCCTGCACGCCCTGGCCACCTTCCCGCACGCGGCCCCGACTGACCGTCGGTCACCAGCCTAGGGACAATCCGGACACAACGCCGGATTCCACGACGTCGCCACGCGGCCGGGGCCGTACCCCGGGGGATCAGCCGCCGGCGTAACCGGGTTTGCGGCTCAGCAGCCACGGCTCGACCAGGCCGAGCCCGCGCACCGGCCGCCGCCACATCGGCTGCAGCCCGAACCGGTACGCGGCGTCCGACTCGTCCAGCACCACCGCCCGGTCCTCCGGGTCCAGCCCCACCGAGGCCACTGCGGACAGCGCGTCGGCCGCGCCCGGCGGCAGCCCCAGCGCGCCGCCCGCGCCGGACGGCGCGACCGCGCCCTCCCGCTCCAGCGCGCCCGCCATCTCGCCGTCCACCAGCACCGCGTCCTTGGGGGCGATCGAGGTCAGCCGGCTGGCCAGGTTCACCGTGGTGCCGAAGACGTCGCCCATCCGGGTGGTCACCGCGCCGAAGGCCATGCCGACCCGCAGGGCCGGCATGGTGTCCTCCTTGCTGAGCGTCTCCACCAGGGCGAGGCCGATCTCGGCGGCGGTCCCGGCGTCCTCGGAGACGTAGAGGATCTCGTCGCCCAGGGTCTTCACCAGCCGGCCGCCGCGCCCGGCCACGATGTCGGCGCAGGTGATCTCGAAGTTCTCGACCAGCTCGCCCAGCTCCTCGTCCTCCAGGCGGCGCGACAGCCGGGTGAAGCCGACCAGGTCGGCGAAGCCGACGGCGAGCCGCCCGCTCTGCATGTCGACGTCCTCGGCGGCCTGGACCACGCGGCCGGTCACCGCGGCCAGCTGGCGCCGCCAGACGTACACCAGGAACTGCTCCAGCTCCGGCAGCAGCAGCTCCACCAGCGGGTAGGCGACCTCGGAGCGGGACAGGCCGGGCTCGGCCGAGGAGGTCAGGTTCTCCAGGAAGGTGTCGATCTGCCACTCGGCCAGCCGGGCCGTGGTCTGCCCGGTGGACCGGGCCACCTGGATCGCCATCGGCTCGCTCAGCAGCCCGGCCTCGACCAGGCCGGCCAGCCGGCGCAGCGCGATCACGTCCGCGTCGGTCAGCGCCCGCGACTGGCCGATGTCGGCGAAGCCCATGGCCCGCCAGAAGCGCGAGGCCAGCTCCATCGACACGCCCGCGGCGCGGGCCGCCTGGAACGGGGTGTACTGGCGCTCGGAGTCCAGGATCAGCCGCTCCAGCGCGAGCGGCACCGAGTCGGGAGCGGAGGCCTCCGGCGCGGACTCGGCGGCGCCGGACCGGGGGTCGTCCCCGTCGGCGTCGTCGGACGGTCCGTCCCCGACTGCTCCTGCCATCCGGTCCTCGTCGCCCACCTGTCCACCCTCGCGCTCACGCCCTGTGGCCTTGCTCACACCACCGCCCGCACGAATCCTCGCACGGAATCCCCCGGATCGAGTCATCCCGCCCCCGCTCAGGGCACCTCGGGGCGGCCTACCCCTGCCCCCTGACGTGGACCACGTCGCCCGCGCCGACCGCGGTGGTCCCGCCCTCGTCGTCGGCCACCACCAGTCTCCCGTCCCCGTCCACCCCGGTCGCCTCGCCCTCCAGCACCCGGTCGCCGGGCAGCTCGACCCGCACCCGGCGGCCCAGCGTCGCGCACTGCGCCTGGTACGCCGCGCGCAGGCCGCTGAGCTCCGGGTCGCCCTCCCCGGCGACCCACTCGCCGTACAGCTCGTCGAAGCCGCGCAGCAGCGCCCGCAGCAGCGTCTCCCGGTCGGTCACCGCCGCGCCGGCCAGCAGCAGCGACCCTGCGCCCGGCACCGGCAGCTCCTCCGCCCGCAGGCTGACGTTGAGGCCGATCCCGACCACCACCGCGTCCCCGGCCAGCTCCGCCAGGATGCCGCCGAGCTTGCGCTCCTCCGCCCCCACCGTCACCAGCAGGTCGTTGGGCCACTTCAGCCGCACCTCGGTCTCCGCCGCGCGGCCCAGCGCTGACCCGGCGGCGACCCCGACCAGCAGCGGCAGCCAGCCCCAGCGGTGCTTCGGCACCTCCGGCCGGAGCAGCATCGACAGGAAGATCCCGGACCGGGCCGGCGCGGTCCAGCTCCGGGCCAGCCGTCCGCGCCCCGCCGTCTGCTCCTCGGCGACCAGCACCGTTCCTGCGGCCAGGCCGCCTGCCGCGGCGGCGACCAGGTCGCTGTTGGTGGAGCCGGTCTCCGGCACCACCCGCACCGAGGTCCACAGCCCGCCGGGCCGCAGCACTGCCCGCTCCAGCGCCGCCCCGCGCAGCGGCGGGCGGTCCAGGTCACTCCAGGGAGAGAAAGTCATGTCACCAACCCTATGACCCCGGTCACTCCCCGTATCCGCCATACGCCGGTCATGACTACGCTACTCAACGGAAACCTCACCCGTTGGTGCCGGCGGAGCTGCTGGCACTACCCCCTTCTCTGACGGGAGTCGCGCCGGATGTCCCACGCCGAAATCGCCAATGAGGGCGCGGCCAGTCACACCACCGCCGGCAAGATCGCCGACCTGCGGCGGCGACTCGACGAAGCCACCCACTCCGGCTCCGCCCGCGCCATCGAGAAGCAGCACGCCAAGGGCAAGCTGACCGCCCGCGAGCGGGTGGCGCTGCTGCTGGACGAGGGCTCGTTCGTCGAGTTCGACGAGTTCGCCCGGCACCGCTCCACCAACTTCGGCCAGGAGCGCACCCGCCCCTACGGCGACGGCGTGGTCACCGGCTACGGCACCGTGGACGGCCGTCAGGTCGCGGTGTTCGCCCAGGACTTCACCGTCTTCGGCGGCTCCCTCGGCGAGGTCTTCGGCGAGAAGATCGTCAAGGTGATGGACTTCGCACTGAAGACCGGCTGCCCGATGATCGGCATCAACGACTCCGGCGGCGCCCGGATCCAGGAGGGCGTGGCCTCGCTCGGCCTCTACGGCGAGATCTTCCGGCGCAATGTGCTGGCCTCCGGCGTGATCCCGCAGATCTCGCTGATCATGGGCCCCTGCGCCGGCGGCGCGGTCTACTCCCCCGCGATCACCGACTTCGTGGTGATGGCCGACCAGACCTCGCACATGTTCATCACCGGGCCCGACGTGATCAAGACCGTCACCGGCGAGGACGTCGGCATGGAGGAGCTGGGCGGCGCCCGCGCCCACAACTCCAAGTCCGGCGTGGCGCACCACCTGGCCTCGGACGAGAAGGAGGCGGTGGACTACGTCAAGGCGCTGCTCTCCTACCTGCCCTCCAACAACCTGGAGGAGCCTCCGGCCTTCCCCGAGGAGGCCGACCTCGCGACCGGCCCGCTGGACCTGGAGCTGGACGGGATCGTCCCCGACTCGGCCAACCAGCCCTACGACATGATCAAGGTCGTCGGCCACGTCCTGGACGACGGCGAGTTCCTGGAGACCCAGTCGCTGTTCGCGCCGAACATGGTCACCGGCTTCGGCCGGGTCGAGGGCCACGCCGTCGGCGTGGTCGCCAACCAGCCGATGCAGTTCGCCGGCTGCCTGGACATCGACGCCTCGGAGAAGGCCGCCCGCTTCGTCCGCACCTGCGACGCCTTCAACATCCCGGTGCTGACCTTCGTGGACGTCCCCGGCTTCCTGCCCGGCACCGGCCAGGAGTGGGACGGCATCATCCGCCGCGGCGCCAAGCTGATCTACGCCTACGCCGAGGCCACCGTCCCGCTGATCACCGTGATCACCCGCAAGGCCTTCGGCGGGGCCTACGACGTGATGGGCTCCAAGCACCTCGGCGCCGACCTCAACCTGGCCTGGCCCACCGCCCAGATCGCGGTGATGGGCGCCCAGGGCGCCGTCAACATCCTGCACCG
The DNA here is from genome assembly GCF_042510955.1 of Streptacidiphilus cavernicola. Classification (NCBI taxonomy): domain Bacteria; kingdom Bacillati; phylum Actinomycetota; class Actinomycetes; order Kitasatosporales; family Streptomycetaceae; genus Streptacidiphilus; species Streptacidiphilus cavernicola. The sequence goes on from NZ_JBHFAB010000006.1 coordinate 92,038, forward strand.
CGCCGACCTCGCCGCCGCCGAGGACAAGGACGCCCGCCGGGCCGAACTCATCGAGGCCTACGAGGACACCCTGCTCAACCCCTACGTCGCGGCCGAACGCGGCTACATCGACGCGGTGGTGCTGCCGTCGGAGACCCGGCAGCACATCGTCAGGGGGCTGCGCGCGCTGCGCAACAAGCGTGAGACCCTGCCGCCCAAGAAGCACGGCAACATCCCCCTGTAAGGAGAAGCCATGCCCCCGATCAAGGTCCTGCACGGCCGCCCCAGCCCGGAGGAACTGGCCGCCGTCCTGGCGGTGGTCTCGGCCCGAGCGGCGGCCAACGCCGCCCGAGTCGCCGACGACGCCCCCGCCGCCGCCTGGTCCTCCCGGGCCCGCGCGCTGCGGATCCGGCGGCCCGGTCCGACCGCCTGGCGCACCTCGGCCTGGGCCCGCTGAGCGCCCGGAACGCCGGTACCCGGGAACCGCTGCTACCCGAGCCCCGTCCCGTGAAATCTGAGTACCCGTACTCAGGCGCGGGACGGGGTTCCGCCGCAGGCTGGGAAGCGTGCTGTGGTCCGACCCCGTCGACGAGACCGTGCAGGAGAAGCGCCGGCTGAACGCGCTCCTGCGCCGCGCGGGGCTGCTCATCGCCGCCTTCGCGATCCTGCTGCTGGTCCTGGTGACGGCCTGACTGACGGCCTGACCGCCGGACGGACGGCCGGACCGCGGGCGGACCTGGCTAGGCTTCCGGTATGACCCTCCCGCTGATCCTCGCCTCCGCCTCCCCCGCCCGCCTCGGCCTGCTCCGGCAGGCCGGCTTCGCCCCCGAGGTGGTCGTCAGCGGCGTGGACGAGGACGCCCTCAGCGCCGCCACCCCCGGCGCCCTCGCGCTGCTCCTCGCCGAGGCCAAGGCCCGCACCGTGGCCGCGCGGACCGACGCCCCGGCGCTGGTGGTCGGCTGCGACTCGGTGCTCGACCTGGACGGCGAGGCGCTCGGCAAGCCCGCCGACGCCGCCGAGGCGCTGGCCCGCTGGCAGGCGATGCGCGGCCGGAGCGGGGTGCTGGAGACCGGCCACTGCGTGATCGACACCAGGACCGGGCGGCAGGCCTCCGCCACCGCCTCCACCACCGTCCGCTTCGGCACCCCCACCGACACCGAGATCGCCGCCTACATCGCCACCGGCGAACCGCTGCACGTCGCCGGGGCGTTCACACTTGACGGCAGGTCAGCCCCCTTCGTCGACGGCGTCGACGGCAGCCACGGCAATGTCATCGGCCTCTCGCTGCCGCTGCTCCGCACCCTGCTCCTGGAACTGGGCGTCAGCATCACCGACCTCTGGGCCTGACCCTCCGTCGCCCCCTACTCTGGAGGCCTCAGCGGAGGGGGAACAGATGAGCGACGGGCTGCTCAACGTCATCCTGGGCGTCGTGTCCAGCGCGATCAGCGCCGGCGCCGCCTGGGCGCTGCAGTCTGCCCTGCGCCGCCGCAGACTGAACCGCACCCGGGAGTTCTTCGGCCTCCCCAGGGGCTCCGAGTGCCTGCTGGTGGTCCCGCACAAGGCCGGGGTGACCGTGGACCGCACGGTCGGCCAGCGGGACGCCTACGCCCTGATGGAACTCGCCGCCCTGGTCCGCGAGTGCGGCGCCGAGGCCGAGATCGTCGCCCACAACGAGGTGCACCAGGGCATCGGCGGCAAGGCCGAGTTCTGCATCGGCGGCCCGGCCGCCAACGACCGGATGGCCGCCCACCTGCGCTGGCGGCTCCCCGGCGTGGCGATCACTACCGAGTGGGACGAGACCGGCCTGAACCAACTGCTCATCGGCGACCAGGTGCACCTGCGCGAGAAGGGCAGGGCCGACTACGTGGCGCTGGGCCGGATCGTCGCCGGACAGGGCGAGCGGCCGACCTTCCTGGTCTGCGGCCAGACCGCGACCTCCAACCTCGCCGCGGTGCGCTACCTGACCCGGCACCACCACGAGCTGATGCGGCGGTACTCCACCGACACGACCTTCTGCCTGCTGCTCCGGGTGGTCCAGGCCGACGCCTACGGGGCCGACGTGGTCGAGCTGGTCGGCGACGTCACCGGGCCGGCGTCGGCGCCGCGTCCGGCTGCGCCGGTCCCAGCTGAATCAGCAGCACCAGGAAGCCCAGCGTGACGATCAGCACCACGAACGCGAGCACCCCGGACAGCGCCAGCGTCACCGCCGCGAGCAGCGCGTGCAGCACCGCACAGACAATCAGCAGAATCCTTGTGGGCCGCCCCATGGCACGCCTGCGGGCGCCCGTGAAAGCCAGCAGCAGCGCCACCAGCACCAGGAACCCGGCCAGGGCGCCCAGTCCGACCCACACCCCGAGGGCCATCCCGCTCGGCGCCAGCCCGGCCAGGGACATGTTCTGCCGCTTGATGCCGAGGCCCAGCACCAGCGCCAGAACGGTGGTCACCAGTGCTTCCAGCAACAGCAGCAGAGCCGCTCCGAAGGCCGCCCAGATTCTCATGTCGGCACCTTACTGATGAGTAGCCATGCGCGGAAGGCCTGTGCCGCACAACCCTTCCTCAAGAGGCCCGGCGTACCGTGGGCACAGGGAATCACCCTCCGTGTGGGCAAGGTCACCACCGGACCCGGCTCACCAAGTACCCCCCGTACTCCATAAACTCATCCACGGTTCAAGAAGGGAGCCATTGTGCGCAAGGTGCTCATCGCCAACCGCGGAGAGATCGCAGTCCGCGTCGCCCGGGCCTGTCGTGACGCGGGTATCTCCAGCGTCGCCGTATACGCCGAACCGGACCGGGACGCGCTGCATGTCCGCGCAGCCGACGAGGCCTTCGCCCTCGGTGGCGACACCCCGGCTACCAGCTATCTCGACATCGCCAAGGTACTCAAGGCGGCCGAGGACTCCGGCGCCGACGCGATCCACCCCGGCTACGGCTTCCTCTCCGAGAACGCCGAGTTCGCCCAGGCCGTCCTGGACGCCGGGCTGACCTGGATCGGTCCGCCGCCGCAAGCCATCCGCGACCTCGGTGACAAGGTGGCGGCCCGTCACATCGCCCAGCGGGCCGGGGCCCCCCTGGTGGCCGGCACCCCGGACCCGGTCTCCGGACCGGACGAGGTCGTCGCCTTCGCCCGGGAGCACGGCCTGCCGATCGCCATCAAGGCGGCCTTCGGCGGCGGTGGCCGCGGCCTCAAGGTCGCCCGCAACCTGGACGAGGTCCCCGAGCTGTACGACTCCGCGGTCCGCGAGGCGGTGGCCGCCTTCGGCCGCGGCGAGTGCTTCGTCGAGCGCTACCTGGACCAGCCGCGGCACGTCGAGACCCAGTGCCTGGCCGACACCCACGGCAACGTCGTGATCGTCAGCACCCGCGACTGCTCGCTGCAGCGGCGGCACCAGAAGCTGGTGGAGGAGGCCCCTGCCCCCTTCCTCACCGACGCGCAGAACGAGCAGCTCTACAGCGCCTCCAAGGCCATCCTCAAGGAGGCCGGCTACGTCGGCGCCGGCACCTGCGAGTTCCTGGTCGCCAACGACGGCACGATTTCCTTCCTGGAGGTCAACACCCGGCTCCAGGTGGAGCACCCGGTGACCGAGGAGGTCACCGGCATCGACCTGGTCCGCGAGCAGTTCCGGATCGCCGACGGCGAGGCGCTCGGCTACGACGACCCGCCGGCCCGCGGCCACTCCTTCGAGTTCCGGATCAACGGCGAGGACCCGGGCCGCGGCTTCCTCCCCGCCCCCGGCACGGTCACCCGCTTCGTCCCGCCGACCGGTCCCGGCGTGCGCCTGGACAGCGGCGTGGAGAGCGGCAGCGTGATCGGCCCGGCCTGGGACTCGCTGCTGGCCAAGCTGATCGTCACCGGCGCGAACAGGACCCAGGCGCTCCAGCGCGCGGCCCGCGCGCTGGCCGAGTTCCAGGTCGAGGGCATGGCCACGGCCATCCCGTTCCACCGCGCCGTGGTGGTCGACCCGGCCTTCACCGGCGATCCTTTCAGCATCTACACCCGCTGGATCGAGACCGACTTCGTCAACACCATCCCGCCGTTCGTCCCGACCGGTGCGGACACCGACGAGCCGGACACCCGCGAGACGGTCGTGGTCGAGGTCGGCGGCAAGCGGATCGAGGTCTCGCTCCCGGCGAACCTGGCGACCTCCTCCGCCGCCAAGCCCACCGCCAAGTCCAAGCGCCGGGCCACCGCCTCGAAGTCCAACTCCGCGGCGTCCGGCGACACCCTGGCCTCGCCGATGCAGGGCACCATCGTCAAGATCAACGTCGAGGAGGGCCAGGTCGTCGCCGCGGGCGAGCTGATCGTCGTCCTCGAAGCCATGAAGATGGAGCAGCCGCTGAACGCGCACAAGGCCGGCACCGTGGTCGGCCTCACCGCGGCCATCGGCGCGACCGTCACCTCCGGCGCGGCGATCTGCGAGATCAAGGACTGACCCGCCCTCGCCCCCGCCTCCTCCTCGGAGGGGGCGGGGCGACCGCGGCGACGGAGACCCCGGCCGGGCCTACGCCCGGCTGACGCCCCGTGCGGCCACCGCGCGGCGCTGCCCGGGGAAGGGCATCCCGCCGGCCGCGGCCCCCGCGCCCAGCGGCGGGGTCGGCAGGCCCGCGCCCTGACCCGCCTGTGCCACGCACACCTGCACCCCGTGGTCGGCCAGGGCGTCCAACTCCTGTGCCGCCACCTCGGAGACGCCGGACTGCTCGTCCGTCACCAGGCAGGTGATCCGCTCGGTCGCCACCGTGCGGAACATGGTGTCGGAGCCGAGCTTGCTGTGGTCGGCCAGCACCACCACCTCCGCCGCCGCGGCCACCAGCGCCCGGTCGACGCTCGCCGACAGCATGTTGGTGGTGGACAGGCCCCGCTCCGCGGTCAGCCCGCTGCCGGAGACGAAGGCCCGGTTCACCCGCAGCCCCTGCAGCGACTGCTCGGCCCCGCTGCCCACCAGCGCGGAGTTGGAGCCGCGGAGGGTCCCCCCGGTCATCACCACCTCCACCCGGTTCGCCTGCGCCAGCGCCTGGGCGACCAGCAGCGAGTTGGTGACCACGGTCAGCCCGGAGATCCGGGACAGCCTGCGCGCGAACTCCTGGGTGGTGGTCCCCGCGCCGATCACGATCGCGTCCCCCTCGGTGACCATCGTGGCGGCCAGGTCGGCGATCGCGGCCTTCTCGGCCGGGGAGAGCTGCGGCTTCTGCGGGTATCCCGATTCTCTGGTGAGACCCCCGGGGAGCACCGCTCCGCCGTGCCTGCGGTCCAGGAGGCCTTCGGCCTCCAGCACGCGGACGTCACGACGGACCGTCACTTCGGAGGTCTGGACGACGCGGGCGAGCTCCCGGAGCGAGACGGCTCCATTGGCGCGCACCATTTCGAGGATCAATTGGCGACGTTCTGCTGCGAACACAAAACAGACGGTAACGTGCATGACCATCTGCTTTCAGGCGTTTGCCCTTAGTAGTCGAAGTTGTCCGCCACCGGCCAGCGCGCACCCTTACAATGCGCGCCGTCCCGCGATTCCCACGCCCCCGCGAACTCCGGCTCACGCCCCCGCCGCGGTCTCCCGCTTCCGGATGTGCAGCTGGCGGGCCGCCTCGGCGATCGACCCGGAGACCGACGGGTACACCGTGAACGCGCTGGCCACCTGCTCCACCGTCAGGTTGTTGTCCACCGCCAGCGAGATCGGGTGGATCAGCTCGCTGGCCCGCGGCGCGACCACCACCCCGCCCACCACGATGCCGGTGCCCGGACGGCAGAACAGCTTCACGAAGCCGTCCCTGATGCCCTGCATCTTGGCCCGCGGATTGCCGCGCAGCGGCAGCTTCACGCAGACCGCGTCCATTTTCCCGCACTCGACGTCGGCCGCGCTGTAACCCACCGTGGCGATCTCGGGATCGGTGAAGACGTTGGAGGCCACCGTCTTCAGGTTCAGCGGCTGCACCGCGTCCCCCAGCGCGTGGTACATCGCGATCCGGCCCTGCATCGCGGCCACCGACGCCAGCATGAACACCCCGGTGCAGTCACCGGCCGCGTACACCCCGGGCGCGGTGGTCCGAGAGACCCGGTCCACCTTCACCTGGCCGCCCTCGGTCAGGGTGACCCCGGCGCCCTCAAGGCCCATTCCGGCGGTGTTGGGGATCGACCCGACCGCCACCAGGCAGTGCGACCCGGTGATCACCCGTCCGTCGGACAGCGCCACCTCGACCTTGTCGCCGACCCGCCGCACCGACTCCGCGCGGGAGCGCGACATCACGTTCATCCCGCGCCGCCGGAACACGTCCTCCAGCACGGTCGCGGCGTCCGGGTCCTCGCCCGGCAGCACCCGGTCCCGGCTGGAGACCAGCGTCACCCGCGAGCCCAGCGCCTGGTACGCGCCGGCGAACTCCGCGCCGGTGACACCGGAGCCGACCACGATCAGCTCGTCCGGCAGCTCGTCCAGGTCGTACACCTGGGTCCAGTTGAGGATCCGCTCGCCGTCCGGCGCCGCGTCCGGCAGCTCGCGCGGGTGCGTGCCGGTGGCGATCAGCACCGCGTCGGCGCGCAGCTCCCGGGTGCCGCCCTCGGCGAGGTCGACGACCACGCCGCGCGAGCCGTCCACGCCCTGCCCGCCCTCGGCGAGCCGTCCGGAGCCGCGCAGCAGGGTGACCCCGGCCCGGGTGACCGACTGGGTGATGTCGTGCGACTGGGCCACGGCGAGCCGCTTCACCCGTCGGTTGACCTTGCCCAGGTCCACGCCCACCACCCGGGCGCCCGCCTGCGGCCCCTCGGCGCCGACCCTGATCCCCAACTCCTCGTAGGAGCTGTCGAAGCTGGTCATCACCTCGGCCGTGGCGATCAGGGTCTTGGACGGCACACAGTCCGTCAGCACCGCCGCGCCGCCGAGGCCGTCGCGGTCCACGACGGTCACCTCCGCGCCGAGGTCGGCGGCGACGAGCGCCGCCTCGTATCCGCCAGGTCCGCCGCCGATGATCACTATCCGAGTCACATACACCATTGTCCCGCACCTTCGACCCCGCACGACACCGGGCTGGACCGTCCGGAGTCCGCCGCCTGGCACGACTCCCGTACGCTGTGACGCATGTCGCTCTACGCCGCCTACGCCAGCAACCTCGACGCACGGCAGATGAGCCGCCGGGCCCCGGCCTCACCGCTGCGCTGCACCGGCTGGCTGGACGGCTGGCGGCTGACCTTCGGCGGCGAGCAGTTCGGCTGGGAGGGCTCGATCGCCACGGTGGTCGAGGACGAGAAGGACCAGGTCTTCGTCGGCCTCTACGACATCGCCCCCGGCGACGAGGCGGGTCTGGACCGCTGGGAGGGCCTGCCGCTGGGCTTCTACCGCAAGATGAAGGTCCGGGTGCACACCCTGGAGGGCGACCTGACCGCCTGGACCTACGTCCTCAACGACTACGAGGGCGGCCTGCCCTCGGCCCGCTACCTCGGCATCATCGCCGACGCCGCGGAGTCGGCCGGCGCCCCGCACGACTACGTGATGGAGCTCCGCAAGCGCCCCTGCTAGCCGAGCTGGCCAAGGTAGACCCGGGCCGCCGCGATCGGCTGCTGGGCGACGGTCAGCGGCGAGGCGTCGTTGACGCTCCAGCGGTGCCCGGCGAACAGCTTGGTGACCGGGTCCGCGTAGAAGACCATGTGCCCGTAGCCGACCCCGGTGTTCGTCTGCAGGTCGACGTCGGGATCGGTGTAGACGTAGCGGGTGTCCGGGTAGGCCTGGTAGTCCGCGAGACTGCCGGTCGGCGGGTTCTTCGGCTCGCCGTGCGGGGTGTCGGTGCAGTCGACCACCTCGAAGACGTAGGGCACCGCACCCGCGCCGACCTGCGCGTCCACGCCGGAGGCGAAGGCCGCCTTGCGCTTGCGGATCATCACGATGTGGCCGCTGTACGTGCCGTTCGGGTTGTTGTAGTCGATGGCGACCAGGTCGCCCGGCCTGAGGTTGACCGGCTTGGTGACCGCGGTGAGGTTCAGGATGGCGGCCGCGTCGGCGAAGCCGGTCCGGAACTCGGCGGCGTCCGGGTAGCGCTTCGAGGTGTCGGTCGAGGCGGGGAAGAAGTTGTCCTTGAAGTAGGCGGGCGTGGCCCACCCGTACCCGGTCCCGGCTCCGTAGGCCCGCTCCAGCACCAGGGTCTGGAACGAGGCGCACTGGGCCAGCACCCGGTACGACGCCGGGTTCCCGGGGGTGCCCCAGGTCACCACGGTCGACTGCCCGTCGAACGCGGGTATCGACTTGTACTGGTTCAGCAGGTCGCCGGGGGCGGTGTTGAGCAGGTAGTCGACGATCTGCTCGGCCTCGATCTGGTGCGGCAGCTTGGCGACGTACGGATCGGCCGCCGGGGCGGTGTCCGCGGCGGCGGGCCCGGCGGCGGCGCCGACCGCGGTCGCGGCGAGGGCCGCCCCGGCGCCGGTGGTCATCAGACGGCGGCGGCTCAGGCCGGGACGGTTCACAGGTGGCTCCTGGTCGGATCAGGGGAAGGGCGGTCGGCGGCGGTCGGGCGCCGCGCCGTCCGCGGAGCATACGAGACGGCCGTCCCGGGCGGATCGGCCGCCCACGATCAAGGGGCTCCGGCGCCGTTTTCGGCGGGCAATCGGAGGACCGTACAAGGCCGGGCGACACGCATGCCGGAAATGTCATCCGTTCGTTCTTCTACGCGCGTAGGACAAACGGATATCCTCAGTCCTGTGAACGCATCCCCTCAGCCGGTCGCCGCCGCTGACACCAGCAGCAGGACCGCCGACGACACGCCCGCCGACCCGTACTCGCCGTACGCCGCCGCCAAGGAGGCCGCCGCCGCGCTGCGCGCCCTCACCGGCGTGGAGAACCACGACGTCGCGCTGGTGATGGGATCGGGATGGGTCCCGGCCGCCGACGAACTCGGCGAGCCCGAGCACGAGTTCCCGATCACCGCGCTGCCCGGCTTCGCCCCGCCCGCCGTGGCCGGGCACTCCGGCCTGGTCCGCTCGATCACCGTCGGCGGCACCCGCGCCCTGGTCTTCCTCGGCCGCACCCACTTCTACGAGGGCCACGGCGTCGCCGCCGTCGCCCACGGCGTCCGCACCGCCGTCGCCGCGGGCTGCCGCACGGTCGTGCTGACCAACGGCTGCGGCGGGCTCCGGGAGGGCATGGCGCCCGGGCAGCCGGTGCTGATCAGCGACCACGTCAACCTGACCGCGGCCTCGCCGATCGTCGGCGCCAACTTCATCGACCTCACCGACCTCTACTCCTCGCGGCTGCGCGCCCTGTGCCGGGAGATCGACCCGAGCCTGGAGGAGGGCGTCTACGTCCAGTTCACCGGCCCGCACTACGAGACCCCGGCCGAGATCGCCATGGTCCGCGCCATCGGCGGCGACCTGGTCGGCATGTCCACCACGCTGGAGGCGATCGCCGCCCGCGAGGCCGGCGCCGAGGTGCTCGGCCTGTCCCTGGTCACCAACCTGGCCGCGGGCATCACCGGCGAGCCGCTGAACCACGCCGAGGTGCTGGAGGCGGGCCGCGCCTCCGCCACCCGGATGGGCGCGCTGCTCGCCAAGGTCCTCGAACGGATCTGACCCCGACCCACCCGTCTGCCCGACCCATGGCATCCGCCGCCCTCCGCGGCGGGTGCCATGCTCGTCGTACGGCCCCGACGCCCGCTGAGCACCCCTCAGAAACGCCTGAGTACCGCCGAGACCCCAGAGACAGAACGGACCACGCGATGAAGCCGACCGCCGCCATCGACCTGCTGGCGCAGGCCCGCGCCTGGCTCGCCGAGGACCCCGACCCGGACACCCGCGCCGAGCTGACCGCCCTGCTCGCCGCCGCCGAGGGCGAGGCCGACGAGCAGCACGCGCGGGCCTGGTCCGAGCTGGCCTCGCGCTTCTCCGGGACGCTGCAGTTCGGCACCGCCGGGCTGCGCGGCGAGATGGGCGCGGGCCCGATGCGGATGAACCGCGCCGTGGTGATCCGCGCCGCGGCCGGGCTGGCCGCCCACCTCAAGCGGGAGGCCGCGCACGGCCTGGTGGTGATCGGCTACGACGCCCGGCACAAGTCGTACGAGTTCGCCCGGGACACGGCCGCGGTGATGGTCGGCGCGGGCCTCAGCGCCGCGCTGCTGCCGGGACCGCTGCCCACCCCGGTGCTGGCCTTCGCGGTCCGGCACCTGGACGCGGCGGCCGGGGTGATGGTCACCGCCAGCCACAACCCGCCCCGCGACAACGGCTACAAGGTGTACCTGGGCGGCGCGTTGGAGGGCTCGCAGATCGTCCCGCCGTACGACGCGGCGATCGCCGCGCGGATCGCCGAGGTCGGCGCGCTGGAGCAGGTGCCGCTGGCCACCGAGGGCTGGGAGCTGCTGGCCGAGGCCGAGATCCTGGAGCCCTACCTGGCCCGCGCCGCCGCGCTGGTGGATCCGCACGCGCCGCGCGACCTGTCCGTGGTCTACACCCCGCTGCACGGGGTCGGCCGGGACACCCTGCTCGCCGCGTTCAAGCGGGCCGGCTTCCCCACCCCGAGCACGGTCGCCGCGCAGGGCGACCCGGACCCGGACTTCCCCACCGTCGGCTTCCCCAACCCGGAGGAACCGGGCGCGATGGACCTGGCCTTCCGGGCCGCCGCCACGCTCGGCCCCGACATCGTGCTCGCCAACGACCCCGACGCGGACCGGCTCGCGGTCGCCGTCCCGGACCCGGCCGCGGACTCCGGCTGGCGGATGCTGCGCGGGGACGAGGTCGGCGCGCTGATCGCCGAGCACCTGGTCGGCCGGCGTGCCGCCGGGACCTTCGCCACCACCATCGTCTCCTCCTCGCTGCTGTCCCGGATCGCGGCGTCGGCGGGGCTCGGCTACGCCGAGACGCTGACCGGCTTCAAGTGGATCTCCCGTGCGGAGGGGCTGCGCTACGGCTACGAGGAGGCGCTGGGCTACTGCGTCGACCCGGACGCGGTCCGCGACAAGGACGGCGTCAGCGCCGCGCTCGCGGTGGCCGAACTGGCGGCGGACCTCAAGGCCTCCGGCCGGACCCTGTCCGACCTGCTGGACGACCTGGCGGTCACGCACGGCCTGCACGCCACCGAGCAGCTCTCGGTCCGGGTCGCCGACCTGCGGCTGATCGCCGACGCGATGGCCCGGCTGCGGGCTCGGCCGCCGGCCGAGCTGGCCGGGCTGCGGGTGGACTCGGTCGAGGACCTGGAGCAGGGCGGGGCCGGGCTGCCGCCCACGGACGGGCTCCGCTACCGGCTCAGCGGCGGGGCGGTGGACGCGGCCCGGGTGGTGGTGCGCCCGTCCGGGACCGAGCCCAAGCTGAAGTGCTACCTGGAGGTGGTGGTCCCGGTCGGCACCGCGGACGCCCTCAGCCGGGCGAGGGCAACGGCGGACGAGCTGCTGGCAGCCCTCAAACACGACCTCGCGGCAGCGGGCGGGTTCTGACGCACGGTCGGATCCGGCGGGAGCCGACCCGGCGTCGACGGAGCGGGACGGCGCGGCGCGGCTGTGCTGCCGCGGCCGGGGCCCCGGGGGCGGGCACGTGGGCGGCGGTGCGGGGTCGCGGTGCGGCGGTGGCGGGGGCGGCGGGTGCGTGCTGTCGGGGTGGCGTTGCGGGGTCGCGGTGCGGTGGTGGCGGGGCGGCGGGTGCGTGCTGTCGGGGTGTCGGGGGCGGGTCCTAGGCTGAGCGGCATGGAGACGACGGATCATCACGCCACCCCGCCCGGCAGCCCCTCCGACCAGCCCGCCGACGGCCCCGCCCACGCGCACCGCAGCACCGGGCACCGCAGCACCGCGGCCCGCGGAACCGCGCGGTTCATCGACGTCCCCGGGATGCGCAATCTGCGCGACGTCGGGGGCTTCGCCACCGCCGACGGCGGCCGGGTCGGCCTCGGACTGCTCTACCGCTCGGCCTCGCTCACCGAGCTGGAACCGGACGGCGCCGCCGTACTCGCCGCGCTGGGGCTCCGTACCGTGGTCGACCTGCGCAGCGCGGAGGAGGTCGACCACTGGCCCGACCGGCGGCACGGCCTGGACTTCGAGCTGGTCTCACTCCCCACGCTCCCCCCGTTCGAGCCGAAGGCCGAGACCGCCGTCACCTCGGGCAACCCGGAGACCGCCGCTGGGGAGATCGAGAGCGAGGGCTCCGGCGACGGCGAGGGCTCCGGCGAGGGCGACGGCTCCGGACCGGCCCCCGGCCTCAAGGTGATGTACGCCTTCATGGCCGACACCGCCGGCCCGCCGATCGTCGCCTGCATACGTCGGCTGATCGCCCCCGGCGCGCTCCCGGCCCTGGTCCACTGCGCCGTCGGCAAGGACAGGACCGGGGTGACCATCGCCGTCCTGCTGTCCGCGCTCGGCGTGGACCACGGCGACATCAGCGCCGACTACACCCTCTCCAACGCCGGACTCGGCCTGGACGGCCCGCCGGTCTACTACCTGGACGAGCACGGCGTCGAACGCCGCTCCCGGCCGGTCCACGACGCCCTGCTGGCGCTGTTCCTGGAGCGGGTGCACGGCAGGCACGGCAGCACCGCGGAGTTCCTCCGGCAGCACGGCCTGACCGACGAGGAGCTGACGCAGCTGCGCAAGCTCCTGGTGGTCGAGGCCCCCGCCGACTGACCGCCGATCCGACCGGGCCGCGCCCGGGTCAGCCCGCGAAGCCCAGGACCGCCAGCGCGACCGCACCAGCCAGCACCGGGGCGATGATCCACCAGGCCCAGACCACCGACACCTGGCCGGTCGCGGTCGGCCGCCCCTCGGCCTGCGAGGCCAGCTCGCGCAGCTCGTCCACCGAGCGGTCGGCCCAGGCGCCGGGGGCGCTGTTCACGGCGCTCTCGGCGTAGCCGGTTCCGCCGCCCGGGTTGGCCCGGACCCGGCTGCGCAGGCCGGGGCCGCCGACCGGGTAGCGGTCCGCGCCGCCGGTGCGGGAACGGCGCGACTCCTGCACGGCCTGGTCGCCCTTGGCCATCATCGCCCGGCGCCCGGCCCGCTTGCGCTGGCGCAGCGACACCGGGATGGCCCAGACCTGGTACTTCTTCCCGTCCGCACGCAGCTCCACGGACAGCCCGGCCTGGATCGACTCGACCGTGCTCCACGGCGCGGTGATCGTCCGGAACGGGTTCCGCACGATCAGCCGGTCCGGGTTGGCGCGGACGGCCGGGATGACGGTGAAGGCCAGGAACAGCGGAAGCAGCAGCACCAGCGCCGCCAGCCCGTACCAGGGCGCCATGCCGCCGCCGCGGATCACCGCGTCGCCGCAGAACCAGACGGTCAGGACGGCCAGCAGCACACCGGCCACGATGCCCGACATCGAGCGGTAGATCCGGTCGGCGTACTGGTCGGCGGGACGGTCTGCGGGACGGTCGGCAGCGGGACGGTCGGCGGCGGCGCTGCTCGGCACGGGGGTCTCCTGGCCTGCGGCGCTGTGGCCTGAGGGGTTGTCGCCCTGGGGGTCGCTCATGGTTCCCGATTCTGCCTCAGCCGACCGCCGGGATCAGCCGCGGGCCTGGTTGCGTTATGGCATCAGCTGCTCATTTATTGACGAAAGCCCCGAACCGAGCCCCGAACCTGGCGGAACACTACGCGTGTAGATATGCTCAGCTGGTGAGCATGCCCCCCACCTCCCCAGAAGCCACGGTCGCCGCGACCGCCGCCTTCGCCGAGGTCGCCTCGTCGGAGGCGACCCTGCGCCGCTTCCTGCACGGGCTGCCCGGCATCGACGCCGTCGGCCTCCAGTCGCGTGCCGCGTCCCTCGGCACCCGGTCCGTCAAGACCACCGCCAAGGCCTATGCGATCGACCTGGCGATCTCCATGATCGACCTGACCACGCTGGAGGGTGCGGACACCCCGGGCAAGGTCCGCTCGCTCTGCGCCAAGGCGATGCGCCCCGATCCGAGCGACCCGAGCGCGCCCCGGGTCGCCGCGGTCTGCGTCTACCCCGACATGGTCCCGTTCGCCCGCGCCGCCGTCGGCGGCAGCGGAGTGCGGGTGGCGTCCGTCGCCACGGCCTTCCCGTCCGGGCGGGCCGGGCTGCCGGTGAAGCTGGCCGACACCGCCGAGGCGGTCGCGGCCGGCGCCGACGAGATCGACATGGTGATCGACCGCGGCGCCTTCCTCTCCGGCCGCTACCTGGAGGTCTTCGAGACCATCAGCGCGGTCAGGCAGGCCTGCGCCCGCGCCGACGGCACCGCCGCGCACCTCAAGGTGATCTTCGAGACCGGCGAGCTGCAGACCTACGACAACGTCCGCCGGGCCTCCTGGCTGGCGATGATCGCCGGGGCCGACTTCATCAAGACCTCCACCGGCAAGGTCGCCGTCAACGCGACCCCGCCGGTGACCATGGTGCTGCTGGAGGCCGTCCGCGACTACCGCGCCGCGACCGGCGTCCAGGTGGGCGTGAAGCCCGCCGGGGGCATCCGCACCACCAAGGACGCGATGAAGTACCTGGTGATGGTGAACGAGGTGCTCGGTGACGACTGGCTCTCCCCCGACTGGTTCCGCTTCGGCGCCTCCAGCCTGCTCAACGACCTGCTGATGCAGCGTCAGAAGCTGACCACCGGCCGGTACTCCGGTCCCGACTATGTGACGGTGGACTAGCCGTGGCGACCAAGAAGAAGACCGAAGCGGCCCCGGCCGGGAGCCCCGGCCGCAAGCTGTTCGAGTACGCCCCCGCGCCCGAGTCCCGGGCCGCCGCGGGCGAGCTCGCGAGCTCCTACGGCCACTACATCGGCGGCGAGTTCGTCGAGAGCAGCGGCAAGGAGGCCTTGAAGACGGTGGACCCGTCCACCGAGCAGGTCCTCGCCGAGGTCGCCCAGGGCACGGACGAGGACGTCGACCGCGCGGTGAAGGCCGCCCGCGCCGCCTTCGCCGGCTGGTCCGCGCTGCCCGGCGCGGAGCGCGGCAAGTACCTGTTCCGGATCGCCCGGATCATCCAGGAGCGCTCGCGCGAGCTGGCCGTGCTGGAGTCCATCGACAACGGCAAGCCGATCCGGGAGACCCGCGACGTCGACCTGCCGCTGGTCGCCGCGCACTTCTTCTACTACGCGGGCTGGGCCGACAAGCTGGAGTTCGCCGGCTACGGGTCGGACCCGCGCCCGGTCGGCGTGGCCGCGCAGGTCATCCCGTGGAACTTCCCGCTGCTGATGCTGGCCTGGAAGATCGCCCCGGCGCTGGCCACCGGCAACACCGTGGTCCTCAAGCCCGCCGAGACCACCCCGCTGACCGCCCTGCGCTTCGCAGAGATCTGCCGCCAGGCCGGGCTGCCCAGGGGCGTGGTCAACATCGTCACCGGCGACGGCCGCACCGGTGCCGCGCTGACCGGGCACCCGGGCGTGGACAAGGTCGCCTTCACCGGCTCCACCGAGGTCGGCCGGGCCATCGCCCGCACCCTCGCCGGGAGCCGCACCAAGCTGTCGCTGGAGCTCGGCGGCAAGGCCGCGAACATCGTCTTCGACGACGCGCCGGTCGACCAGGCGGTCGAGGGCATCGTCGACGGCATCTTCTTCAACCAGGGCCACGTCTGCTGCGCGGGCTCCCGGCTGCTGGTCCAGGAGTCGGTGCACGACGAGGTCATCGACGCGCTGAAGCGGCGGATGCAGACCCTGCGGGTCGGCGACCCGCTGGACAAGAACACCGACGTCGGCGCGATCAACTCGGCCGCGCAGCTGGCCCGGATCCGCGAGCTGACCGACGCGGGCGAGGCCGAGGGCGCCGAGCGCTGGGCCCCCGCCTGCGAGCTGCCGACCTCCGGCTACTGGTTCCCGCCCACCGTCTTCACCGGCGTCAGCGCGACCCACCGGGTGGCCCGGGAGGAGATCTTCGGCCCGGTGCTGTCGGTGCTGACCTTCCGCACGCCCGAGGAGGCGGTGGCCAAGGCCAACAACACCCCGTACGGGCTCTCGGCGGGCATCTGGACCGAGAAGGGCTCGCGCATCCTGTGGATGGCGTCCAGGCTCAGGGCCGGCGTGGTGTGGTCCAACACCTTCAACAAGTTCGACCCGACCTCGCCCTTCGGCGGCTACAAGGAGTCGGGCTACGGCCGCGAGGGCGGTCGCCACGGCCTGGAGGCGTACCTCGATGTCTGACACTGGGACCCGTATCGACGTCTACAAGACCTACAAGCTGTTCGTCGGGGGGAAGTTCCCCCGCTCCGAGAGCGGACGGGTGTACGAGGTGACCGACCGGAAGACCGGCGACTGGCTCGCCAACGCGCCGCAGGGCACCCGCAAGGACACCCGCGACGCGGTCGCCGCCGCGCGCAAGGCGGTCGGCGGCTGGTCCGGCGCGACCGCCTACAACCGCGGCCAGATCCTCTACCGCGCCGCGGAGATGCTGCAGGGCCGCCGCGAGCAGTTCGCCGCCGAGGTCGCGGTGAGCGAGGGCGTCGGCGCGAAGAAGGCCGCCGCCCTGGTGGACGCGGCGGTCGACCGCTGGGTCTGGTACGCGGGCTGGACCGACAAGGTCGCCCAGATCGCGAGCGCGGCCAACCCGGTCGCGGGCCCGTACTTCAACCTCTCCACCCCGGAGCCGACCGGCGTGGTCGGCATCGTCGCCCCGCAGTCCGGAACCGGCTTCTCGCTGCTCGGCCTGGTGTCGGCGCTCGCCCCGGTGATCGCCACCGGCAACACCGCGGTGGTCGCCCTGGCGACGGACGCACCGCTGCCGGGGCTCTCCCTCGGCGAGGTGCTGGCCACCTCCGACCTGCCCGGCGGTGTGGTCAACCTGCTCTCCGGGCGCACCGAGGACATCGCGCCGACCCTGGCCTCGCACCAGGACGTCAACGCGCTGGACCTCGCCGGGGTGAATTCTCCGGAAGGCCCCGGCTCGGCGCGGGCTCTCGAAGTGCTCGCAGCGGATACCCTTAAGCGTGTAAGGCGGCCCGACACCGGCAACGACTGGACGGCTGCTCCGGGTACCGACCGTCTGCTGGCCTTCCTGGAGACCAAGACGGTGTGGCACCCGATGGGGATCTGACCCGAGGGTCGGGCCCCCTCACAAGCCGGGCGGCCCGCCCCACCCCCCCTGGGCCCGGTCGCCCGCTGAGAACGGGCACGCGCTCCTCCCCCCCGAGTGCGTGCCCGTTCGCTTTCCCTCCCGTTCCCTCCCGCTGCCGCCGGTGCGGATGAGGACGAGGATGGGGTCATGAGCGACACCGGAACCCCCCTCGCCAAGAAGCTGCGGATCAAGGCAGGCCAGCGGGTCGCCCTGGTGCACCCGCCGCAGGGCTGGACCGTGGCCGGGCTGGCCGGACTGCCCGAACGCGTCGAGCAGACCGCCGACACCGGCGGCTGGGACGTCGCCGTCGCCTTCTTCCGCACCGCGGCCGAGCTCGAAGAGGACATCCCCGCCCTGGTGAAGGCGCTGCCGTCGGCCGGCTGCCTGTGGATCGCCTGGCCCCGTCGGGCCGCCGGGCACAGCAGTGACATCACCGACACCCTGCTCCGCGAACTGCTGCTGCCGACCGGCGTGGTGGACGTCAAAGTGGCCGCGCTGGGCGAGGACTGGTCCGGCCTGGCCTTTGTGCACCGCCTCGCCAACCGCTGACCGGAACCGCCCGGACGGTGCAGCCGGGCCGGGCGATGCGTCAGAATGAGGTCCCGTGAGCAGCGATTCCGTGAACAGCCGCCGTCCCGCCCGTGTCGTCCTGCTGTGCGGACCGTCCGGGTCGGGGAAGTCGACGCTGGCGGAGCGGACCGGGCTGCCGGTGCTGCAGCTCGACGACTTCTACAAGGACGGGGACGACCCGACCCTCCCCCGGCTGCCCGACGGCGACGGCCCGGACTGGGACGACCCGGCCTCCTGGCACGACCAGGACGCGATGGCCGCGATCCGGGCGCTGTGCGCGGAGGGGCGGGCCGAGATCCCGGTCTACTCGATCCCCGACAACGGCCGGGTCGGCACGCACACCCTGGTGCTGGACGGCGCCGGGCCCGACAGCGGGTCCGCCGGGGCATTCGTGGCCGAGGGGATCTTCGCCGCCGAGATCGTCCGGCGCTGCGCGGCCGAGGGGCTGCTCGGCGCGGCGATCTGCCTGCGCAACCGCCCGGCCACCACGGCCTGGCGGCGGTTCCGCCGGGATGTGCGGGAGCGCCGCAAGTCCGTCCCCTACCTGCTGCACCGCGGCTGGCGGCTGATGCGCGCCGAGCGCGGGATCGTGGCCCGCCAGGTCGCCCAGGGCGCCCACGCCTGCGACGGGCCGGACGCGCTGGCCCGGATCGCCGCGGTGACCACGGCCCCGGCCCCCGCCTACGCCGGCTGACCCGGCCTCACCCGGCCGCTCGGGCCGGAACGCACGGGGACGCGGCGGAACGCACCGGAACACACGGAACGGGCAGCGGCGACCTCCCCCGAGGTGCCCTGCCCGTTCCGTCCCCCATGCTGTCGCGGGCTCCGGCTCCCCCGAGCCGGGCCCCCGCCCGCGACGTTCCCCCCGTTCCCCCTCTTCCCCCTGGCACTGCCCCCGGGAGTGCGGGTCCCGTGGTCCCCCCGGACCACGCGACTCCCCGGGTCTTCCCTCGGCGAGAGTGGTGCTGACTGCCTGGTCGGCCTGTTGCTAAGCGACCAGCTCGCCGAAAGCCTCACCCGCGTCGCCGTCACGCGACGCCAGGATGTCGTCCTCGCGCAGCCGGCGCAGTGCGCGCCAGATGCTGCTCTTCACGGTGCCGACGCTGATGTTGAGCACATCGGCGATCTCCGGGTCGGTGCGGCCCTCGTAGTAGCGCAGGACCAGCATGGTGCGCTGGGTCTCCGGCAGCTTCGCCAGCGCCTGCCACAGGACGGCGCGCAGCTCGGTGCCGCCCATGGCGTCGGTGTCGCCGACGGTCTCCGGCATCTCCTCGGTCGGGTACTCGTTGACCTTGCGGCGGCGCCACGCGGAGATGTGCAGATTGGTCATGGTCCGGCGCATGTAGCCGCCGACCGCGGCCTTGTCGGTGATCCGGTCCCAGGCCCGGTAGGTGCTGAAGAGCGCGCTCTGCAGCAGGTCCTCGGCCGCGAACCGGTCCCCGGTGAGGTGGTAGGCGGTGGCGTAGAGCGAGGCGCGGCGCTCCCGGACGTAGGCCGAGAACTCCTCCTCCGCGCTCGGCCCGGGGCCGCCGCCGGTCTCCGGTGCCGGCGCCGGGGCCACCCCCACGGGGCCCGCGGCGCCGGCCGGCAGCTCGCGGACGGCGGTGCCGCGCACCACTCCGCGGAGCGTCAGGGTGACGGTCGTGGAACCGTCGTGCGCCGCACCGCGTCCGACACCGTGAACGGCCTGGAGCGAGGACTGCCGGTGCGGTGCGGTGTGGCCCGGCGCGGTGTGGCCGGGGCGCGCAGCGCGAAGTGCCGCGGTGCTCCGGGCCTCGGTTACTGCGTTCATGCTGCGCTCCCTGTGGATGTCGGTACCGGTGTGCTTCGAAGTCCCCCGACTTCGACAAGCAAAAGCTTGCCTGGGGCTCGTCATGGCCGTGTCCGTCGACTGTCACAGGCCTGTCACAGAGGTAGGGCCCTGGTAGGGCTCGAACAATCCGCACCCGATGGGTGAGAATGGCTGCCGTGTCACATCTGCTGCTCATCGAGGACGACGACGCCATCCGCACGGGCCTTGAGCTCGCGCTGACCAGGCAGGGCCACCAGGTATCCGCCGCGGCCTCCGGCGAGGACGGGCTGAAGCTGTTCAAGGAGAAGCGTCCGGACCTGATCGTCCTGGACGTGATGCTCCCGGGCATCGACGGCTTCGAGGTCTGCCGCCGGATCCGCCGCACCGACCAGCTGCCGATCATCCTGCTGACCGCGCGCAGCGACGACATCGACGTGGTGGTGGGCCTGGAGTCGGGCGCCGACGACTACGTGGTGAAGCCGGTGCAGCCGCGGGTGCTGGACGCCCGGATCAGGGCGGTGCTGCGCCGCGGCGAGCGGGAGAGCTCGGACTCCTCCGCGTACGGGGACGTGGTGATCGACCGCAGCGCGATGACGGTCACCAAGGCGGGCCAGGACCTCCAGCTCACCCCGACCGAGCTGCGGCTGCTGCTGGAGCTGAGCCAGCGGCCGGGCCAGGCGCTGTCCCGGCAGCAGCTGCTGCGGCTGGTCTGGGAGCACGACTACCTGGGCGACTCGCGGCTGGTGGACGCCTGTGTGCAGCGGCTGCGGGCGAAGGTCGAGGACGTCCCGTCCGAGCCGACGCTGATCCGCACGGTACGCGGCGTGGGCTACCGGCTGGACCCGCCGCAGTAGGCTGCGCGGCGCACCCCCAGTCCAGCGAGCGGCTCCAGCAACGGCGAGGCAGCGAACAGCACCGTGACGGAACAGACCACCGAGACCCCGGGCTCCCGGCGCCCGGAGCGTCCCTCCCGCCCCGACCGCGCCGCCCGCACCGGGAGCTGGCCGGCCCGATGGCTCCGGCTGACCTCGCTGCGGATACGGCTGATCGCCGTGTTCGCGCTGGTGGCGCTGGCCGCGGCGGTGTCCGCCTCGGGGATCGCCTACTGGCTGAACCGGGACGCGGTGCTGAAGCGCACCCAGGACACCGCGCTGTCGGACTTCCGCAGCCAGGTCAGCCGTACCGTCACCGACCTGCCGCTGGAGCCGACCTGCGACCAGCTGGCGCAGGCCGCGCTGATCGTGGCGCACTCCGGGCTGCAGTACAGCGTGGTGCTGGTGCACAACGGCTGCTCGGTGGCCACCGACAGCTCGCTCACCCAGGCCTTGGTCCCGGCCGGGCTGCAGCGCTCGGTGACCAACCGCTGCGCGCACTGCGCCAGCGCCCCGGACCAGTACCACCTGTTCTGGCAGCGGATCACTGTCAACGGCACCCCCTACCTGGTCGGCGGCACCGAGGTGGCGCCGAGCGGGCCCACCGCCTACATGTTCAAGTCCCTGGACGGCGAGCGCCGGGACATGGACTCGCTGGCCTGGTCGCTGGCCATCGCCACGCTGCTGGCCTTGGTCGGCTCGGCCCTGCTGGCCCAGGCGGCGGCGTCCACCGTGCTCCGTCCGGTGGCCCGGTTGGGCGACGCCGCACGGCAGTTGGGCGCGGGACAGCTGGACACCCGGCTGGAGGTGAGCGGCGCGGCCGAGCTGGCCGAGCTGTCGCACACCTTCAACGAGGCCGCGGAGGCGCTCCAGGCGCAGGTCGAGGAGCTGAGCGCGCGCGAGCACGCCAGCCGCCGGTTCGTCGCCGACATGTCGCACGAGCTGCGGACGCCGCTGACCGCGATGACCGCGGTGACCGACATCCTGGAGGACGAGGCGGACACCCTCGACCCGATGATCGCCCCGGCGGTCCGGCTGGTCGTCAACGAGACCCGCAGGCTCACCGAGCTGGTGGAGAACCTGATGGAGGTCACCCGCTTCGACGCCGGCACGGCGAAGGTCGTGCTGGACGAGATCGACGTCTCCGACCTGCTGACCTCCTGCATCGACACCCGGGCCTGGCTGGACGCGGTCGAGCTGGACGCGCCGCGCGGGATCGTCGCCCGGATCGACCCGCGCCGGGTGGACGTGGTCCTGGCCAACCTGATCGGCAACGCGCTGAAGCACGGGGGCTCGCCGGTCCGGGTCCGGGTCCGGGCCGAGGGCGACGAGCTGGTGGTCCGGGTCGCCGACGGCGGGCCCGGCATCCCGGAGGACGTGCTGCCGCACGTCTTCGACCGCTTCTTCAAGGCGGACGCGGCCCGGCGGCGCTCGGAGGGCAGCGGGCTCGGCCTGTCGATCGCCATGGAGAACGCCCGCATCCACGGCGGCACGATCACCGCCGAGAACGCCGCCGAGGGCGGCGGCGCGGTGTTCACCCTGCGCCTGCCGATGAAGCCCAAGGTGGCGGCGGGACACCCGCTGGCCGCGGACGGCGGCCCCGCCGGGGCCGGGCCAGGGCCCGACGACGACCCCCACTGCGACAGCACGTCGAAGGACGGCCGGACGTGAACCACGACAGCGGCGCCCCCGGGCCCCGAATCCGACCCCGCATCCGACGCGACCTGCCGCGAACCCGAGGCGACCTGCCCCGCGCCCCGCGCCGCGGGCCGCTCCCCGCCGGGCGGCGGCTGGGCGCCGCCCTGGTGCTGGCCGCCGTCGCGGCCACCGCGCTCAGCGGGTGCGGGATCCGGGACACCGCGCTGCCGGTGGACGCCGGCGTCGCGGCCTCGCGCACCGCTTGCCCGCCCGCGCCGGACGCCACCCTGTCCAAGCTGGCCAGCGACGCGCGCATCCTGCCGACCCGGCCCGCGCCCCCGCCCGCCCCCGTGCCCGTCCCCGCCTCCGAGGAGGCGAAGTCCGCCGCCGCGGCAGCGGCCCGACCCACCGGGTCGCCGAAGCCGGGGCAGCAGAAACCGGGGCAGCAGCCGCGACCGCTCGCGACCGCGGACCGGGCCACCCCGTCCCCCGAGCCGAGCCCGACCCGCTCCGACGGAACGCTGAGCTGCCTGCACAGCAGCGCCCCATGACGGCCCGTCACCCGGCGCGGAGGCACCTCGGAACCGAGCCGGACACCACGCGCGTCCTCACCGGCGTGCAGCGAGGAGACACCGGCGTGCGTAGCGGCAGCGACCAACGGTCCGCCGGGGACCACCGCACCGACTCCGACGCCACGGCGCCGGTGCACCGCGGCGCGCGCAGGCTGGGGCTGCTGCTGCTCGCAGTGCACCTGGGCCTGGTGCTGTGGTTGTCCTTCCTGCCGGTGTCCGCGGCCTGGATGGCGGACACCAATCTGACGCCGTTCGCCACCGTCCGCGCCGAGTTGGCAGCCGGTACGGCGCACTCCTACCTGGAGCTGCTCCGCGGCCTGCTGCTGCTCGCCCCGCTGGGCCTGCTGCTGCCGCTGGCCGGGGGCCGGGCCGCGTCGGCCACGCCGGTGTCCTTCCTGCGCACGGTCTTCGCCGGGGTGCTGATCGCCACCGGGGTGGAGGTGCTGCAGTCCACGCTGACCAGCCACCTGCTGAACGTGGACGACGTGCTGCTGGCCGCGGTCGGCATCGCCGTCGCGCACCTCGCCGTGGTCCCGGCGTTCCGGGCGGCGCTGCGCCGCAGGGACCGCGGCGGCCCGCCGCGCGGACCTGGCCTGCCGAAGCCGGCCCCCGGCTTCGGCGTCGCCCACCCGGCGCCCTGACCGGGTCTGCCGGGGGTCCGACCGCGGCCGGTGCGGCTCAGGGGCGACCCTGACGGCGTCCCTGAGAGCGGGTCGTCCCGGAGCGGGGGACGGGCAGGGGCCCGGATCGTCGATCCGGAGGACGTTTCGCGGCCGTCCGCGCGGGAGGCTTGAAGCATCCCGACCGGAGCACCGCCGCAGACCACTGGAGCCACAGATGAACGCCACCGCCAGCACCCTCGCCCGTCCCCGCAGCAACCGCATGATCGGCGGTGTCTGCGCCGGGATCGCCAAGCGCTTCGGTCTCGCCCCCAGCACCGTCCGGATCCTGGCCCTGCTCTCCTGCCTGCTGCCCGGACCGCAGTTCGTGATCTACCTGGCCCTCTGGCTGCTGCTCCCGCAGGAGGCCTGACCCGCCCCGCCGACCCCGGCCGTTCGACGTCCTTCAATCAACTGCCCAGCCGGGTCAGCCGCCCAGCGGCGTGTGCACCGGCAGGCTGGAGGTGAGGGTGCCCAGGCCGCCGGAGGTCGCCCCGGACGCCTGGCCCACGCCGGGGAGGCTGCTGACCGCCGGCACCGAGCCGACCACCGGCAGGCCGCCGGGCAGCGAGACCGGAAGCGCCCGGTTCGCACCGGCCGCGCCGGTCGCGCCCTCGATGCTGTGCAGCGACGGCGCGGCGGTGTCGACCAGGCTCTGCGCGGTGCCGGACACCGCGTGCACGCTGCCGTTCGGCGAGGAGAGCACCTGGCGGCCGTCCGAGACCGGGCCGGTCGCCAGGTCCTGGACCGAGCCGGTCGGCAGCCCGGTCACGGTGGGGAGCCCGCCGGTCGGGAGGCTGCTGAGCATGTCGCCGGCCCCGTCCGCCGCGGCCGCCGGGGTGACCGCCGCCGCGGCGAGCGCGACACCGAGCACAGCGGTTCCGGCGACCTGGCGCATTGCCTTCTTCATGAGCTGTCTCCTCAAGTCCTCGGGTGGGGACGGGCGGCAGGCCCGGATCGGCTCCGAGTCGACTACGCCACGTGTCCGATTGACGGCCCAACGTATCCACGCCGCGTGATCGGCCCCAAATCCCGCTCACCCGATCGGACTAGCCCAGTTCGGCGGACAGCGCCTGGTAGCCCGGCTTGATCACCTCGTTGATCAGCGCCAACCGCTGCTCGAACGGGATGAACGCCGACTTCATCGCGTTGACGGTGAACCAGCGGAGATCGTCCAGGGTGTAGCCGAAGGCCTCCGCCAGGTGGCCGAACTCGGCGCTCAGGCTGGTGCCGGACATCAGCCGGTTGTCGGTGTTGACGGTGACCCGGAAGTGCAGCCGCCGCAGCAGCCCGATCGGGTGCTCGGCGTACGAGGCGGCGGCGCCGGTCTGCAGGTTGGAGGTCGGGCACAGTTCCAGCGGGATCCGCTTGTCCCGGACGTACTCGGCCAGCCGGCCGAGCTTGACGCCGCCGTCCCGGTCCACCGCGATGTCGTCGATGATCCGGACGCCGTGGCCGAGCCGGTCCGCGCCGCAGCACTGCAGCGCCTCCCAGATCGACGGCAGCCCGAAGGCCTCGCCGGCGTGGATGGTGAAGTGGTTGTTCTCCCGCTTCAGGTAGTCGAAGGCGTCCAGGTGCCGGGTCGGCGGGTGCCCGGCCTCGGCCCCGGCGATGTCGAAGCCGACCACGCCCAGGTCCCGGTAGCGGTTCGCCAGCTCGGCGATCTCCCGGGAGCGGGCGGCGTGCCGCATCGCGGTGAGCAGCGTGCCGATCCTGATCGACCGGCCCTTGGCGGCGGCCCGCGCCTCGCCCAGCCGGAAGCCCTCGTTGACCGCCTCGACCACCTGGTCCAGGGTCAGCCCGGCTTCGAGGTGCTGCTCCGGCGCGTAGCGGACCTCGGCGTAGACCACGCCGTCGTCGGCGAGGTCCTCGGCGCAGTCGGCGGCGACCCGGAGCAGGCCCTCGCGGGTCTGCATCACCGCACAGGTGTGGGCAAAGGTCTCCAGGTAGCGGACCAGCGAGCCGGAGTCGGCGGCCTCGCGGAACCAGGCGCCGAGGGCGACCGGGTCGGTGGTCGGCAGGCCGTCGTAGCCGACCTGGGCGGCGAGTTCGACGACGGTCTCCGGGCGGAGGCCGCCGTCGAGGTGGTCGTGCAGCAGCACCTTGGGCGCGCGGCGGATGACAGCTGGGGTGAGGGTGCTCTCCATCGCACCACGATAGCGCCTACGCGCGTAGACGGCGATGTGGTTCCTCTTCGTATCCTCTGAGTTCAGCACCAACCCTTACCTTTAAGGTAAAAGAAAGATAAGCTCCGGCGCGGTCTCGAAAAGCGCTCCCACCTGCACTTATTGCACGGTGGCAGGATTGGAGCCTCCCTGTGCGTATTTCTCTACTCATTCACAACATTTACGGACTCGGCGGAACCAACCGGACGTCGATCAATCTGGCGTCCGCCCTCGCGGACCGGCACGAGGTCGAGATCGTCTCCGTCTACCGCTACGCCGATCGGCCGCTGTTCGCCATCGACCCCCGGGTCCGGGTGGTCTCGCTGATCGACATCAGGACCGAACAGAAGGTCGGCCTGCGCGCCCAGCGCTCGGAGGTCTTCCCCGAGTCGGAGACCCGCTACGCGGAGTACAGCAGGCTCAGTGACCAGCGGGTGGCCGAGTACTTCGCCAGGACCGACCCCGACGTCGCCATCGGCACCCGCCCCGGCCTCAACCTCTATGTGGCCCGGATGACCGGCGAGCGGACCCTCCGGATCGGCCAGGAGCACGTCACCCTGGCCTCACACGCCGAGGAACTGCGGGCCGAGATGGGCCGGCACTACGGCCGGCTGCATGCCTTCGTCACCGTGACCGAGGCGGACGCGGCCAACTTCCGCACCCTGCTGCCGCTGCCCGGAGTGCGGGTCGAGGCGGTGCCCAACAGCGTTCCGGCCCCGGCGGTACCCGTCTCGGACGGCCGGAGCAAGGTGGTGGTGGCGGCCGGGCGACTGGCCGCCGTCAAGCGCTACGACCAGTTGGTCGAGGCGTTCGCCAAGGTGGTGGCCGACTACCCGGACTGGCAGCTGCGGATCTACGGCAAGGGCGGCCAACGCGGACGGCTGCGGGCCCTGATCGACGAGCTCGGCCTGGGCAACAACGTACTGCTGCCCGGTCTGGCCATGCCGATCGAGGCGGAGTGGGTCAAGGGCTCCATCGCCGCCGTCACCTCGGAGAGCGAGTCCTTCGGGATGACCCTGGTCGAGGCGATGCGCTGCGGCCTCCCGGTGCTCAGCACCGACTGCCCGCTGGGGCCCGGCGAGATCATCCGCGACGGCGAGGACGGCCGCCTGATTGCCCCCGGCGACGTGGACGCCATCGCGGCCGGGCTGATGGAGCTGATCGGCGACGACGAACTGCGCGGCCGGATGGCCGCGGCGGCGTGGCGGAACGCGGCCCGGTTCGACCCCGCCGTGATCGCTCAGCGATACGAGCGCATGTTCGAGGAGCTGCGCCGGGAGCTGGGCCTGGACCTGCCCACCCGAGCCGCCGCCGAGCCCGCCCGCCCCGCCGACCGATGGCCCGCGGACACCGCCGACCCGGAGCCGCCGCGGTCGTCCCCACGGCTGGGAGCACGACCGGGCCGGCGACCCGCGGTCGCACTGTTGAGGCGACTGGTCGCGGTGCCGGCCCGGTGGCTCCTCCGCACCCCCGCCACAGCGGCCACCGTGGGAGCCGCCGTCCAGGACCGCACCGGGGCGTCGCTGTACGCCTCCGGCTCGGACGGCATCACCATCGCCTTCCCCGCTGCCTCGGAGCAGGACACGCTGCTGCTCCGCCGCCGGGGCGGCAAGCGGACCACGATCCGGGTCCCGGTCCGCCCGGCCGAACCCGGCGGTTCCGCCGACGCGCTGATCGAACCGCGGCTCCGACTCCCGGACGGAACCTGGGACCTCCACATCGAGCGGCCGAGCGGCGTCCGCAGCCGGGTCGGCGCGGACCTGCTGGACCTGCGCGAACTGATCGGGGCCCGTCCCCCGGTCAGCGCGTCCCCGGTGACGGCCCGACTGCCCTACCGGACGGCGGACGGGTTCCTGGCGCTCCGGGTCTGGGAGCAGCCGACGCACGCCGAGGTCGAGCGGATCGGCGTCGCCGAGGGCACCATCACCGTCACCGCCCGGCTGTTCGGCACCGCCGCCCGGCCCGACCACGGCCTGCTGCGCCACCGCAGCCGGGCCGGGCTCTCGATCGAGGTCCGCTGCGTCCCGCTTCCGGACGGGACGGTGGAACTGACGCTCCCCTGCGCGCTGCCGGCCGCGGAGCACACCGCCGAGGAGGACTACTGGGACCTGTTCGTCCAGGTGTCCGGACTTCGGGAGCCGGTGCGGGTGGGCGGCTGGTTCGACGACATCCGGGTGCGCAAGGGGATCCACGTCCACCCGGTCACCGTGGTCGACGACACCCCGCGCGGGCGGGCCAGGGTCCGTCCCTACTTCAACGACGACAATGGCCTTTCGGTCAATGTGGTTGACCTGCCGCCGAGCGAGGCTGCCGAACCGTCCGGCCGGGGCGGGGAGCCGGCCGCCTCCGCGCCGCCGGTCCTGATGGCGTAGCCGGAAGCCGATAGCCAGGAGCCCGCAGCCGGGAGCCCGGGCCGTCAGCTGTGCAGCGGCAGCTGCCCGCGGACGGAGAGGACGTACGCCCGGAACGCCTCGGCCGGCGGGGTGAGCGTGCGGCCGGTGACCCAGGCCAGCGCGATCTCCCGGCGGGCGCCCGGCGAGGACAGCCACAGCTCGGCCACGTCCGGGCGGGCCACCGTCGACGGGGGCAGCACGGCGACGCCCAGGCCCGCGGCGACCAGGCCGCGCAGGGTCTCCGACTCCTCGCCCTCGAACGAGATCCGCGGGCTGAACCCGGCCTCCGCGCACAGCGCGTCGGTGATCCGGCGCAGCCCGTACCCCGGCTCCAGGGTGACGAACGGGTCGTCGGCCGCCTCGCTCAGCCGCACTCTCTGCCTCCCGGCCAGCCGGTGGTCGGCCGGGACCACCAGCCGCAGCCGCTGCTCGCCCAGCCGACGGGACGTCAGTTCCGGCCCCTCGGGCCGGGGCGAGACCAGGCAGAGGTCCAGCTCGCCCGCGCGCAGCCGCTCCAGCATCGAGTCGGTGTAGTCCTGCACCAGCTGGAACCGGACCCGGGGGTGGTCCCCCCGGAAGCCGCGGAGCAGCATCGGCACCGCCTCCGAGCCCATGGTGTGCAGGAAGCCGAAGGCCACCCGGCCGCCGGTCGGGTCCGCCTCGGCGCGGGCGGCCTCGGCCCCGCGCTCGACCTCGGACAGCGCCCGCTCCACCGCCGCCAGGAAGATCCGCCCGGCCCGGGTCAGCCGCACCGTACGGCCCTCGCGGGCCAGCAGGACCACCCCAAGATCCTCCTCGACCCGGGCCACCGCGCGGCTCAGCGTCGGCTGCGGCATGCCCAGCTGGGCCGCCGCCCGGGTCACGTGCTCCAGCCGGGCCACCGCGGCGAACTGCGCCAGCGGCGGGGCCAGCAGCACCGCCGGGGCGTCCGGCGCCAGCTCGGCCGCGGCGGCTGTCGTCGGCGGCGTGTCTTCTGCGTCACGCTGCGGTTTCGAGCCCGGCTCTGACCTCATCTCATACGTCACAGCATTGATTGTGCCGATTCCATGCATTGGACGCATCAGCCGGCCGATCCTAGTTTTGACGCATGCAGCCCGCCACTGGTGGGGCATTCGACGACCAGCCGTCGGGTGCCCTCCCCTCGCCGATCCTCCGTCCCGCCGCCGCCGATGCCACTACCACCGCCGCCACCGGCGACCTGCGCCACCTCCCCGGCAGCCGGGGTCTGCGGCGGGCCCAGCTCGCGCTGTTCGGCGCCGGGCTGGCGACCTTCCTGCTGCTCTACTCCACCCAGGCGATGCTGCCCGCGCTCTCCGCGAGCCTGCGGCTGACGCCGGCTCAGGCCAGCCTCACCGTCTCCGCCGCGGCCATCGGCCTGGCCCTCGCGGTGATCCCGGTCAGCGCGCTGTCCGAGCGCTTCGGCCGGACCGCGGTGATGACCGCCTCGGTCTTCACCGCCGCCGGGATCGCACTGGTGCTGCCGTTCGCGCCGGACCTCACCACGCTGACCGTGCTGCGCGCGCTCCAGGGGATCGCCCTGGCCGGGCTCCCGGCCACGGCGATGGCCTACCTCGCCGAGGAGGTCCACCCGACCGCGCTGGCCTCGGCCATGGGCCTGTACGTGGCCGGCAACAGCATCGGCGGGATGAGCGGCCGACTGGTCTCCGGCGTGGTCGCCGGGGCATACGGCTGGCGCTGGGGGCTGGCCTCGGTGGCCGTGCTGTCGCTGCTCTGCGCGATCGCCTTCCGGGTGCTGATCCCGCGCGCCCGGCACTTCCGGCCGGGGCCGATCAGCCCGTCCGCGCTGCTCCGCACGGTCACCTCGCATCTGCGCAACCCGCTGCTGGGACGGCTGTTCGCGCTCGGCCTGCTGTTCATGACGGTCTTCGGCGCGGTCTACACGGTGATGGGCTACCGGCTGGTGGGGGCGCCGTTCGGGCTCTCGCAGAGCCTGGCCAGCTCGATCTTCGCGGTCTACGTCGTCGGCACCTTCGCCTCCGCCGCCTCCGCCCGGGTGACCGGACGCTTCGGCCGCCGCGGCACCCTCTACCTGGCGATCGGCACCACCTCGGCCGGGCTGCTGCTCACCCTGCCCGACTCGCTGCCGCTGGCGCTGGTCGGCCTGGTGCTGATCACGGCCGGCTTCTTCACCGGCCACTGCGTCGCCTCCGCCTCGGTCGGCCGCACCGCCACCCACGGCCGCGCCCAGGCCTCCGCCCTCTACCTGGCCGCCTACTACCTCGGCAACAGCCTCGGCGGCACGCTCGGCGCGGACGCCTACCACTCGGCGGGCTGGAACGGCACCGTCCTGGTCGCCCTCACCGCGATGGCCCTGGCCGTCGCCATCACCCTCTACGGCACCGTCCACGCCCGAGCGACCGCGGGCAGCCGCATCGTCGCCGCGGCTCGCTAGGCTCGTCAGCGTGAGCGTTGACGCTGCCAACTACGCCAGGTTGCGGGAGATCACCGACCGACTGCCACAGATCCCCGGCACAGGGCGAGTGGAGATCGCCCACGGGAAGATCGTCATCACGATGCCCCCGGTCCGGCGGCACGAACTGGCCGTCATCCGGATCGGCCGGCAGCTCAACGAGCAGTTGGCCGCCACCCACCCCGGCTTCGTCGCCCATCCGGGAGCCGACCTGGAGGACGTCGGCCTGGGCCGGCTGCGGTGCCCCGACCTCATGGTGTTCCCGGAGAGCGTCCTTGAGGAGGACGCCGCGGTCTACCCGGCGGACGTACTCCTCGCGGTCGAGGTCGTCTCGAAGTCCAACCCCGAGAACGACTACGACGAGAAGGTCCGGGACTACGCCGCCATGGGCATCCCGCTCTACCTGCTGGTGGACCCGCGCGACGGAACCGGCATCGTGCACTCGCAGCCCCGGTACGCCCGCAGGGAGGGCTTCGCCTTCGGCGACACCGTCCGGGTCGGCGCCTGGCGGATCGACACCGGCGGGCTGCTCACCTACGGCGCGTGAGCGAACAGCCCGTCCGGAGACCGCTCAGCCGATCCGGTCCAGGATGATCGGGCCGGGCTCGTACCGGGTGCCGGGCGGGGCGACGGTGATGCCGGTGGTGAGGGCTTCCAGGGCGTAGGCGAAGCGGTCCGGGGTGTCGGTGTGCAGGGTCAGCAGCGGCTGACCCGCCGTCACCGTCGCGCCGGGCTTGGCGTGGAGCTCGACGCCCGCGCCGGCCTGCACCGGGTCCTCCTTGCGGGCCCGGCCCGCGCCGAGCCGCCAGGCGGCCACGCCGACGGCGTAGGCGTCCAGCTCGGTGAGCACGCCGGAGGCGGGGGCGGTGAGGACGTGCTGCTCACGGGCGACCGGGAGCGGGGCGTCCACGTCGCCGCCCTGGGCGGAGATCATGCGGCGCCAGTGGTCCATCGCCGAGCCGTCCTTGAGCGCGGTCTCCGGGTCCTTGCCGCCGACCACGCCCGCCGCGGCGAGCATCTCCCGGGCCAGCGCGAGGGTCAGCTCGACCACGTCGGACGGGCCGCCGCCGGCCAGCACCTCGACCGACTCGCGGACCTCCAGCGCGTTGCCCGCGGTCAGGCCGAGCGGGGTGGACATCCCGGTGAGCAGCGCGACCGTGTTGACCCCGGCCGCGCGGCCCAGGCCGACCATGGTGCGGGCCAGCTCCCGGGCGTCGTCCAGGTTCTTCATGAAGGCGCCGGTGCCGACCTTGACGTCCAGCACCAGCGCGCCGGTGCCCTCGGCGATCTTCTTGGACATGATCGAGGAGGCGATCAGCGGGATCGCCTCCACCGTGCCGGTGACGTCGCGCAGCGCGTAGAGCTTCTTGTCGGCCGGGGCCAGGCCGTCCCCCGCCGCGCAGACCACCGCGCCGGTGTCCCGCAGCACCCGCATCATCTCGTCGTTGGAGAGCGAGGCCCGCCAGCCGGGGATGGCCTCCAGCTTGTCCAGGGTGCCGCCGGTGTGGCCGAGGCCGCGGCCGGAGAGCTGCGGGACGGCCGCGCCGCAGGCGGCGACCAGCGGGGCCAGCGGCAGCGTGATCTTGTCGCCGACGCCGCCGGTGGAGTGCTTGTCCGAGGTCGGCAGCGGCAGCGAGGAGAAGTCCATCCGGATGCCGGAGCGGATCATCGCGTCGGTCCAGCGGCTGATCTCGCGCAGGTTCATCCCGTTCAGCAGGATCGCCATGGCGAGCGCGGACATCTGCTCGTCGGCCACCTCGCCCCGGGTGTAGGCGTCGATCACCCAGTCGATCTGAGCGTCGCTCAGTTCGGCGCGGTCGCGCTTGGCGCGGATGACGGAGACGGCGTCCATGGGATCTCCTCGGAGGGGTTCAGGTGCTACGGCCGCCACTCTACGCGCGTTGCGCAAACCGCGGCAGGGCTCAGAGCTGGTCCGGCCCGAAGGCGTCCGGCAGCAGCTCGGTCAGCGGGCGGATGCCGGAGACCGACTCCACCAGCAGCTCCGCGCCGCCGTGCTCCCAGAGCAGCTGGCGGCAGCGCCCGCACGGCATCAGCGGGTTCCCGGCCCGGTCGCAGCAGGTGAACGCGACCAGCCGGCCGCCGCCGCTCAGCAGCAGCGCCGACACCAGGCCGCACTCGGCGCACAGCCCGAGCCCGTACGAGGCGTTCTCGACGTTGCAGCCGCTGACGATCCGTCCGTCGTCCACCAGCGCCGCCGCGCCGACCGGGAAGCCGGAGTACGGGGCGTAGGCGCGGGACATCGCCTCCCGCGCCTCGGAGCGCAGCTTGTCCCAGTCCACGGCGGTCATCCTCGCTCCGTCCTGCTCGTCGGTCCCCGCTCCCAGCATGCGTCAGCCCTTGGTGTACGGCTTGCCCGAGGCCGCCGGCGGCCTGGTCCGGCCGCCCAGCGCGGCCACCACCAGGATGGTGACCAGGTAGGGGGCCATCGACAGGAACGCGCCGGGGATCGGCGTGTTCAGCGAGGACAGCACGATGTTCAGCTCGGTGGCGAAGCCGAACAGCACCGCCGCGCCCAGCGAGCCCAGCGGGGTCCACCGGCCGACGATCAGTGCGGCGATGGCGATGTAGCCCTTGCCGTCGCTCATGTCCTTGCCGAAGGTGCTGGCCAGGCCGAGGGTCAGCCAGACCCCGCCGAGGCCGGACAGCAGGCCCGCGGTGATCACGTTGCGGTAGCGCAGCCCGACCACCTTGATGCCGACCGTGTCCGCCGCGGTCGGGTGCTCGCCGACCGCGCGGGTGCGCAGGCCCCAGCGGGTCCGGAAGAGCATGAACCAGACCACCGGGACCAGCAGGTAGCAGGCGTAGAAGACGATGTTCTCCTTGAACAGCGCCGCGCCGATGACCGGGATCGAGGACAGCCCGGGGATGGAGATCGACTGGAAGGCGGGCGGCGAGTTGTAGGTGGCGCCGTCGGTCGACATCAGCCGGTCGTAGAGGAAGCCGGTGACGCCGGAGGCGAGCAGGTTGAGCACCACGCCGAGGACGACCTGCTCGATCAGGTAGCGGTTGGCGAACACCGAGAGCAGCGCGCACATCAGCGCGCCGCCCAGGCAGCCCGCGACCAGCCCGGCCCAGACCGACTGGGTCATCGACGCGGTCAGCGCCGCGGCGAAGGCGCCGAACAGGAACTGGCCCTCGACCGCGATGTTGACCACCCCGGAGCGCTCGCTGAGCAGCGCGCTCATCGCGCCCAGCACCAGCGGCACCGAGCCGGTCGCGGTCAGCTGGATGATCGAGGGGACGTTGAGCCCGCTGCTGGTCCCGGCCGCGGCCCAGACCAGGAACGAGAGCACGAACGAGGCGAAGTAGCCGACCGCCAGCCAGCGCTGGGTCTTCGCCGAGATCGGCAGGAAGGCCCGGACCAGGCCGCAGACGATGGCGATCGCCGCCAGCGTGATCGCGGCCGCCTGCGCCGGGACGTGCAGCGGGCCGAGCCCGCTGGCGTTGGGGTCCAGCTTCAGCGCGAACAGGGTGTGCGCGCCGTGCGCGGTGCGCGCGCCGAGGCCGAAGGCCCACAGTCCGTACGCGCCGACGACGGCCTGGGCGATGCCGCCGATCAGCTTGGACCGGTCGCCGGACGCGGCGGTGCCGACGGGCGCGGCGTCGCCGGGGGTGAGGGTGGTGGCGGTGGTCATGCCTGGCCTCCGGCAGAGGGCGCGTGGAAGGGGTCGGGGCTCACCGGGGTCGGCGGCGGGGGTCCGGCCTCGACGCGGGTCGCGCGCAGCCGGAAGATCTCCTTCACCAGCCGCGGGGCCGCGACGAAGATGACGATCAGGGCCTGGATCACGGTGATGATCTCGATCGAGACCTGGGCCTGGGTCTGCATCAGCGCGCCTCCGGCCTGGAGCGCGCCGAACAGCAGCGCGGCCCAGACCACGCCCCACGGCTTGGTGCGTCCGAGCAGGGCGACGGTGATCGCGGTGAAGCCGAGGCCGGCGTCGATGTTGGGGGCGATCGAGTTGTTGTTGGGATTCGACAGACCGATGGTCTGGGTGACCCCGATCATGCCCATCATCGCCCCGGAGATCAGCATCGAGGCGATCTGCACCCGGCGCACGTTGATGCCCGCGGTGCGCGCGGCGCTGGGGGTGAGACCCACCGCCCGGACCTCGAAGCCGAGCTTGGAGCGCTTGAAGAACCAGGCGGTGGCGAAGGTCGCGACCAGCGCCAGCAGCAACCCGAAGTCGGTGTTCAGGGACGAGCCGAACAGGTGCGGCAGCACCGCGCCCGGATCGGCCGGCTTGGAGATCGCCTGGCCCGCGTCCTTGGGGTCGTGGAACACCGAGGTGTTCAGCAGCCAGCCGCCGAGCAGCAGGTAGGCCACGTAGTTGAGCATGATGGTGACGATCACCTCGTGCGCGCCGCGCCTGGCCTTGAGCCAGCCGACCACGCCGCCGTAGAGCAGACCGCCGACCAGCCCGGCCAGCACCGCGGCGGCGACGTGCAGCACCCCCGGCAGCGCGGTCCAGGAGAAGGCCACGTAGGAGGTGAAGATGGCGCCGATGATCAGCTGGCCCTGGCCGCCGATGTTGAACATCCCGGCCCGGAAGGCGATCGAGACGCCGAGGCCGCCGAAGATCAGCGGGGTGGCGTACTCCAGGGTGTTGGTGATCGGGCCGAAGAACTGGGCCGGGGTGCCGGACACCGTCGCCGGGTCGAACACCGCGCCCCGGAACAGCGAGCCGTAGGCGCTGGAGATGTCGTCCCAGGCCGAGGAGAGGAAGTCGCCGGGGCTCGCGAAGAAGTAGGAGGCCTGGTCCATGGTCGCGGTGTTCGACAGCACGATCAGCACCGCGCCGACGACCAGCGAGAGCACGATCGCGAGCAGCGTCACCAGCCAGGAGTTCTCGGCGGTGAAGACGTTGCGGAGCACGGTCGTCAGGCTGCGGTCGTCGGCGGGCCCGGACGGCTCGCCGACCGGCGACGCACCGGAGGCCGGGGAGGACCCGGAGGCGGGCTGCGGCGTGGTCATGAGGTCGTCTCCCCCGTGCTCGGGCTGGTCGTGGCTGAGTCGTCGTCGGTGATCCCAGCCATCAGCAGGCCGATCTCTTCCCGTGAGGTGGTCGGCGGCACCGTCGCGACGATCTTTCCGCGGTACATCACGGCGACGGCGTCGGCGAGCGCGAGCACCTCGTCCAGTTCGGTGGAGACCACCACCACCGGTCGGCCCTGGTCGCGTTCGGCGACGATCCGCTTGTGGATGAACTCCATCGCGCCGACGTCCACGCCGCGGGTGGGCTGCGAGGCGACCAGCAGCCGCAGCGGCCGGGACAGCTCCCGGGCCACCACCACCTTCTGCTGGTTGCCGCCGGACAGCTTGCCCGCCGGGTGCGCGGGCTCGGTGGGCCGGATGTCGAACTCCTCGATCCGGTGCCGCGCGTTCTTCTGGATCTCGCCGAGGTCCAGCGAGAGGCCCTTGCCGAACGGCGCCTCGTTGTAGAGGTCGAGCACCAGGTTCTCGGCGACCGTGAACTCGCCCACCACGCCGTCGTGGCCGCGGTCCTCGGGGATGAACCCGACTCCGGCGTTCAGGGTCTGCCGCGGCGTCAGCCCGACCAGGCCGGTGCCGTCCAGGGTGATCGAGCCGGACTCGACCGGCAGCAGCCCGAGGATCGCCTCGGCCAGCTCGGACTGCCCGTTGCCCTGGACACCCGCGATGCCGAGGATCTCGCCGTCCCTGACCGTGAACGAGACGTCGTCGACCGCGGCGTTGCCGTGCTGGTCCCGGACGGTGAGCCGGTCCACCTGGAAGGACGGGGCGCCCGGCGCGGCCGGCTGCTTGTCGACCACCAGCTGCACCGAGCGGCCGACCATCAGCGAGGCCAACTCCTGCTCGCTGGACGACGGCGAGGCCTGGCCGACCACCGCGCCGCGGCGGATCACGGTGATCCGGTCGGCGATCGCCTTGACCTCTTTGAGCTTGTGGGTGATGAAGACGATGGACTTGCCGGCCTCGCGCAGCGCGTTCATGACCGTGAAGAGGTCCTCGATCTCCTGCGGGGTCAGCACCGCGGTGGGCTCGTCCAGGATCAGCGTCTGGGCGTCCCGCACCAGCGCCTTGACGATCTCCACCCGCTGCTGCACGCCGACCGGCAGGTCCTCGACCAGGGCGTCCGGGTCGACCGGCAGGCCGAAGCGCTCGGACACCTCGCGGACGTGGGCGCGGGCCCGGCGGCGGTCCAGCACGCCCAGCGGGCCGCGCTTGGCGCCGAACTCGGACTCGTCGCCCAGGATCACGTTCTCGGCCACGGTGAACACCGGGACCAGCATGAAGTGCTGGTGCACCATGCCGATGCCGTGGGCGATGGCGTCCCGCGGGCTGTTGACGGTGGTGGCGGCTCCGTCGACCAGGATCTCGCCCTCGTCCGGCTGGTGCAGCCCGTAGAGGACGTTCATCAGCGTGGACTTGCCGGCCCCGTTCTCCCCCAGCAGGCAGTGGATCTCGCCGGGTTCGACGGTCAGGTCGATGTGGTCGTTGGCGACCAGCGAACCGAATCGCTTGGTGATACCGCGCAATTCAAGACGCACTAGTGAACACACCCCTCTGCGCCGCACATCGTTGTCGGTCGGCGAAAGCTGTCGAGGTCTTGCCTGGCAGGGAACAAGGCGGGCGCGTCGGACGCGCCCGCCTCGCGGGTTCCTCGGTCAGCCGGCGGTGGGCTGGTTCTTCGAGGTGATCTTGATGGTGCCGCTGATGATGTCCTGCTTCACCTGGTCCAGCTCGGTGCTCAGGGTCGCCGGGACCTTCGACGAGAAGTCGTGGAACGGGGCCAGGCCGGTGCCGTTGTTGGCCAGCGTGCCGATGTACGGGGTGGACGAGAAGCTGCCCTTGGCCGCGTCGGTCACCGCGGTGGAGACGGCGCTGGCGATGCCCTTGGTCACCGAGGTCATGATGACCGAGGCGTAGGTCGGGTTGGAGACGACGCCGTCGTCGTCCACCCAGATCGCGTTCATCTTGCCGCCGCTGGCCTTGGCCTGGGCCAGCGCGCCGATGCCGGTGCCGCCGGCCACCGGGAAGATGATGTCCGCGCCCTGCGACTGGAAGGTGGCCGCGATCTGCTTGCCGCCGGCCTGGTCGGTGAAGCTCTGGGTCGGGTCGAAGGTGCCCGACTTCTTGGTCTCGTCCCAACCGAGGACCTGGACCTTGGTGTTGTGCTTCTGGTTGTAGTACTGCACGCCCTCCCAGAAGCCGTCCATGTAGACGGTCACGGTCGGGTAGTTGGCGCCGCCGAAGGTCGCGACCTTGCCGGTCTTGGTCATCCCCGCGGCGAAGTAGCCGCCGAGGAAGGCGCCCTGCGCGGTGTTGAACTCCAGGCCCTGGACCTGGGTCGGCGAGGAGGCGTTGTCCACGATCGCGTAGTCCTGGTTCGGGTTCTTCTTCGCCGAGGCGGTGGTCGCGGTGTCCATCGCGAAACCGACCGTCACGATCAGCTTGCAGCCGGCCGAGACGAAGCCGGCGATGTTGCTGGCGTAGTCGTTCTCGGTGGCCGAGGTGGCGTTCTGGACGGTGATGCCCGAGTCCGACTTGGCCGCGTCCTGCATGCCGGCCCAGGACTCGGCGTTGAACGAGTGGTCGTCGAGACCGCCGGTGTCGGTGACCATACAGGCCTTGAACGCGGCGGCCTTGGCCGCGGAGCTGGAGCCGCTGCTGGCGGTCGAACCCGAACCCGAGGTCGACACCGGCTTCGATCCACAGGCCGAAGCGGTCAGGGCGACCACGGCCGTGAGCGCTACGAGCGCGAGGGGCTTCTTCATCGATTCCTCCTGATAAGAGCCGACGTCCCAGAGCTCGGTTGCAGCGAGCCACGGCGCGGATTGAAGGCGACGTTAACGCGCGTAGAACACGATTGTGTTACGTATGCGTCGGCGTTATCAGATCGTCGCAAACAGCCCGTGCGGAACACGGCACATCAGGGTGGCCAGGCCTGGAAATCACTCCAATGCGAGGGCCGCGAACAGCTCCACACCGACCGCGATGGCGTTCTCGTCGGCGTCGAAGGTGCCCTGGTGCAGGTCGCGCGATCCCGACTCGTCCGGGTGCCGGACGCCGAGCCGGGCCAGCGCGCCCGGGGCGTGCTCCAGGTACCAGGAGAAGTCCTCGCCGCCGAGGCTCTGCTCGGTGCCCTCGATCCGGCCGGGGCCGAAGCCGCGCTCCATCGCGTCGCCGAGCATCCGGGTCGAGACCGCCTCGTTCACCACCGGCGGGACGCCGCGGTGGTAGTCGACCACCCACTTCGCCCGGTAGGTCTCGGCGATCTGGCCGACCAGCTCCTCGATCGCGCCCGGCGCCTCGCGCCAGCCGTCCAGCTCCAGCGAGCGGACCGTTCCCTCCAGTTCGGCGCTCTGCGGGATGACGTTGGCGGCCGAGCCGCCGGCGATCCGGCCCCAGACCAGGCTGACCCCCCAGCGCGGGTCCATCCGACGGCCCAGCGCGTTCGGCAGCTCGGCGGCCAGCTTGGCGATCGCCATCACCAGATCGGTGGTCAGGTGCGGGCGGGCGGTGTGCCCGCCGGGGCCGTCCAGTGCGATGTCCAGCTTGTCGCAGGCCGAGGTGATCGCGCCGACCTTGAGGCCGATCCGGCCAGTCTCCACCTTGGGGTCGCAGTGCACCGCGAAGATCCGCTCGACCCGCTCCATCCCGCCGGCCGCGATCACGTCCAGCGCGCCGCCGGGCATGACCTCCTCGGCCGGCTGGAACACCAGCCGCACCGCCCGGCCCAGCCGCCCGGCCGCGCGCTCCTCGGCCAGCAGCAGCGCCAGCCCGAGCACCACCGCGGTGTGCACGTCGTGCCCGCAGGCGTGCGCCCGCCCGGGGACGGTCGAACGGTAGGGGACGGCCTCCGGCTTGGCGTCGTCGATCGGCAGCGCGTCGATGTCCGCGCGGAACGCCAGCAGCGGGGCGTCGGCCGGGGCGCCCTCGGGGAGGATGTCGCAGATCAGCCCGGTCCCGCCGGGGAGCACCCGGGCGGTGAGGCCGGCCCGCTCCAGCCGCTCGACCAGCAGCGCGGTGGTGCGGACCTCCTGTCGGCCCAGCTCGGGGTGCATGTGCAGATCCCGGCGGATCGCGATCAGCTCGGGCAGCAGCGCGCTCACCCGCGCGTGGAAGGGACCGGCGGGGGGCTGGACGGAGGGGGCGTCAGCTGACTGGTTCACCCCGGCAAGCCTACGGCCCTGGGGCGGTTGGGGCAGGGCTTCCCTGGAATCGACGCCGCCGTACGGGGAATCCGTCCCCCGCTCGGCGCATGGACCGCCCGGTGATGGGTATGACACGGGGTTCTCTCCCCTCCCGATCGGGTGCCGGACAAACGGACAACGACCCGCCCGCCCACGAGGGCACGGCCACCGTCCTACGATGATCTCGACACGGGGTAGAGGACGGACGGAGCGCGGCAGATGACGGACCGATCGGGCGACACGGCGACAGGGAAGGTGGCCGTGGTCACCGGGGCCAGCAGCGGGATCGGCGCGGCCACCGCGCGGCGGCTGGCCGCCGAGGGCTTCCGGGTGGCGCTGGCCGCCCGCCGCGCCGACCGGATCGAGCGGTTGGCCGAGGAGATCGGCCCGGCGGCGCGGGCCTACCCGCTGGACGTGACCGACCGTCCGGCCGTGGACGCCTTCGCCGCCGCCGTCGAACGGGACTTCGGCCGGGTGGACGTGCTGGTCAACAATGCCGGCGGGGCCTTCGGCGCGGACACCGTGGAGAACGGCGACCCGGCCGACTGGCGCCGGATGTACGAGGTCAACGTGCTCGGCGTGCTCCAGGTGACCCAGGCGCTGCTGCCCGCGCTGCGGGCGAGCGGGGCCGGGACGGTGCTGGTGCTCAGCTCCACCGCCGCGTTCGTCCCCTACGAGGGCGGCGGCGGCTATGTCGCCGCCAAGGCCGGGGCGCACGCCATCGCCGGCACGCTGCGGCTGGAACTGGTCCCCGAGCCGGTCCGGGTGGTCGAGATCGCCCCGGGCATGGTCCGCACCGACGAGTTCGCGCTGACCCGGTTCGAGGGCGACGCGGACAAGGCCGCCGCGGTGTACGCGGGCGTGGCCGAGCCGCTGACCGCGGAGGACGTGGCCGACACCGTCGCCTGGACGGTCACCCGCCCGGCCCATGTGAACGTCGACCTGCTGGTGGTCCGGCCGCGGGCGCAGGCCGCCGCGCACAAGGTGCACCGGGAGCACTGAACATCCGGGGCACGAACATCCGGGGCACTGGCCGGTCACCTTCCCGAAGCCGTCCCATCATTCGGGTGTAAGGGTCTCGACTTGATAGCCAATTCGAGTGAATGCTTATCCCAGCGGCAACAGGGCCGCGAAGCTGGTATTGCCTTGCACGGCAAGGGCTCTGAGCCCTGGTCCGCTCCCGCGGCCCCCGAAACGGCACGGAACCGGAACCGTCGCCCCGCCGTCGCACCCTCCACAAGCAGGCCGGAACGCGACGGCGGACTCCCGATAGCCTCACCAACGCGCGCCCGCCCCGCAACGCACGACTGAGGAGGACCCGCTGACCAGTGACATTCCGGCGCAGCAGCCGCGCACACCCGGCGGCCCGGGTCTGCGGCGGTTCAACGAGGCCTCCCTCGGCGCCGCCGAAGAAGCCCTGCTCGCCTGCTGCGGAAGCCGCCGCTGGGCGCTGCGGCTGGCGCTGCACCGCCCGTACCCGACCGTCTCCTCGCTGCTCGCCGCGGCCAGCGAGGCCTCGTACGACCTCTCCTTCAGCGACCTGGCGGAGGCGTTGACGGACGAGAGCTGCATGCCGCAGTCGCTGCTGGGGATGCGCGCGCCCGGCAGCCAGGCCGCGCACACCGCGCTGCAGGCGGCGCACGCCGCCTACGAGGCACGGTTCGGCCATGTGTTCGTGGTCTTCCTGGACGACTGCCCGCCGGAGGAGACGCTGGATCAGGTCCTGGCCAGCATCAGGGCCAGGCTCGGCAACGACCCGGACGAGGAGCGCAGCACCGCCGCCGAGGAGCTGCGCCGGATCGCACTGAGCCGGTTGGAGCATCTGGTGGCGTCTCACGCCTCGGCGGCAACATGAGACACCGGGGGTGATCTCTCCCACACCGTCGGCCCCGGGGCCGGTCAGGACGGCAGTACAGAACCCTCCGGCCGTTACGCCGGGCAGGGCTGTTTGATCATCCGATGGACCCCCGGCGGGCTGAGTGCCTGCTCGCGTGGCTACGATGGCCGGGGCCGGTGGACCATACCCGGCCGGGCCGACCGACGCTGATGCCGGACGAGCCCCCGCCCCGCTTCCGGAGGGTTGTTCCGTGCCGGCTGGAACGCTGTACCGCGGCCGGGAAGGCATGTGGTCGTGGGTGGCTCATCGAGTCACCGGCGTCCTCATCTTCTTCTTCCTGTTCGCCCACGTCCTCGACACCGCTCTTGTCCGGGTCTCACCGCAGGCCTACAACAGCACGATCGCGACGTACAAGACCTGGCCCGTCAACCTGATGGAGTACGGCCTCACCGCCGCCATCCTGTTCCACGCGCTGAACGGCCTCCGGGTCATCGCGGTGGACTTCTGGGCGAAGGGTCCCAAGTACCAGCGGCAGATGCTGTGGACCGTGCTGACCGTGTGGGTGCTCTGCATGGCGGGTGCGTTCTACCCGATCCTGCAGGCGACCCTGCGCGACTGGTTCTAGGGGAGGCGAGAGATGGCAATCGAGACCGACAGCATCGAGCTCGTGGACGGCGGCCAGGTCGCCGACCCGTCCGCGTTCCTGATCGAGCCGCCGCGCTCCCGCACCAAGCGGAACAACGGCCGCAAGTCCCGCACCAACTTCGAGATGCTGG
Source organism: Streptacidiphilus cavernicola (assembly GCF_042510955.1). Lineage (NCBI taxonomy): Bacteria > Bacillati > Actinomycetota > Actinomycetes > Kitasatosporales > Streptomycetaceae > Streptacidiphilus > Streptacidiphilus cavernicola. The sequence continues at coordinate 133,861 of NZ_JBHFAB010000006.1, forward strand.
CCTGGCTGTTCATGCGCCTGTCCGGCATCGTGCTGGTGTTCCTGGTGATCGGTCACCTGATCATCCAGCTGACCCTGGACGGCGGCGTCAGCAAGATCAGCTTCGCCTTCGTGGCCGGTCGCTGGGCCTCGCCGTTCTGGCAGGGCTGGGACCTGCTGATGCTGTGGCTGGCGATGCTCCACGGCGCCAACGGCATGCGCACGGTCATCAACGACTACGCCGAGCGCGACACCACCCGGCTCTGGCTGAAGCTCCTGCTGGTGACCGCCACGGTGTTCACCGTGCTGCTGGGCACCCTGGTGATCTTCACCTTCGACCCGAACATCAGCTGAGCGCGGACGGACGAGGCAGCAGACTGACATGCAGGTACACAAGTACGACACCGTCATCGTCGGCGCCGGCGGCGCCGGAATGCGCGCGGCCATCGAGTCGACCAAGCGCAGCCGCACCGCCGTGCTGACCAAGCTCTACCCCACCCGGTCCCACACCGGCGCGGCCCAGGGCGGCATGGCCGCCGCCCTCGCCAACGTCGAGGAGGACAACTGGGAGTGGCACACCTTCGACACCGTCAAGGGCGGTGACTACCTGGTCGACCAGGACGCCGCCGAGATCCTGGCGAAGGAGGCCATCGACGCGGTCCTCGACCTGGAGAAGATGGGCCTGCCGTTCAACCGGACGCCCGAGGGCCGGATCGACCAGCGCCGCTTCGGCGGCCACACCCGGGACCACGGCAAGGCGGCGGTCCGCCGCTCCTGCTACGCCGCGGACCGCACCGGCCACATGATCCTGCAGACGCTCTATCAGAACTGCGTCAAGGAGGGCGTGGAGTTCTTCAACGAGTTCTACGTCCTGGACCTGCTGCTGGCCGACGTGGACGGGGTGAAGAAGACCGCGGGCGTGGTCGCCTACGAGCTGGCCACCGGCGAGATCCACGTCTTCCAGGCCAAGGCGGTCATCTTCGCCTCCGGCGGCAACGGAAAGTTCTTCAAGGTCACCTCCAACGCGCACACGCTGACCGGCGACGGCCAGGCCGCCGCGTTCCGGCGCGGGCTGCCGCTGGAGGACATGGAGTTCTTCCAGTTCCACCCGACGGGCATCTGGCGGATGGGCATCCTGCTGACGGAGGGCGCCCGCGGTGAGGGCGGCATCCTCCGCAACAAGGACGGCGAGCGCTTCATGGAGAAGTACGCGCCGGTGATGAAGGACCTCGCCTCCCGCGACGTGGTCTCCCGGGCCATCTACACCGAGATCCGCGAGGGCCGCGGCTGCGGCCTGGACGGCGACCACGTCTACCTGGACCTGACGCACCTTCCGCCGGAGCAGCTGGACGCCAAGCTCCCGGACATCACCGAGTTCGCGCGCACCTACCTCGGCATCGAGCCCTACACCGACCCGATCCCGATCCAGCCGACCGCGCACTACGCCATGGGCGGCATCCCCACCAACGTCCAGGGCGAGGTGCTGCTGGACAACGACACCGTCGTGCCCGGCCTCTACGCCGCGGGCGAGGTGGCCTGCGTGTCGGTGCACGGCGCCAACCGGCTCGGCACCAACTCGCTGCTGGACATCAACGTGTTCGGCCGCCGGGCGGGCATCGCCGCCGCCGAGTACGCCGCCACCGCCGAGTACGTGGAGCTCCCGGAAAACCCGGAGTCCCTGGTGGTCGCGCAGCTGGAGCGGATCCGCAACGGCAGCGGCACCGAGCGGGTCTCCGACATCCGCAGCGAGCTGCAGCAGTCCATGGACACCAACTCGATGGTGTACCGCACCGAGTCGACCCTGAAGCAGGCCGTGGCGGACATCCACGCGCTGAAGGAGCGGTACAAGAACATCTCGGTGATGGACAAGGGCCAGCGGTACAACACCGACCTGCTGGAAGCCGTCGAGCTGGGCAACCTGCTCGACCTGGCCGAGGTCACCGCGGTCTCCGGACTCGCCCGGAAGGAGTCGCGCGGCGGCCACTTCCGCGAGGACTACCCGACCCGCGACGACGTCAACTTCATGCAGCACACCATGGCGTACCGCGAGGTGGACGCCGACGGCAAGGACAGCATCCGCCTGGACTACAAGCCGGTCGTGGTGACCCGCTACCAGCCGATGGAGCGTAAGTACTGATGAGCACCCCCACGATCGAAGACGCCTCCGCGCACCACTCGGCCGGCCTGGACGCCGCCGAGTCGGGCGAGGTCAAGCTGGTCACCATCACCCTGCGGATCCGCCGGTTCAACCCGGAGGAGCACCCGGACGCGGTCTGGGTGGACTACCAGCTGACGGTCGACCCCAAGATCCGGGTCCTGGACGCGATCAACACGGTGAAGTGGGAGCAGGACGGCACGCTGACGTACCGTCGCTCCTGCGCGCACGGTGTCTGCGGCTCGGACGCCATGCGGATCAACGGCAAGAACCGGCTCGCCTGCAAGACGCTGATCAAGGACGTCTCGCCGGAGAAGCCGATCACGATCGAGCCCATCAAGGGCCTGACGGTCCTGAAGGACCTGGTCGTGGACATGGACCCGTTCTTCCAGGCCTACCGCGACGTGATGCCGTTCCTGATCACCACCGGGAACGAGCCGACCCGGGAGCGGATCCAGTCCGAGGAGGACGTGCAGCGCTTCGAGGACACCACCAAGTGCATCCTCTGCGCCGCGTGCACCACGTCCTGCCCGGTGTTCTGGAACGACGGGCAGTACTTCGGCCCGGCCGCGATCGTCAACGCGCACCGCTTCATCTTCGACTCGCGCGACGAGGGCGCGGCGCAGCGGCTTGAGATCCTCAACGACCGGGACGGGGTCTGGCGCTGCCGGACCACCTTCAACTGCACCGACGCCTGCCCGCGCGGCATCGAGGTCACCAAGGCGATCCAGGAAGTGAAGCGCGCCCTGGTGACGCGCCGCTTCTAGCCTTCCGGCGGTTCCGCTCCCGCGGTCCTGTGAGGCCGGTCACTCCGCTACGGAGTGGCCGGCCTTCCGCGCGTTCAGCAGGCTGCGCACCCCGAGCGAGCCGACCACCAGGCCGAGCAGCAGCGACGCCGCCGCCAGCGCGGCGTGGATCCAGAAGTACGCGGTCGGCCGCCCGTGGTCGCCGCCCACGAAGGCCAGGCCCTCGCCGTCGGCCCAGAGGTTCTTGAAGAAGGTCGTTCAGCCGATGACAACCATCATGTCAGAGCGCCATCGACCCCGATGGTCATCACCGAGGTCTGCCGTCCCATACTGATGGGGTACAAAGCCCTTGCCCGAAGGAAGCTCGATGAAGCTCAGCCGCCCCGTTTCCTGGTTCCTTCTCGCGTTCGGCGTCTGGTCGTGGGTGGTGTGGGTGACCTTCGCCAAGAACCTCGTCAAGGACGCCAGCGGCCTTGCCTTCCACAACGGCAACCCGACCGCCTACTTCTACATTCACCTGCTGCTGGCGATCGTGTCGTTCTGCTTCGGAACGGCCATCGGCGTGATCGGCCTCCGTGGCGTCAGGGCTCTCCGGGTTCAGTGACCTACGTCCCACTCACCGAGGCAAGCGGTCACGTAGTCGGCGTATCGGCGCTGGTACCGGTCATGCCCGGTGTCCTGGAGATGCTGGGCGATCCAACGGCCGACCTTCTCCGGGTCCGTCTGCTCCTCCGACGCTGCTCCGCACTCGGTCTCTTCCCCGGAGACGCACACGGCAGCTAGCAAGGGCAGCCCGGTCAGGTCAGGCTTGATCTCGTAGTTCCGAAAGCGGAAGACCTGCCGGCTGCCCATCACGCCACCTCGGCGGAGCAGCGGCCGGATTCTTCGCGCAGCGCTGCTCCTGAGGGCGTATGGCAGGGGCAACTGCACCGCACCCGCTCCGGACTGCTGGTCGGGCGCTGCTCGGTGAACGCTCCGGAGCAGACTCGGTGCATCGACGGGAGAGTGTCGTCCAGGCAGCAGCCGGAGCGCCGGGGCCGCACGGTCACCGCTCCGCCGCCTTCTCCAGCACCGACGCCAGCGCCTCCGCCGCCTCGGCGGAGCAACCGCCCAGCTCTACGAACGGGACGTCACGCGCCGGGTGGCTGCCGCGCAGCGAGGGAATCGCCAGACCGTGTATCGCCAGGGCCGCCCGCAGACGTTCGGCGGCGACGATGGCCAGCCGATAGGGGTCGTTCTTGAGTTCCTGCTGATTCGTCGTCATGGGCTTGCTCCCGCTGCCAGGGGAATCCTTGAGCAGAACGGTAGGTAAGCAGGAGTCAGCAGGTGGGGCTTGATTCGTGGATATTCTTACGCGCCCAGAGCCCGTTTTGCCCGGATGATCAGCCGGTGGGCGTCGGGGCCGGTGACAGCGTTTCGCTCCAGCGCTTCCCATGCCCGTAGGTGGAGCGCCACGTCCTCCGGATCGTCGAGCCACATCTCGGCGTGCCACGCCTCAGTGATCACCAGTTCATCATCATGGATGGAGAAGCCGACGCCAGCGGGCACGTTCATGTCCGCTTCGAAGGGGATGATCCCGACGCGCACATGCCCGGAACCGAGACGTGCGGCGAGACGATCGAGCTGGGCCGACAAGACAGCCGGCGGACAGGGGCGGGCACGGAGCGCCCCTTCCCAGAGAAGGAAGCGAAAGCTCCGGGTCTGGTCGCTGAGGATGTCCTGGCGACCCATGCGCGCCTGCACGGCGGCTTCGATGTCACGCGGAGCAGTGTGGATCGCCGCGTACCTCGTCAGAACATCACGGGCATAGTCAGCCGTCTGCAAGAGGCCAGGGATCAACGCCGGATCGAAGCTCTTGCGCGTCTGGGTCTTGCGGGCCTGCACCCGGTGGGCCTCCTGGACCGCACGGTACCCGCCCGCAAGTTGCCGACGCCATGACCGGTACTGCGTCTCAAGCCCACGGAGCCGGCCGATCAGTTCCGCCGTCGCTTCGGGGTGCCCCGTGCCCTCAGCCCACGCCGCAAGATCAGCAAGGGTCGGCGTCTGCTTGCCGTTCTCCAGCTTGCTGACCTTGGACTGTGTCCAGCCCAACCGGTCGGCCAACTGTCGGCCGGTAGACCCGCCCTCGACGCGCAACTCTCGAAGCCGCACGCCGAGGGACAGCCGGGCCTGCTGGAAGTCGGTGCTCACTCAGCGGACGGTACCTGAGTCCTGAACGCGCTGTACGGCGTCGCATGGTGCCATGCGACGTCTCGTACCTGACAGGCGCGCAGCACCTCAGCCGGGTCCGTGATCAGTTCCATGCCGATGGTGCGTTCTCCCTCGAAGTGGAAACGCGCGACGGTCCGCGAGTCGAACAGCCAGAAGTCCGACAGGTTCACCCCGTACTGCTCGGCGTCGGCACGCCACAGGTACCGGATGTCCTCACCGGCTGCCACGTTGGTGCGAGCACACGCCAGCAGGTACCGCTGACCGACCGTCGGCGGCGAGTCCACGAGTCGGACCCGTTCGAAGCGCTTGCCGTTGCCGACCATGCGCCGGACGTTGTCGAACCACGGGTGGCCGACCTCCCCCGCCGTGTCGCCTGTCCTCAGGAACTCCTCGTATGACGGCATCTCCTGATCGGAGAGATAGCCGGTTCGGGTCTCCAGTCGCCAAGCGGTGTGCTCGAAGCCGTCGTTGATGAACTCGCTGATCTTCTTCTGAGGGACGAACTCCGGCACGTAGTCCTCCGCATCCTTCGGTGCGAAGTTGACCAGCAGCGCGCGGGGGACGACGACGAAGCCTTCACCGTCCTTCACGTACCTGAGCTGCGCTACATCGTTCGGGTCGGTCACGGCGTCGCCCTGTACGACGACCTCGCCCGTGTCCAGGTCCTCGTACAGCGTCGGGCAGTCGCCCACCCCTGACGTGCTGCCAAGCACCCTCAAGCGTCGTGCCATGCTCGCTCCCCTCTCGCCGAACAGAACAGGTTCACGATGAGCCACAGCAGCCCTGCTGTCAGTAATGATTCTTGATTATTCTCGTGTGCCCGCGACGAAGAAAGCCCCCGCCACGACCGGTGAGGGTCGGGACGGGGGGCAAGGGGTCACGTAGGGTCGGGCTCGTCGCGTCGGGCACGCCGGTCCAGCATGTCCTCGAAAGCGCTGGTCACCTCGGCGACGCCGGGTAGGGTCCGGCAGTCATGCGCCATACCCCCGGTCATAGTTTCGCGATTTTCTGTGCCGTCGTACGGGGCCGGGTCTCCAGCGCGAAACCGCCAGACTTTGACCCCGCCCACCACTACTACGGAGCTAGTGCCGCATCAATCAACGTTTGCCCTGTTGTGACGCGTCGTCTGGAAGGTGATCCAGATCCAGAGGCTCCACGCACCGAAGGCGGTGAGGAACCAGGAGGCACGGCGACTCAGTCTCATGTGACGATTCTCCGGTGCGGCATCCGGGGGTTATTACCCGGGTGCCGTTCGTATGACCGGAAGGATTGGGTACGGTCGATCCGTGCACATCGAACTTCGTATCGCCGCAAGGACCACCGCCGCCGCCCTGGCGCTGACCGTCGGGCTGCTCGGCGCGGCTCCGGCGACGGCCGCCCCGCGGGTGAACCCCAAGCCGAAGGCCAAGCAGCCGCCCGCGCGGATGTCCGACCTCGGCGGTCCGAAGCTGGCACTGCCCGGGGTGCAGGTGAGCCGGCTGCCGGGGACCCCGCCGGTGCCCGGCAAGGTGTCGGCGCTGTCCTGGATGGTCTCGGACCTGGACACCGGCGCGATCCTCGCGGCGAAGAACCCGCACTGGGCGCTGCCCCCGGCGAGCACCCTGAAGACGCTGTTCGCCGACACCGTGCTGCCGAAGATCCCGAGCACCGCCACCCACAAGGTGCTCGACTCCGACCTGGCCGGTATGGGCGAGGGCAGCAGCCTGGTCGGGGTGCTCCCCGGAAAGACCTACAAGGTCAGCGACCTGTGGCTGGGCGTGTTCCTGCGCTCGGGCAACGACGCGGTGCACGTGCTCGCGGCGATGAACGGCGGGGTCGCCACCACCGTGACGCAGATGCAGGCCGAGGCGGTGGCGCTGGGCGCGCGCGACACCCATGTGGTCTCCCCCGACGGCTACGACATGCCGGGGCAGGTCTCCTCGGCGTTCGACCTGAGCCTGTTCGCCCGGCAGGGTCTGAAGAACCCCGACTTCGCCCGCTACTGCTCCACCGCCAAGGCGGAGTTCCCCGGCGGCCCGAACACCAAGGGCAAGCCCTTCGAGATCGACAACACCGACCGGATGCTCGGCGGGATCAACGGGGTGCCGCGCTACGCCGGCCTGCTCGGCGGCAAGAACGGCTACACCACCAACGCCGGGAACACCCTGGTGGTGGCCGCGAAGCGGGGCGGCCACAGCATCCTGGTCGCGGTGATGAACCCGCAGAGCGACGTCCCTGACGGGGTCTACACCGAGGCCGCGCAGCTGCTGGACTGGGGCTTCGCCGCCGACGGCAGGACCACCCCGGTCGGCAACCTGAACTCGGCCGTTCCCGAGCTGGCCCCCGCCGTCAGCACGGCGACCCCGGCCCCGGTGGCGAAGGCCCCGGGCGGGCCGCTGGACGCCTCCGGCTCGTCCGCCGGGATCGGCGGGCTGACCCGCACCGAGGCCGGCGTCGCCGCCGCGGTGGTGCTGGCCGGGGCCGTCGGGGCGGTGGTGGTCACCCGCCGCCGCCGCGGCAGCCGCGGCCGGGTGCTGGCCGACCCGCTGGACTGACCCGACCGGGCTAGTTCCCGGGGTCGCTGGCGGCGTCGGAGTCCGCCGCGTCGGCGGCGGACTGGGCCGCGTCCACCACGTGCTGCATCTGCTGCACCGTCGCGGCCGAGACCCCGCTCGGCGACGCGCCGGGCGCGGGTCCTGACGCGGCCCCGCCGCCGTGGCCGGAGCAGCCGGTCAGCGCGACCGCCGCCAGCGCCGCCGCCGCGGCCAGCACCGCGCCGCGGCGCAGCGCCGGGGCGGGCATCAGCGCGGTCCGAGGTTGTTGGCGGTGCACCAGGTCTCCACCGACTTGAGGTCGGTCTGCCGGGTGGTCAGCGTGCCGACCAGGTTCTGCCGGTTGGTCAGCCGGTCGCCGAGGTAGGTCGCGATCGCGGTCTGCCCGGCCGACTTGGCCAGGTCCACCCGCTTCTGCATCCTGGCGATCGAGCCGCGCTCGTGCGCCGACCCGTGCAGCCGGTCCAGCGCCCGGGTGAGCCTGGCGTCGACCTTGGGGGCGCGGGCGCAGACCGCCTTCGCCTGCGCCTGGGCCGGGTCCTTGGCGGCGGATCCGGCGGACGGGGCGGTGGACGGCGTCGTGGACGCGGCCACGGCGGGGCTGCCGCCGGCCAGCAGGGCGCCGGCGAGGGCGAGCCCGGCGCAGGCCGAGCCGAGGGCGGTGGTACGTCGGACGGGCATCGGAGGGTCTCCTCACACATCGTCAGAACGCCGCCGGTGCGGCGCTCGCGGTGAGCGTAGGAAGCCTCCTTGTGGAAATCATGTGGCGGTGAGCCAGCCCCGGCGCGGGCCCAGCGTGGCCGGGGCGGTCAGCGGCAGCCGGACCTCGGCCCTGGCGCCACGCCCGGACGGCGGGTCGGTGAGCCGGACCGTCCCGCCGTGCAGCGCGATCTGCTGGGCCACCAGGGTCAGCCCGAGGCCGGAGCCGGGACTGCCCGGCCCGCGGGCGAACCGCTGGAACACCGCCTCGCGCTGCCCGACCGGGACGCCGGGCCCCTCGTCGTCCACCGTCAGCACCGCCTCGCCGCCCTCCGCCCGCAGCTCGACCAGGACCCGGCCGCCGCCGTGCACCAGGGCGTTGGCCAGCAGGTTGTCCACCGCCATCCGCAGCCCCGGCTCCCAGCCGCGCAGCCTCGGCACCGACGCCGCCCGTACCTGGAGACCCGCCCGCGGCTCGCGGCGGCGGGCGTCCGAGACCGCGGCCTCGACCAGCTCGGCCAGGTCCACTCCGTGGAAGGCGTCCGCCTCGACCAGGTCGCCCTGGGCCAGCGAGCGCAGCGCGGTGAGCAGGCCCTGGATCCGGGCGTGCTCGGTGTGCAGGTCGTCCAGCACCTCGGCGCGCTCACGCGGGCCCAGCCCGGGGTGCTCGGCCAGGATGTCCAGGTTGGTGCGCATGCTCATCAGCGGGGTGCGCAGCTCGTGCGAGGCGGACGCGGCGAAGGCCCGCGCGGTCTCCAGCGCCTCGGCGGTCCTGGCCGCCTGGGCGTCGTAGCGGTGCAGCACGGTGCGCAGGGTCAGCGCCAGCTCGTCCACCTCGGCGACACCGGTGGCCCGCTCGTCCAGGCTGAGCCTGGTGGCCGGGTCGTCCGGGTCCAGGCCGCTGGTCCGGCGGCGCAGGGTGCGCAGCGGACGGGCCACCCGCTCGGCCACGCCGAACGCGAGCAGCCCGCCGAGCGGCGCGGCGACCAGCGCCACCAGCACGATCCGCCGCCGCACCGCCGAGACCTCGGCGCTGACCTCGGAGACCGGGGCGAACAGCCACAGCGTGCCCGGCGGCTGCCCGGTGGTCCGGGTCACCGGCAGCGCGAACACCCGCCAGCCGGTGCCGCCGTCCCTGACCGTCACCGGCCCGGACGCGGCGGCGGGAGGCAGCGGGACCGACGCCCCCGGCTGCGGCCCCTCGGCGACCAGTACCGCGCCGTCCGCGTCGGTCAGCCGGACCCCGCCGGTCAGCGCGGCGCTGGAGAGCCGCTGCCGCTGGGTGGCCTCGGCCCTGACCCGCCCGGTCTGCTCGGCCCGCAGCGCGGCCCTGGCCAGGACCAGCGCCGAGGCGGCCCGGTCGCGCAGCCGCCCGTCCTGGCCCGCGTGCAGGTCCCGGTTCACCAGGCCGAGCAGCAGCAGCCCGGCCAGCAGCACCATCACCGGCACGATCGCCGCGGTGACCAGGGCGATCCTGGTGGACAGCCTCACTGCTGCTCCCCCCGCAGGACGAAGCCGACCCCGCGCACCGTGTGCAGCAGCCGGGGCCTTCCGCCGGCCTCCAGCTTGCGGCGCAGATAGCTGACGAAGGTGTCGACCACATCGGTGCGGACGTCGAAGTCGTAGCCCCAGACCCGGTCCAGCAGCTGGTCCCGGGTCAGCACCAGGCCGGCGTTCCGGGTCAGCGCCTCCAGCAGCTCGAACTCACGGCGGGTCAGTTCCACCGGCTCCCCGTCCCAGTGCACCTCCCGGGTGGCCGGGTCGACCGTGAGCGGGCCGACGCCGAGCCGCTCGGTCGCCCGCGGCGGCCTGCGCCGGAGCAGCGCGTGCAGCCGCAGCACCAGCTCCTGCAGCGCGAACGGCTTCACCAGGTAGTCGTCGGCGCCGGCCTGCAGCCCGGCCAGCCGGTCCTCCAGCTGGTCCAGCGCGGACAGCATCAGCACCGGGGTCTCGTCCCCCGCAGCGCGGAGCCTGCGGCAGACCTCGGTCCCGTCCAGGTCCGGCATCGACACGTCCAGCACCAGCACGTCCGGCGGGGTCCGCTGCACCGCGGCCAGGGCGGTCAGCCCGCCGTCGGCCAGCACCACCGCGAAGCCGCTCAGCCGCAGGCCGCGCTCCAGCGAGCGGCGGATCGCCGCGTCGTCGTCCACCACGAGCACCCGGCCGCGTTCCTGACCCGCCATCGCCGCACCTCCTCAGCACCGTCGTGGGGGGCCACCCTGCCAGAGCCGGTCAGCGCTTCCCCGACCGGGGCTGCCGAGCCAGCACCTGGTCCTCCATCTCGTCGGCCGCGGTCAGCGCCTCCTGGGCCCGGTCCCGGGCCCGCACCGCGGCGGCGACCGGGTCCGCCAGCGCGGTCCAGGCCACGCAGAACAGCAGCCAGCGGAAGATGAAGTCGATCCACAGCAGCAGCGCCACCGGTGTGCCGAAGGCCCCGTACATGCTCTTCCCGGCGACATTCCGCAGGTACGCCGACAGCAGCAGCTTCAGCAGCTCGAAGCCGACCGCGCCCAGCAGCGCGCCCTGGAGCACCACCCGCTTCCGCTGGCCGGGGATCCGCGGCAGCCCGACCAGCAGGTACCCGAACATCAGCATGTCCGCGCCCACCGCGATCACGAACCCGGCCGCGCCCAGCAGCGCGGCGCCCCAGCTGGAGTGCTCGATCCCGACCCAGCGGGCGGCCTGGCCGGTGAGCGCGGTGGTGAGCGCGGAGGCGGCCACCGAGACCGCGCCGACCAGGCCGAGCCCGATCAACACGCCGACGTCCAGCAGCTTCCGCAGCACCGGGTTGCCCGGCTCGATCGGCAGCCGCCACACCGTCCTGATGCAGACCCGGGTGGTGTCCACCCAGCCGAGCCCGGAGACCAGCAGCAGCGCCCCGCCGACCAGGCCGACCGTCCCGGAGTGGCGGACCAGCGAGTCCAGGTCCAGCGAGTGCGCCAGCGAGGGGACCTGCTTCTCGATGCTGCGCTGGAACTCCTGCACCCGCCCGGAGGTCAGCGTCGCGGCGGCGATCGCCATCGCCACGGTGAGCAGCGGGAACAGCGCCAGGAAGCCGAAGAAGGTGACCGCGCCGGCCAGCCGGTTGCCGCCGGCGTCGCTGAAGTGCCGGTAGACCCGGTAGGGCCGGGTGTCCAGCACCCAGGCGACCACCGGGCCGATCACCGGAAGGCGGGTCAACCAGTCCACGGTGGTCCCCTGTCCGCTTCAGGGCTCCTGAACCCTCGTCAGGATGGCTGCCCTGTGGCGATGATCTCCTGTCCGGACTGCCCGGGGACGGCGACATCCCGGGCGGCGTCCCCGGCGGAGTCCTGCTCCGGCACGGACGCGGCCAGGGCGCGGTCCCTGCGCCGGGTGACGGTGGCCAGCGGCAGCGACATCACACCGATGATCAGCGGGCCCGCCATGTACCGCCACACCTGCGCCGGGTTCGCCGCGATCACGGTGAGCTGCAGCCCGAGCGTCGGCAGCAGCAACGTCAGCCAGACCTTGCTCCGGCGGACCCAGGCCACCCGCAGCACCAGCGCGTAGCAGAGGTAGGCCCAGATCGCGCCGCGCCAGACGAACCACTGCCAGGCCATGGTCGCGCTGTCGAGGGAGTAGGTGCGCTCCCACTTGTTCAGCCGGTCCGAGAGCGGGGTCTGCTTCTTCAGCACGTGGTAGTACGGGCTCTGCTTGATGTTGGTGCCGTGGTACGACCAGTTGGCGTGGTCGTAGGTCCAGTGCAGCATCGACTTGGTCACCCAGGGGATCTTGATGTTGGTCTCGCCCTGCAGGCTCTTCGGACCCGAGGTGATCCCCCAGGCGATCTGCGAGCGGCACAGCCGGGCCCCGATCACGTCCTGCGGGGTCCGGGTCAGCACCCGGCTCCACAGCGACAGCAGCTCCGAGCCGTTGGCGGTGACCGCCGGACGGTTCATCGGCGGCGCCATCGCCCAGTCGGCGTCCCAGCAGTTCGCGGCCCGGCCCTTCCAGTGCGACAGCGGGGCGACCGCCTCCATCACCTTGAGGTCGGCCGGGGTGAACGAGGAGGGCGACTCCTTGTAGGCCACCGCGATGTCGGCCACGTTCAGCGCGATCACCGCGTCCTCGTGCGGGAGCTTGACGCCCACCGCCGGGTACACGAACAGGGTCAGCACCAGCGCCATCACCGTGGTGGCGATCCCGGCCACCAGGAACTTCAGGCCGAGGCCGCGGACCAGCAGCAGCAGTCCGACGGCGATGATGATGATCGCCGGGTAGCCGTTGTTGCGGAACACCAGGATCCCGGTGAACCCGGCGGTGACCCGCCACAGCGCGGCCCTGGCCGCCGGGCGGTCCAGCGGCACGGCCTTGACCCGGACCCCGGTGGCCCGCGCCTGCTTCACCCGGGCCGCGGCGAACTCGCCGGCCCGGATGCAGCCGGAGAACACCAGCATCGAGAACAGGACGTAGGGGACGTCCTTCCACAGGAACACCATGAAGGTGCCCATCGAGGGCATCACCACGGCGGCCACCGCCGCGGCCACGGTCCAGCGGGCGCGCACCCCGATCCGGTGCAGCGAGACCGCGATGTCCGCCAGGAACAGCGAGGCGGTCAGCGTCTGCAGCAGGGTCAGCACCGCGACGCTGCCGGTGCCCTTCAGCGACAGCCAGATCAGCGCGTCATAGGCGATCGAGTGGTCGGAGACCCAGTTGCCAGTGCTCACCTGCCAGACGTAGGTGAACGAGTCCGGGCTGTACAGGGCGGGGTAGAAGGCGGCCCAGTGCACCAGCAGCACCGCCTGGCACAGCAGGAAGACGGAGAGCGCCAGCCTGCCCGAGGCCGACAGGCGGCCCCATCCACGGGTCACGGCTCGGACGGCGGTCGGCATGGCGGGCATTCTCCGTACGGTTCCCTTCACTGAAGGCGGTACTGCTGGCGTTCCGGTGTGTCAGCGCAGGACGGCCGGCTCGCTCTGCTGGCGGGGCACCCGGCCCAGCCGGGCTCGGGCCACCAGGTCGTCCAGAGCCGCCTGGAAGCGCACCGTCGAGCTGGGCTCCTCGGGACCGAGGAGGTAGCTCTTGAGTGCTTCCCGGCGCTCGGCCAGGTCGTCGGCCGCGGGGTCGCGGACGGCGGCGAGCAGTGTACCCAGGCCACCCGCATCCGGGGTAAGAATCACGGCGGCCCTGGCCGCGGTGTTCCGGGCCCGGAACTCCTCCTCGCCGAGCGCGGCCGAGTCGGTGATGGCGTAGGGCTTTCCGCTGGCCATGAAGTCGGACACCACGCTGGAGATGTCCGAGACCAGGGCGTCGCTCTCGTTGAAGCAGTCGTACAGCTCGTAGTCGTCGCCGATGACCAGCCGGTGCTCCTCCGGGCGGCCGGTGGCCCAGACCAGCTCGCCGCGGCGCTCGCGCAGCCGGGTGATCCGCAGCTCCTGCTCACGGGTGAGCCGGCAGTCCCTGGTCTGGTCCGCGCCGTCCCCCCCGGCCCCCTGCCAGGGGCCCAGCAGCGACGCCAACTCGCGCCGTACGGTGGCGAGTTCGGCCAGTGCGGATTCGCGCTGGCCGTTCGGCACCGGGGTCGTCCCGGCGGCGGCGCGCTGGTTCGCCGCGGTGAGCATGCGGCGGATCCTGGCGTCCACCGCGGCCACCCGCGGGTCGCGCAGCCCGGTGAACGGGTGCGGGCGGTAGAGCACCCGGACCGGCTCGGGCGAGGCCAGCAGCGCGGCAATGATTTTCTCACCTGTCAGCCGCAGCGAGCTGCTGCCCGGGTCCTCGGTCCAGTTCTCCCACGTGGGCGCGTAGAGCACGGTGGGGACGCCGCCGTCGCGCGGGCCGCGGCGGATCCGGCCCAGCTGCGGGCGGCCCACCTCGACCAGGGCCTCCTCACGGACCCCGACCTGCGCCTCGGCGTAGCGGTCGACCCCGGCCCGGCCCGCGGTCCAGATCTCGTCGTAGACCCGGCTGAACGGGTTGACCGAGGCGAGCTTGTCGCTGTCGCCGTGGCCGATGAAGACGTGCCGGGCGGTCGGCAGCCGCAGCGTCTGGATGCTGGCGCCGACGTTGGCCGCGTAGAAGACGACCTTGACGCTGGACCAGTCCATGTTCATCAGCTCGGCGCCGACCGGGACGCAGACCACCGGGAGGCTGGTCGGCGCCAGCTCCTCCATCAGGTGCCGGTCGCTGAGCAGGACCACGGTCCTGCCGTCCAGCTGCGCCATGGTCTCCAGCCACATGTTCAGCTGGTAGCCGGAGGTGCGGGTGCCGGAGAAGTGGACCATGGTCTCCGGCCGGTAGGACTCCAGCCACTTCTGCACGTGCCGCAGCGCCGCGGCGCGGTTGGCGATCCGGCGGTTCCGCAGCAGGTGCGGCGCGAGGTAGCCGCCCCAGGCGAGCGCGGTCAGCAGCATCAGCACATTGCCGAGCACCGCGATCCACAGCTCGCCGGTGGCCAGGGCGAGCAGCGGTCCGGCGATGCCGAACAGCGTGGCGACCTGGTTGACGTCCGAGGCCAGCGGGGCCAGCGGCCGCTTCGGGCCCTTGGCGATGCGCAGGCCGGCCGCGTCGATGTTGCGGGTCTCCACCGGGAGCCTGCGGCTGCGGTTCAGCCGGGCGATCACCGCGGTGGTGGGGATCCGGAGCAGCCGGCGCAGCATGAACGCGGCGGTGCACAGCAGCACCGTGCGCGGCATGTGGTGGCCGGGCCACTCCCGCACCAGGATCAGCAGCAGCAGGAACTCCCGCAGGGTGGTGCGGGTCTCTATCCCGGCGTGGGTGTCGCGGAGGATCCGGCGGAGCCAGGTCGCCGCCGCCCGCTCGCCGCGGATCTCCGAGCCGGTGGCGACCACGATGCCGACCAGGAACGTCCACGGCGAGTGCAGCGGGAGCGCGGCGATCATCGCCAGGTGGCCGACGATCAGCAGCACGTCGTTGCCGCTGTTCAGCCCGCGCTTCATGGTCAGCCTCACGCAGTCACCGCCTGCGCGGCGTCGGCGTCGGCGGGGGTCTTGGCGGCGGGGACGGCGCCCAGCAGCGGCACGTCCGGGGCGTTCAGCCGGATGTCGACGACCTGGCCGGTCAGCGGCGCCAGCAGCATGTCCAGCGAGGTGCGGGCGACGTCGTCGGAGCTCAGCAGCGAGCCGGGGCTCTCCTCGCCGAACGCGCGCTGGCGCATCGGGGTGCGGGTCCGCTCCGGGTTGATGCAGTTGACCCGGATGCCGTCCTCGGCCCACTCGTCGGCCAGGGCCTGGGCCAGGTTCACCACGGCGGCCTTGGCCGAGGAGTACAGGCTGTAGCCGGAACGGCCGCGGGTGTAGCTGCTGGAGGTGTAGAACAGCAGGTGGCCCTTGGTGCGGGCGAGGTACGGGTGGGCCGCCCTGGCGATCCGGATCGGCGCCAGGTAGTTGACCTCCAGCGCCTCCGCGATCTGCTCGTCGTCCTGCTCGGCGAGCCGGCCGATCTGCAGCGATCCCGCGGTGTTGACCACGTAGTCGATCCGGCCGAACCGCTCGTACGCGTCGGCCAGGGCCGCGGCGATGTCGTCCGGGCTCTTGACGTCGGTGCCGGTGGTGGAGCGGCCCAGGGCCAGCACGTTGGCGCCGTAGCCCTCGGCCAGCTCGGCCACGCCGGCGCCGATCCCGTAGGAGCCGCCGAAGACCACCAGGGTGCGTCCCTCCAGGGCGGCCCGGTAGTGCGCGTCCTCGTGCGAGGGCGGCGGCTCGTGCGAGGCCAGCTGGAACAGTTTGTCGATGAGGTAGACGTCGAGCGGGTGGGTGACCTTCATGTTGTGGTCGTCGCCCTGAACCACCAGGATCGGCACGTCCGGCAGGTACTTGAGCACCACCGAGCAGTCGTCGGTGGCCTGGAAGTTGGGGTCCAGCGAGGCCAGCTCGTAGGCCTTGCGGATGGTCGACAGCCAGAAGCCCTGCGGGGTCTGGCCGCGGCGCAGCCGGGAGCGGTCCGGGATCTCGGTGATGAACTCGCCCTCGTCGCCGTGGGTCCTGGTGACCACCACGGTGTCCGCCGAGGGGATGGCCACGTCCACGGCCTGGTGCCGCTGCAGCGCGGCGACGCAGTCGGTGATCACCCGCGGCGACAGCAGCGGCCGGACCGCGTCGTGGAACAGCAGGATCCGGTCCTCGCCCGGCGCCAGTCGGGCGCTGACCGCCTCGATGGCGCGCTCGGTGGTCTCGTTCCTGGTCGCGCCGCCGGCCATGACCGCGACGACCTTGCCCTGGCCGACCGGTACCGCGAGCTCCTCGGCGACCTTCAGGTGCGAAGCTGTCATCAGCACGATGATCTCGTCCACCTGCGGCGAGGATGCCAGGGCGGCGACGGTGTGCTCCAGGATCGTCCGCCCGGCCACCTTGAGCAGCTGCTTGGGGAGGTTCAGCCCCATCCGCTCGCCCACACCGCCGCCGAGCACGATCGCCGTCACACCTCGGACTGTTGGTGAGGTGTTCGCCACCATGATCGACCGCCGTTCTGCAATGTACATCGACTCAATCTACGGACTGACCAAAGGTACACGGCCGACATTGGAGGCTCGCGCAGGTCGACCCGTCCGCAGTAACGGAACGGCAACGGCAGGACGGGCCGATCGCGTGCCCTCGAGCCCGCGGGTTCGTTGACCACGAAGGGTTCCCGAGCCGAGGAGGGCGTATGTGCGCACCGCCCGATGTAACCGTGATCACTCCGGTACGCGACACCTGTGACTACCTCGACACGTGGTTCTCCTCACTCCGCGGACAGACCCTGCCGCGGGAGCGGCTGGAGGTGATCGCGGTCGACGACGGGTCGACCGACGGCAGCGGCCGGGCGCTGGACCGGATCCAGCGGGCGTACCCGGAGCTGGTGCGGGTGCTGCACCTGCCCGCCTCCGGCGGTCCGGCCGGGCCGCGCAACCGGGCGCTGGAGCTGGCCCGCGGTCGCTACGTCTTCTTCCTCGACTCGGACGACCGGCTCGGGCCCGAGGCGCTGGAGCGGCTGACCGGGTACGCCGACCGGCTGGAGTCGGACGTGGTGCTGGGGCGGATGGCCGGGGTGAACGGCCGCCGGGTGCCGAAGGACGTGTTCCGGCACAGCGTCGAACAGGCCGAGATCCACAACTCCGGCGTCCTGTACGCGCTGACCCCGGCCAAGCTGTTCCGCCGGGAGCTGATCGAGCGGCACCGGCTGCGGTTCCGCGACGAGCTGCGGATCGGCAGCGACCACCCGTTCGTGGTCGAGGCCTACCTGCGGGCCCGGCGGGTGTCCGTGCTCGCCGACTACACCTGCTACTACCTGGTGGCCAGGGAGCGCGGCGGCAACATCTCGCTGGGCGACTCGGTGACCTCGGCGCTGCGCCTCCCCTATATGCGCGCGTCGGTGGAGACGGTGCTGCGGCACGCGGGTCCCGGCCCGGTCCTGGACGCGCTGCTCAAACGGGTGCTCCGGGTCGAGTTCACCGACCTGCTCGGCCCCGCCTTCACCCGGCTCGCCCCGGAGGCGCAGCTGGCCGAGATGGCCGCGCTCCGCGGCTACCTCGACGACTGGTACCACGACGCCCTCGGCCCGGAGCTGCCGTCCTGGGTCCGCTGGCGGATCCACTGCGTCCGCGAGGGCAAGCGGGCCGAGCTGTGCGCGCTGATCGGCACCGAGACGGCGGACCGCCTCGGCTTCCGCTCCGGGAACGGCGCGGGCGCCGGGGTGCTGGCCTCCGCCGGGCGCGCGTACGCGCGGCTGCCCGGGTTCCGCGACCCGGGCTCCGGCATCCCCGACTCCTGCTACGAGGTCACTAGGGAGCTGGCGGTCCGGCACCGGCTCGCCGACGTGGCGCTGGACCAGGACGGCCTCACCGTCACCGGGACCGCCGCGCTGCCGGCCCTGGCCAGGGCGGGGACCGGGGTCCGGGTCTTCGCCCGGCGGCGCGGCAGCAGGGTCACCTTCCCGCTGCACACCGTGCAGACCGCCGCCGAGGGCGCCGGGGAGGCCGGAGAGTCCGGACCGGTGCCGGGCACCGCCTTCCGGGCCCGCTGGGGCTCCGGCGCGGACCGCTGGCGGCCCGGGATCTGGGACCTCTTCGCGGTGCTGGACGCCGAGGGGGTGCGCCGCGAGGTGAGACTCGGCAGCGCCCGCGCGCCAGGACTCGCCCTGCCCGGACCGAGGCCGCCGTCGGAGGGCCCGGCCGGGGAGCTGCCGGTAGCCTGCTACTGGACCGACCCGTACGGGAATCTCAGCCTCCGTGTCGGGTAACTGCCATGAGTCAGAGGCTTACCCCGCGTTTCCCCGGACCTGCTAACCTGCCCCGAATTCCACGACCAGCTGCGAGGTTCACCGCAAGATGTCCGAGACCGAGCACCTCCCGACGGCCGCCGCCGACGGCGCCACGCCCTCCACCGCGGCCGCCGACTACACCGAGCGTCTGGTCACCCTGGAACGCGCGGGCCTGAAGCGGTTCGTCCCGACCCAGGCCCCGTACCACTGGAACCTGCGCCGGCTGAAGCTCGGCCGGGTGCTGGAGGTCGGCTGCGGGGTCGGGCGCAACCTGCACGCCTGTTCGCCGGAAAGCGTCGGCGTGGACCACAACGAGACCTCCGTGCTCACCGCCCGCGCCCGCGGCCTGAAGGCCTACACCGGGGACGAGTTCCTCTCCTCGGAGGAGTTCACCCCGCGCAGCTTCGACAGCATGCTGGTCGCCCATGTGCTGGAGCACGTCTCGGCCGAGGACGGCAAGGGCCTGCTGGAGGAGTACCTGCCGTACATCCGCTCCGGCGGCAGGGTGGTGCTGATCTGCCCGCAGGAGGCCGGCTACGCCAGCGACGCCACCCACATCCGCTTCCTGGACTTCCCCGAGCTGCGGGCCCACGCCGAGGAGTGCGGTCTGGAGGTGGAGCGGGCCTACTCGTTCCCGCTGCCGCGCAGCGCAGGCCGCAGCTTCCGCTACAACGAGTTCGTTCAGGTCGCCCGGCTGAAGTAGTCGCCGGCCGCGGCGCGGGCCTGCTCCGGACTCGGCGCCGGGGTCCGCGCCGCGAGCGGGACCACCGGCAGCGGCTCGGTCTCGCCCAGGAAGACCCGGCGGACCACCCGCTCGGCCGCGTTGCCGTCGTCGAACTGGCAGAACCGCTCGCGGAAGGCCGCCCGCAGCTCCGCCGCCGCGGCCGAGCGCCAGGAGCCGTCCCGCAGCAGCGCGGTCAGCTCGGCCTCGGTCGCGGCCACCGCGCCCGGGGTCTCCCCCGGGCGGCCCGACGGCAGGTCCAGGTAGACGCCGCGGGTCTCCTGGTAGATCTTCCAGTCGTCGGCCAGCACCACGATCGGCCGGTCCAGGTTGGCGTAGTCGAACATCAGCGAGGAGTAGTCGGTGACCAGGCCGTCCGAGGCCAGGGCCAGCCGCTCCACCGAGGGGTGTCCGGTGACGTCGAGGATCCGGGCCGCCTGCCCGTCCGCGGAACGGGAGTCGGGCGCCGGGGCGTCGTAGTAGTAGTGCGCCCGGTTCAGCAGGACGTAGCCGGGGCCGAGCGCGCGGGCCAGCCGGTCCAGGTCCAGCTGCGGCCGGTAGCCGGCCCGGTAGTCGCGCATGGTCGGCGCGTAGAGCAGCGCCACCGCGTCCTCGGGGATCTCCAGCTCGGCCCGCGCCGCCAGCACGTCCGCCGCGGTGGCCCGGTAGTAGACGTCGTTGCGCGGGTAGCCGTACTCCAGCGTCTGGTAGCCGGACGGGTAGACCCGCTCCCAGACCAGGGTGCTGAAGCGGTTGGCGGTCAGGCTGTAGTCCCAGCGGTCGACCCGCTCCAGCAGTTCG
This sequence comes from Streptacidiphilus cavernicola, assembly GCF_042510955.1. Taxonomy (NCBI): domain Bacteria; kingdom Bacillati; phylum Actinomycetota; class Actinomycetes; order Kitasatosporales; family Streptomycetaceae; genus Streptacidiphilus; species Streptacidiphilus cavernicola. The sequence goes on from NZ_JBHFAB010000006.1 coordinate 153,918, forward strand.
CCGAAGTCCATGCCCGCGGCGGCCACCGGGTAGTCCCGCAGGTCCAGGCCCATCTTCTTGACCGGGGTGCCGTGGTGCGTCTGCAGGTGCACCGTCCCCTGGCGCTTCGTCAGGCCGTTCGGGAAGTTGACGTTGTTGACGAAGAACTTGGCCCGGGAGACCGCCTCCCGGTAGCCGCGCGAGCCGGGCGCGACGACGGTCGCCCCCTCCGGCACCGGGCCGGTCCTGCGGTCGTTGCCGACCACCCACACGGTCCTGATCCCCGGCACCAGCTCCCGCAGCTTGGCGTGCACCGCGAGCGGGTTGCAGGACGGGGTGCGGCTCCAGTACGAGGCGAAGACCGCCAGGTTCTCGTCCACCGGCAGCGCCCGCTGGAGCGTCTGATAGCCGCTCAGCACCGGCAGCGCCACCGCCCGGCGCAGCTTCGCCGGGCTCGCCTTCCGGGCCCGCTGCCGCGCGGTGCGGGCAGCCTGGCCCAGCGCGCCGACCCGCCAGCTGCCCTTGCTGCGCACCGGCACCGGCGTCGCCCCGGCCGGGCGGTGCCGCTGCTCGGCCTGCGCGGCCTGGGCGAAGAACTCGCGGTGCGCCGCCCGCGGCACCCGGCCCGGGTGGTTGCCGATGGTCTGCAGGTGGTCCACCATCCGCAGGTACATCGCCCCGCGCCAGTGCTCCAGCTCGGGGTTGCGGTCCAGGAAGTCGAAGACCAGGTCGTACTGGCCGAAGATGTCGAAGTGCTTGCGGCTGACCGTGGCCAGGATGTTGCCGCCCTCGCGCCGCTGCCGGTAGTGCACCACCACCCGGTCCAGCAGCGCGATCCGCGCCGCGGCCAGCAGCGAGGGGTAGGTCCACGGGATGTCCTCGTAGTACCCGTGCGGGAATGCCAGCCCGTACTGCTCGGCGAAGCTGCGCTTGTAGGCCTTGTTCCACACCACCATCAGCAGCGCCAGCAGCTCCTGCCGCTGCGCGACGTCGAACACCTCGGGGCGGTCCGGGTCGGCCGCGAACACCCCGGCGTCGATGCTGCGGACCACGCCGCCGTCCCAGAAGGTCCGGGCGTAGTCGAAGACCAGCAGGTCGGGCGATCCGGTGGCGTCCAGCCGCTCGGCGATCGCCTGCAGCGAGCCCGGGGTCATGCTGTCGTCGCTGTCCAGGAACAGCAGGTAGTCGCCGGTGGCGACGGCGAGACCGGCGTTGCGGGCCCCACCGAGACCGGCGTTCTCGGCCAGGTGCAGCACCTTCACCCGGGGGTCGGCGCGGGCGAACTCGTCGAAGATCTCCCCGCAGCCGTCGGGTGAGCAGTCGTCGACCCCGATCAGCTCGAAGTCCTCGAACGTCTGGCTGAGCACCGAGGTCAGGCATTCCCCCAGGTACGCCTGGACGCGGTAGGCGGGAACGATCACGCTGAAGCGGGGCATTGGCATTCCAGGGTTGACCGACCGGGGTACCCCGCCACTCTATCGCCGCGCGTTCGACTGCCGGATCACCGTCGGCCACGTGGGCGTCACACGGACCGGAAACAGTGGTGTGCCTACGCCCGAGAGGACTTCCATGCCGTCCCGACTGTCCGCGGCCGCCACCGCACCACGCTGGCTGGAGCGCATCCCCGCGCCGCTGAGGTTCCCGCTCGCGGTCTACGCGGTGCTCCAGCTGATCTACCTGCTCTGGTGGGCGGCGTTCTTCCCGGGGCTGATGAGCTACGACTCGATCACCTACGTCCGCGAGGTGACGGAGCACCACTGGAGCAGCGACCACTCGGTCCTCTACGACACCCTGGTCTGGATGTGCCTCAAGGGCACCGGCGACCTCTGGCTACTGACCCTGCTGCAGACGGTGGCGGTCGCGGCGGTGCTCGCCTACACCTGCGTGGCGCTGGCCGACCTCGGCGTGCGCCGGCGCTGGAGCTCCGCCGCGGCGGTGGTGCTGGCGGTGCTGCCGTCCACCGGCACCTTCACCGAGTACGTCTGGAAGGACTCGGCCTTCGCCATCACCGTGCTGCTCGCCTTCGCGGCGCTGATCCGGCTGACGGTACGGGTGCTGCGCGGCCGGGAGCGGCTCAGGGACCGCTGGTTCTACTGGCAGCTGGCGCTGCTGGAGACCGGCTTCGTCGGGATCGCGCTGTTCCGCAACAGCAGCATCACCGTGGTGGTCGCGGCGCTGCCGCTGATGCTGCTGGCGCTGCGCTCGATGCGGATCTGGATCACCGCGCTGGTCGCCGCGACCACCGTGCTCTACCTGGCGATGAACTTCTGGCTGTACCCGTCGCTGGGCGTCCTGCCGCCCAACATCACCTCGTACTACGCCTTCAACTACGCCGACATCGCGGTGGCGTACCAGAAGGACCCGAAGAGTTTCAGCGCCGCCGACAAGGCGGTCATGGAGAAGGTCTCCCCGCTGTCGGTCTGGGGCGGCCGGGCCGGCAACTGCTGGGACGTCGACTGGACCATGCACTCCCTGAACCGGCCCGCGCTGGGCGCCAACAACACCGAGCTGATGAACGTCTGGTGGGAGGTGGTCCAGCGGACCCCGAACCTGGTGGCGCAGGGGCACCTGTGCCGCTCGCAGATCGCCTGGGGGATCTTCGGCGGACCCAAGAGCCTGCAGGGCGAGACCCAGATCTTCCCGCCGGTGATCACCAAGGACCTGTTCCACCAGGCCGACCCGGGCCGGGCGATGGAGCACAGCAGGTACAAGCCGGTGCTGAGGACCCGGCCGCTGAGCGACCGGCTGCACGCCGCGGCGAAGTGGTTCTACCTGCTGAGCACCACCCCGCAGACCCAGTGGGTGGTCTGGCGCGGCGCCTTCTGGACCTACCTCACCTACCTGACCGCGCTGCTGCTGGCCGGCCGCCGGCGCCGCGGGGCCAGGCAGGTGCTGGTCGTCGCCGCGATGTCGCTCGGGCTGCAGCTGTCGGTGATCGCCGCCAACCCGGCGCAGATGTCCCGCTACATGCTGCCGTCGGTGATGGTCGGCATCATGACCGTGCCGCTGCTGAGCCTGCTCCGCCGCCGGGCCCCGCGGCCGGATCCGGCGCCCCCGGCACAGCTCCGAACGGAAACGCCCGCAGCGGACGCCACACCCCGTCCGACCCGAATCGGTACAGGCTGAACCCGGGCACGGTGAACTCCGCGCGGTAGCGCCGGAGTTCACCGTAGGCCCGGTCCAGCTCGGACTCCGCGACCGCGTGCGCCACGGTGACGTGCGGGTGGTAGGGGAAGGCCAGCTCCCGGGCCAGCGGCCCGGAGCGGACCGCGGCCTCGGCGGCCCGGCACTCCCGCGCCCCGGCCTCCAGCCGCAGGAAGACCACCGGGGAGACCGGCCGGAACGTCCCGCTGCCGTGCAGCAGCACCCGGAACGGGCGCAGCTCCGCCGCCGCGGCGGCCAGGTGCCGTTCGATCCCGGGCAGCGCCTCCCGGCCCACCTCGGTCGGCGGCAGCAGCGTCACATGCGTGGGTATGGTCCGCGCCAGCGGGTCGCCGTACCCGGCGCGGGCGTCCTGGATCGCCCCGGCGTACGGCTCGGGCACGGCGACGGAGACGCCGATCACGATCGGGTCGTCCAGCGCGGCGTCAGTCATCGCGGCCTCAGTGCTTCGCCGGAAGGAAGCCGATCCGGTCGTACGCCGCCGCGAGGGTCTCACCGGCCACGGCGCGCGCCTTCTCGGCGCCGCGGGCGAGCACCGCGTCGAGCTCCGCCGGGTCGTCCAGGTAGAGCCTGGTCCGCTCCTGGAACGGGGCCACCCACTCGGTGTAGACCTCGGCCAGCTCGGTCTTCAGCGCGCCGTACATCTTGCCCTCGAAGTGCTGCACCAGCTCCGGGATCGACCGGCCGCTGATCGCCGAGTAGATGTTCAGCAGGTTGGAGACGCCCGGCTTCTCCTTCTCGTCGTAGGAGACCACCGTGCCGGTGTCGGTGACCGCGCTCTTGAACTTCTTCGCGCTGACCTTCACCTCGTCCAGCAGGCTGACCAGGCCCTTCGGCGAGGACGCCGACTTGCTCATCTTCGCGGTCGGGTCCTGCAGGTCGTAGATCTTCCCGGTCTCCTTGAGGATGTACGGGTTGGGCACGGTGAAGGTCTGCCCGAGCCGGTGGTTGAAGCGCTCGGCCAGGTCCCGGGTCAGCTCGACGTGCTGCCGCTGGTCCTCGCCCACCGGCACCTGGTCCGCCTGGTACAGCAGGATGTCGGCGACCTGCAGGATCGGGTAGGTGAACAGCCCGACCGAGGTGTTGCCGCTGCCGAACCTGGCGGACTTGTCCTTGAACTGGGTCATCCGGGAGGCCTCGCCGAAGCCGGTGAGGCAGTTCATCACCCAGGCGAGCTGCGCGTGCTCGGGCACGTGCGACTGCACGAAGAGGGTGCAGCGCTCCGGGTCCAGGCCCGCGCCGAGCAGCTGGGCCACCGACACCCGGGTGTTCTGCCGCAGCTCGGCCGGGTCCTGCTCGACCGTGATCGCATGCAGGTCGACCACCATGTAGAAGGCGTCGTGGGTCTCCTGGAGGGACACCCACTGGCGCACCGCGCCCAGGTAGTTCCCCAGGTGGAAGGACCCGGACGTCGGCTGGATACCGGAGAGCACGCGAGGGCGATCAGTGACCATGGCGCCATTCTCTCAGGAACAGGTGAACACTTTGACCTCTAACCCGATACGCCCGGCCGGCCCGGTACCCCCGGCTGGCCCGGCACGCCCGGAGCCGGCTGCTCGCCGTCCCCGCGCACGGTGACCCGGACCCGGTCCACCCGGCGGCCGTCCAGCGCCGCCACCTCGATCCGGTAGCCGGGCAGCCCGTCCGTCCGCGGCACCGCCACCTGGTCGCCCGGCTCGGGCAGGTGCCCCAGCTCGGAGACCACGAAGCCGGCCACCGTCTCGTACGGGCCCTCGGGCAGCTCCACCCCGGTCTCCTCGGCGAAGTCGGGCAGGTTGAGCAGCCCGTCCACCTCGATGCTGCCGCCGGCCAGCCGCCGGGTGGTGCTGACCTCCTGCGAGTCGTACTCGTCCCGGATCTCCCCGATCACCTCCTCGACCAGGTCCTCCAGCGAGACGATCCCGGCCGTGCCGCCGTACTCGTCCACCACGATGGCCAGGTGGTGGCCCTCATGCCGCATCTCCGACATCGACGGCAGCACCCGCTTGGTCGCGGGCAGCAGCTTCACCGGGCGGGCCAGGTCGCGCACGGTCTGCGCCCCGTCCGGATCCCGGTAGAGGTCGCGGACGTGGACGAAGCCGACCACCGCGTCGTAGGAGCCGTCCACCACCGGGTAGCGCGAGTGCGGGTAGCGGCCGACCTCGGTCCTGACCTCCTCCAGCGGGCGCGCGGCGTCCAGGAAGGTCACCTCGGTCCGCGGCACCATCACCTCGCGCAGCTGCCGCTCCCCCGCCGCGAACACCTCGGCGATCAGCCGCCGCTCGTCACTGCCCAGCTCGGTGTTGGAGGCGACCAGGCCGCGCAGCTCCTCCGAGCTCATCGCGTTCCGCCCGGCCTGCGGGTCGCCGCCGAGCAGACGCACCATCAGGTTGGTCGAGCGGGAGAGCAGCCAGATCACCGGCCGCAGCACCACCGAGATGACGTCCACCATCGGCGCAGCCAGCAGCGCGATCGACTCGGCCCGCTGCAGGCCGATCCGCTTCGGGGTCAGCTCGCCGAGCACCAGCGAGACGTAGGAGATCAGCAGGGTCAGCAGCACCAGCGCCACCGCGTCGGCGACCGCGTCGCTCAGCCCCAGGCCGGTGAAGAGCGGCGCGGCCTTGGCCGCCAGGGTGTCCGCGCCGAAGGCCGCCGACAGGAAGCCCATGCAGGTCACCCCGACCTGCACGGCCGCCAGGAAGCGGTTGGGGTCGCCGGCCAGATGGGCCGCCCTGACCGCGCGCTTGGTGCCGCGCTCGGCCAGCGCCTGGATCTGCCCCTCCCGCAGGGAGATCAGCGAGATCTCGGCAACGTTGAAGATTCCACCGATGATGATGAAGATCAGGACCAGTCCCGCGTCCTGGAAGGTCTCGCTCACAGGGAACAGTGTAGGAACCCGACGGCCCCCGCCCGGTGGGCGGGGGCCGTCGCGGCACGGGGTCAGATCAGGCCGAGGCCCGCCACCGCGTCGCGCTCCTCGACCAGCTCGTTGACCGAGGCGTCGATCCGGGCGCGGGAGAAGTCGTTGATGTCCAGGCCCTGGACGATCTCGAACTTCCCGTCCTTCGCGGTGACCGGGAAGGAGGAGATGAGCCCCGCCGGGACGCCGTAGGAGCCGTCCGAGACCACGCCGGCGCTGGTCCAGTCGCCGTCCGCGGTGCCGTTGGTCCAGGTGAAGACGTGGTCCAGGGCGGCGTTGGCGGCCGAGGCGGCCGAGGAGGCGCCGCGGGCGTCGATGATCGCCGCGCCGCGCTTGGCCACGGTCGGGATGAAGTAGTCCGACAGCCAGGCGTCGTCGGACAGCGCCTTGGCCGCGTTCTCGCCGTTGACCTCGGCGTGGAAGACGTCCGGGTACTGGGTCGCCGAGTGGTTGCCCCAGATGGTGAGCTTCTTGACGTCGGAGACGGTGACGCCGAGCTTCTTGGCCAGCTGCGCCACGGCGCGGTTGTGGTCGAGCCGGGTCATCGCGGTGAAGCGGTCGGCCGGTACGTCCGGGGCGTTGCGCTGGGCGATCAGCGCGTTGGTGTTCGCCGGGTTGCCGACCACCAGGACCTTGACGTCGTCCGCGGCGTGGTCGTTGATGGCCTTGCCCTGCGGGCCGAAGATGCCGCCGTTGGCGGCGAGCAGGTCGCCGCGCTCCATGCCGGGACCGCGCGGACGGGCGCCGACCAGCAGGCCGATGTTGGCGCCAGCGAAGCCCTGGTTCGGGTCGTCGAAGATGTCGATGCCGGCCAGCAGCGGGAACGCGCAGTCGTCCAGCTCCATCGCGGTGCCCTCGGCGGCCTTGACCCCCTGCGGGATCTCCAGCAGCCGCAGCTTCACCGGCACGTCGGGGCCGAGGAGGTGGCCGGAGGCGATGCGGAAGAGCAGCGCGTAGCCGATCTGGCCGGCGGCACCGGTGACGGTGACGTTGACGGGAGTGCGGGTCATGAGACATCTCCTGCTGTTACCTGGGGTGCTGAATACCTGGGGTGGTAGGGCTTCGGCGGCAGGCAGCAGAGCACGTGCAGGGCACGCCCGCGGTGCCGGACCCTGATCGGTCTCTTGACTTCAAGAGACCGGTGTCAGGCTATCCCAGCGAGCGGGCTGTGTGTGACGCCGTGCGCGACCGGCCGGAGCGTCCTTCGTCACGTTTTCCCGGTCGGACCGGGTCAGCCCTGATCGCGTCCGAAGAAGCGGGCGATGTCGGTGGCCCAGGGCAGGGTGATCACCGCGCCCGGCTCCGAGGCGAGCGCCAGCAGCACGATGGCGGCCCCGAGCACGCCCATCACCACGATGTCGGTGAACCGGCTGCGCACCGCCAGCATCCCCACCTCCGGCAGCACCGCCCGGAGCAGCGAGCCGACCAGCAGCGCGACGCCGATGGTGACCACGCCGGGACGGAAGTCATCCAGCGCGGTCACCGCGAGGCCGACCGCGACCAGGGTCAGCACCAGCACTATCGGCCACTGCCGGACCGGGACCGGTTGGCCGCGGCCCGCGGCGGCGGCCGAGCCCTCCGGCGGGAAGGTGCCCGCGGTCTTCTCCGGCGGACGGCGGTGCGACGTCGCCCGCCCCTTCGCCGGAGGCTGCTGCGGTTCCACCGGCTCCCCGGCCGCGGGCCCGGCCGTCGGCCCGGAGTCAGCGCGCGGCACGCTCGGCCGCCTCGACCACGTTGCTGAGCAGCATCGCCCGGGTCATCGGCCCGACCCCGCCGGGGTTGGGCGACAGCCAGCCGGCCACCTCGGCGACCGCCGGGTCCACGTCTCCGACCAGGCCGTTCGCGTCACGGCTGACGCCGACGTCGAGCACGGTCGCGCCGGGGCGCACGTCCTCGGGCCGGACCAGGTGCGGAACGCCCGCGGCGGCGACGATGATGTCGGCCCGGCGCAGGTGCTCGGCCAGGTCGCGGGTGCCGGTGTGGGTCAGCGTGACCGTGGCGTTCTCGCTGCGGCGGGTGAGCAGCAGCCCGATCGAGCGGCCCACGGTGATGCCGCGGCCGATGACCACGACGTCGGCGCCCCTGGTCTCCACCTTGTGCCGGCGCAGCAGCTCGACGATGCCGTTGGGGGTGCACGGCAGCGGCCCCTCGATGCCCAGGACCAGCCGGCCCAGGTTCACCGGGTGCAGCCCGTCGGCGTCCTTCGCCGGGTCCATCAGCTCCAGCACCCGGTTCTCGTCGAGGCCCTTGGGGAGCGGCAGCTGCACGATGTAGCCGTGGCAGGCCGGGTCCGCGTTGAGCTCGCGGACGACGTCCTCGACGTCCTGCTGGGTGGCGGTGGCGGGCAGCTCGCGCTGGATGCTGCCGATGCCGACCTGGGCGCAGTCGCGGTGCTTGGCGCGGACGTAGGAGTGGCTGCCGGGGTCGTCGCCGACCAGCACGGTGCCGAGGCCGGGCTGCACGCCGCGGGCCTTCAGTGCTTCCACGCGGACGGCGAGCTCGGACTTGATCGCGGCGGCGGTGGCCTTGCCATCGAGAATCTGGGCGGTCATACGGCCATTCTCCCGGATCGTGGAAGTGCTCCGTGCGCCGCCCTGCCGGATTGTTCGCCTCCGGTTGCAGAACGACTACAACTGCGGTCCAAGGCGCGAACGCGATGGACAGCGGGCCCGGGGATCGCAACCATAGGCGTGCGAGAGTAGCGGGAACCATTTTTCGGGGGAGAGATTTCAGTGAGCGATCCGTACCAGCAGCAGGACCCGTATGCGAAGAACCCCTACGGGCCGCCGCCGCAGGCTCCCCAGCCCGGGTACGGCTACCCGCAGCAGGACCCGTACCAGCAGCAGCAGCCGCAGGGGTACGGCTACCCGCAGCAGGACGGCTACGGCTACGGCGGCGGCCCGACCGGGCAGAACAACGGGCTCGCCATCGCCTCGCTGGTGGTCGGCATCGTCTCGGTGGTCGGCGTCTGCTTCTTCGGCTGGCTCACCGGGATCGTCGCGGTCGGCCTCGGCGTCGCCGGGCTGAACAAGTCCAAGACCACCGGCACCGGCCGCGGCCAGGCGATCGCCGGCATCGTCTGCGGCGGCATCGGCCTGCTGATCGGCCTCATCCTGTTCGTGGTCCTGATCAGCAGCAACAGCTTCAGCAGCACATACTGACGGAGTCCGCGGTGACCGGCGGTCAGCTGACGACCCCTCAGACCCTGGCGCACAGGCCGTTCCCACGGCGGGTGCGCGACGTCCTGCTGCGCGGAAGCGGCGCCGCCGCGGCGGCCGTGGCGGTCGCCGCGCTGCACTCCGCGCACGATCCCGGGGTGATCTGCCCGCTGCGGCGGCTGACCGGCATCCCCTGCCCGGTCTGCGGCAGCACCACGGTGTTCATCGAGCTGGGCTCGGGGCACCCGGTGGCGGCGCTGCTGGCGAACCCGTTCACCGTCGTGTTCGGCCTGGGGCTGCTGTTCGCGCCGCTGGGCGTGCAGCGGTGGTGGCGCGGATTCCCCCGGCGGGCGCGGACCTCGGTCCTGGTCACCGCGGCGGTCCTGTCCTGGTTCTGGCAGCTGCACCGACTTGGGCTGCTTTTCCACTGACTGTCAGACAACTCCGATAATCTCGCCGCGCACTCGCCCTCATGCCAGCTTTACCCGTAGTACCGACCGATCACCTGCACGGAGGAACCCATGAGTTACCCGCCCGACCCCAACAACCCCTATGCGCAGCAGCCCCCGCAGCAGCCGCAGCCCGGCTACGGCTACCCGCAGCAGCCTCCGGCGCAGCCGCAGTACGGCTACCCGCAGCAGGGCGTCCCGCCGCAGGCCGGTCCGCAGGACCCGTACGCCCAGCAGCCCCCGCAGGGCTACGGCTACCCGCAGGACGGCGGCGTGCCGCAGCAGCCCGGTTACGGCGGCTACCAGGCCAACCCGTACGGCATGGCCGGCTACGGCCAGGGCGCGTACGCGAGTTGGGGCCAGCGGGTCGGCGCGTTCCTGATCGACGCGGTGATCGTCGGCCTCATCCCGTTCATCCTGTACATCATCGCCGTGGTGGCGCTGGCCAGCAGCATCCACACCACCTACGACTCCAACGGCTACCCGATCACCACCACCAGCGGTGGCGGCGGCAGCGGCATCGCGATCGTGGTGGCCTGGCTCATCCTCATCGCCGGCACCCTGGTCCTCTGCCACCGCGAGGGCACCACCGGGCAGACCCCCGGCAAGAAGATGCTCAACATCAGCCTGGTCCGCGAGTCCGACGGCCAGTTCGTCGGCATGGGCATGTCCTTCGTGCGCCGGCTGGCCCACTTCGTCGACGGCGCCATCTGCTGGGTCGGCTACCTGTGGCCGCTGTGGGACGCCAAGGGCCAGACCCTGGCCGACAAGATCGTCAGCACCGTGGTCGTCAAGACCCAGTAGTCGGCTGCCGGAGAGCCCGCTGCCCGGATACCGGGAAGCGGGATCTCTGCGGTTCGGGCCGGAACGTTCCGGCTCAGTGGAAGAAGTGCCGGGTGCCGGTCAGGTACATCGTCACCCCGGCGGCCTTGGCCGCCTCAATCACCAGGTCGTCGCGGATCGAGCCGCCCGGCTGGACCACGGCCTTGACCCCCGCCGCGAGCAGGATCTCCAGGCCGTCGGGGAACGGGAAGAACGCGTCCGAGGCGGCGTACGACCCGGCCGCGCGCTCCCCGGCCCGCTCGACCGCGAGCTTCGCCGAGTCCACCCGGTTGACCTGGCCCATGCCCACGCCGACCGAGGCGCCGTCCGAGGCCAGCAGGATCGCGTTGGACTTGACGGCCCGACAGGCACGCCAGGCGAACGACAGCTCGGCCAGCTGCTCGGCGGTCAGCGCCTCGCCGGTGGCCAGGGTCCAGGTCGACGGGTCGTCACCGGCGGCGTCGATCCGGTCGGCCTGCTGCAGCAGCACGCCGCCGGTGACCGCGCGGGTCTCCAGCGCCGGGGCGGCCGGAGTGCCGCGCAGCACCCGGAGGTTCTTCTTCTTCGCCAGCACCTCGACCGCGCCGTCCTGGTAGGAGGGGGCGAAGACGACCTCGGTGAAGATCGGCGCGATCTGCTCCGCCAGCTCCACGGTGACCTCGCGGTTCACCGCGATCACGCCGCCGTAGGCGGAGACCGGGTCGCAGGCGTGCGCCTTGCGGTGCGCCTCGGCCACGTCCGCGCCGACCGCGATGCCGCAGGGGTTGGCGTGCTTGATGATCGCGACGCAGGGCCGGTCCTGGTCGAAGGCGGCGCGGATCGCGGCGTCGGTGTCGGCGTAGTTGTTGTACGACATCTCCTTGCCGTGCAGCTGCTCGGCGGCGGCGATGCCGGTGCCGCTGCCGTCCAGGTACAGCGCGGCGGCCTGGTGCGGGTTCTCGCCGTAGCGCAGCACGTTCTCGCGCTCCCAGGTGGCGCCGAGGAAGGCCGGGAACTTCTCCTCGTCGGCGGGCGCGTACTCCGCGGCGAACCAGGAGGCCACCGCGACGTCGTAGCCGGCGGTGTGCGCGAAGGCCTCGCCGGCCAGGCGCTTGCGGGCGGCCAGGTCGAAGCCGCCCGCGGCGACGGCGGAGAGCACGTCCGGGTAGCGGTCGGGCGAGGTGACCACGGCGACCGAGGGGTGGTTCTTGGCTGCGGCGCGGACCATGCTCGGGCCGCCGATGTCGATCTGCTCGACACACTCGTCCGGGCTCGCGCCGGAGGCGACGGTGGCCTTGAACGGGTAGAGGTTCACCACCACCAGGTCGAACGGCGCGACGCCCAGCTCGGCCAGCTGCTCGCGGTGCGACGGCAGCCGCAGGTCGGCCAGGATCCCGGCGTGGACCCGCGGGTGCAGCGTCTTGACCCGGCCGTCCAGGCACTCGGGGAAGCCGGTCAGCTCCTCGACCGGGGTGACCGGCACGCCCGCGGCGGCGATCCGGGCAGCGGTGGAACCGGTGGAGACCAGCTCGACACCGGCCGCGTGCAGGCCCTGCGCCAGCTCCTCCAGACCGGTCTTGTCGTACACGCTGACCAGGGCGCGGCGCAGCGGCCGTACGTTCTCGGAGACGGGCGCGGGCTGGGTGCTGCCGGAGCTCATTGCTGAATCCTTTGCTGGAGGTGGTGGTGCATCAGGATGCGTCAGGAGGTGGGGAGAGAAGGAGGCGTGGACAGCGGGAGCACCCGGCGACCGCGGACCCGGTGGCCCTCGCGGGCCAGTCGGCCGACGGCCTCGACCAGCAGGCCGCGCTCGACCGCCTTGATCCGCTCGTGCAGCGCCTCGCCGCCGTCCTCGTGGTCGGCGTCGGTCACCTCGACCACACCCTGCGCGATGATCGGACCGGTGTCCACGCCCTCGTCCACCAGGTGGACGGTGCAGCCGGTCACCTTCACGCCGTAGGCGAGGGCGTCCCTGACCCCGTGCGCGCCGGGGAAGGCGGGGAGCAGGGCGGGGTGGGTGTTGACGATGCGCCCCTCGAAGCGGCGCATGAAGCCGCCGCCCAGGATCTTCATGAACCCGGCGGTGACCACCAGGTCAGGGGCGTACTCGGCGGTCGCCCCGGTCAGCGCGGCGTCCCAGTCGGTGCGCTCGGGGAAGTCCTTGACCCGCAGCACGAAGGTCGGCAGCCCGGCCCGCTCGGCCCGGTCGAGACCGGTGATGGAGTCGCGGTCCGCGCCGACGGCGACGATCCGGGCCCCGTACGCCGGGTCGGCGCAGGCCTCGATCAGGGCCTGCAGATTGGTGCCCGAACCGGAGACCAGGACGACCAGGCGGGCCGGTCGCTCGGGTGCGCTGAAGTCGAGGTGCGGCACAGCTCGGTCCTCCGTAACGGCGCGGCCGTACCCCGGCGGCGGTCCACTCCTGCGTGTTCCAGCCCTGCGCACGGGTACAAACCGGGCACTGCTCGCGGCGGGGGCGGGGTGTCATCTCGTGACCGGCATCCGCACTCCGCCGAAGGGGCCCACGACGGCGCCACGGGCCGACCAGGAACCCCAGAGGGCCGCCGGTCGTCAGCAACGATACCGGCCCTTCCGGACCGGCTCGCACTCCTGGTCGACGATCATGGGGTGGGGAGGCACCGCACCGGGGTATGGGGTGAGAGGGTGTCCCTCAGGGGCCACCCGGGGAACACAGGGCAACACACAGGGACAGCGGAAGTTCCAGAGGCAGGAGTACGGCGAAGACCATGGTCCAGAAATCGGACAGCGGCACACCTCCCGAGGGACCGCGCGACCCCTTCGCCCCGCCGCCCAAGGACGCACCCGACCGCCCCTGGCAGCCGCGGCAGCCCAGACAGCACCCGAACCACCCGGGCGAGCGCGGCTGGGCCAACGAGGACCCGCCGCGGGGCGGCGGCGAGGACGGCTCCGGCGGGCAGGACGGCGGCTCGGGCTCCGGCCCGTCCGGCTCAGGCCCGGCCGGGAACGGCGGGCAGCGGCCGGTGGTGCCGCCTCCGCACCCGTGGAGCCCCGGCTACCAGGGCGCCCCGCCGCGGCTCGGCTACGGCCCGCAGCCGCAGGGCCCGCGGTTCGACCCCACCGACCCGGTGCAGCGGCGGGCCCGCTACGCGCTGCTGAGCGGGATGTGGGGGATCTTCTTCCTGATCCTCGGCCTCCCCTATGTGACCCTGGCGCTGGCCTCGCTGGCGCTCTACTGGTCGATCAGCTCGCTGCGCGGCACCGCGAAGACGCCGGTGTCGGCGCTGACCGCGGGCGCCTCCGGTCCGGCCGCGGGCACGGTCGGCCCGGCCGGTCCGCCGCCGCCCCCGGGGTACGGCCACGGCGGCTATCTCGCACCACCGCCGCCGTATGCGACGAAGCCGCAGCTCCCGGCGGCACTGGGCGGGCTGGTCGCCTCCATCGTGGGGCTGTCGCTGGTCGCCGCGGTCTTCGGCGTGCAGCTCTACTACAAGAACTACTACGACTGCCAGGCGAACGCCCTCACCCGGTCGGTCTACCAGCAGTGCGCGAACCAGGTCACCCCCAAGCCCCCGGAGTGGCTCAAGCAGCTGAACGGCGACACCTGAGCCACCACCAGCGCAGCAGCACCGCCCCGGGGACGCCGAGGGCGGCGGTCCAGCCGAGCGCGGCCAGACCGGTGCGCCAGGGCGAGGGGCCGACCTGGGCCAGCGCGGCGGTCCCGAGCGAGCCGCCGGACGCCGCCGCACACAGCCCGACCAGCAGGCCCGCACCCAATGCGGCGGCCAGGGCCACCCCGGCGGTGGCCAGCGGGCCCCAGCGGCGGTCCAGGTCGTCCGGGTGGCCCGGCTCGTCCCAGCCGTCCGGGTCGTCCAGGTCCGGCAGGCCGCGGTCCCGGCCCGGCAGGCCGGATTCCGGGCCCGCCTGGTGCGCCACGGCCGCGCGGGCGGTGATCGCGGCGACCACCGGACCCGCCGTCAGTACCAGTACCGGGGTGAGCAGTCCGAGCAGCGTGCGGTCCGGGCCGGGCAGCGCCGCGAACAGCGGGAACGCCGGGGCGTTCGCCGCGGTGAAGGCGCCGGCGCCGCCCCCGAGCGGGGCCAGCCAGCCGCCGAGGACGAACCCGGGCCCCGCGGCGTAGGCGGTGCCCCAGACCACCGCGTTGGGCAGCACCGCCACGCACAGCAACAGCAGTGCCAGCCGTCCGGCCAGGTCGGGGGCGGTCTGCGCGGCCACCGTCCCGGCCGCGCCGAAGTGCGCGACCAGCGCGGCGGCCAGGACGACCCCACCCGCGCCGAGCAGCGCCACAGCCCCGCCCAGCGCCCCACGCCCGGCGACCGCGAGGGCGCCGGGAGCGGCGCCGGCGCCGGGAGCCCGGGTTCGGCCGGGCCAGCCGGCGACCGACCGGGCGGCAGCGGACCGGCCGGCAGCGGAGCGGGTGGACCAGGACGGCAGCCGCAGCCAGGCCGCCGACGCAGACAGCCCAGCGGGCAGCCGCAGCCAGGCCGGTGCGGACAACCAGGCGGGGCGGGACGGGAGGGGGGTTCGGGTTCGGGTTCGGGTTCGGATTCGGGAGAGGAGTCCCGGGCCGGGCAGCGAGCCCGGGAGCGCGCCCCAGCAGCCGGGCCCGGCACCGCGCCGCACCCCGAGCGCGGCGACCGGCAGGGCCGCCAGCACGGTCCAGCCGAACGCGCCGAGCGGGCTGGCCACGCTGGTCGAACCGGTCGCCGCAACCGCCACCAGCAGCGCCGCGACCAGCAGGTAGCCAGCCACCAGCCCGAGCAGCACGGACCGCACCCGGCCCGGCCCCGGGTCGGTGGGACGGGGCTGCCCGTCCTCGTCGTCCCACCCGTCGTCGTCCACCGCCTCCCTCGCCGCCGCCTCCCCCGCTGCCGTCCCCTCCGCCGCCGCGGCCAACCGCACCGCCGCGCGGTACAGCGGGACCAGCACCAGGACGGTGACCAGCAGCGGGGTCACCGCCAACGGCACCCCCGGGCCGCCGTACTCCGGCGACCCCGGCATCGCCGACCGGACCAGCCCGGCCCCGTGCGCGAGCAGCCAGACGCAGGCCGCCAGATGGACCACCCCACCGGGGCCCTGCACCACATACGGGGTGACGATCCACAGCAGCAGTATCGGCACCGCCACCGTCGCCAGCCCGAACCCCGCGGCGACCGCCCCGCCGAGCAGTCCGCCGCGCAGTGACGGCACGTCAATCCCCGCACCGGGCCGACCGGCCACGGCCGGTCGCAACCGCTCCATCAAGAACGCCATGCCCCACCATGCGCCGGGGCACCACCCGTTGTGCCCACCGACATGGCAGTTGTCCCCTTTCGAGGAAACAATTCGTATATGTCACTTATCGTGTCGGAGGAGACGGCTGCCCCCGTCGCGTACGAGTCCCTCTACCAGGACTCCCGCGCGCGCCTCACCCAGCAGGCCTTCCTGCTCACCGGGCACCGGCAGCGCGCCGAGCACTGCGTCCGCCGGGCCTTCGAACTCGCCTGGAACCACTGGGACGAGGTCGCGGCCGACGTCTCCCCCGAGGGCTGGGTCCGGGCTGCCGCGTTCGACCTGGCGCTGTCCCCGTGGCACGCGGCGCGGCTGCGCCGTGGCACCGACCACGACGGCGGGCTGAGCGGGCGCGACCAGCAGTTCCTGGCGGCGCTGCAGCGGCTGCCGCGGGCCCAGCGGCAGGCGGTGGTGCTGCACGACGCCCTCGGCCTGACCTGGGAGCAGACCGCGCTGGAGGTCGAGTCCAGCACGCCGGCCGCGTACGGCAGGGTGGTCAGGGGTCGGCTGGCGCTGGCCCGTCAGGTGCCGGAGGTGACCGGCCCCGACGCGCGGAAGGCCGGGTTCGGCCGCCGCTTGGGCCCGCTGCTGCGGGGGCTCGCAGCACGCGGCTGCCCGGACCAGGGGGAGGCCCTGCCACCGGACCGGGTACGCCGCTTGGCGCGGCTGCGCGAGCAGGGGTTGAACACCGCGTCCGGCATCGCCACCGTCGGCGTCCTCGGCGGCGTCGCCGCAGGCCTGATCCTCGGCACCCCCTGGCACCCGGCAACCCCGCCCTTCATCACCTACACCCACGCAGGAACCGCGGGCGCAGGCGCGGGGGGCGGCGGTGACGCGGGAGCGGGAAGCGCGGCAGACACGGGCACAGCCAGCGGTGGCGCGGGGGCAGCAGCCCGGGGTGGTAGCGCGGGGGCCGTTCACGGTGGCGCGGGAGCGGGTGGCGCGGCGGGCAAAAGCCCGGGTACGGGCGCCGCTGCGGGAAGCGCTGCCGCGGGCGGCAAGAAGGGGCAGGCGCAGGCACAGGGGCAGACGGAGACACAGGTCGCGACTAAGAAGGCCCAGCCTGCGGGTCAGGGACAGGCCACGTCCACCGATGCGGACGCGGAGGGGCTTCCGGCGGCGCTTCGTGGGCCGGACAGGCCCGCCCCCGCCCCCGCCCCCGTCGCGGGGCACGGCCCGACGACCGTACCGTCGCCTCCCGCGGCGCCCCCGCTGTCGTCGTTGCTCACGGACCGCCAGGTCCGCCCCGCAGCGAAGCCCGCCGCCCCGCACCGGGCAACCGACTTCTGCGTCGCCCTCCTCGGCCACCCCTGCCACTGAAACGAGGGGGTCACCCGGCACAGTGCCGGGTGACCCCCTCAGCTACGACAGCCAGGCGAACGCCTACTTGCCGATCAGCTCACGCGCGAGCCGCGCCGTCTCGGACGGCGTCTTGCCGACCTTGACCCCGGCGGCCTCCAGGGCCTCCTTCTTCGCCTGCGCGGTGCCGGAGGAACCCGACACGATCGCGCCGGCGTGGCCCATGGTCTTGCCCTCGGGCGCGGTGAAGCCCGCCACGTAGCCGACGACCGGCTTGGTGATGTGCTCGGCGATGTACGCCGCCGCCCGCTCCTCCGCGTCGCCGCCGATCTCGCCGATCATCACGATCAGGTCGGTGTCGGGGTCGTCCTGGAACGCCTGGAGGGCGTCGATGTGGGTGGTGCCGATGACCGGGTCGCCACCGATGCCGACGGCGGACGAGAAGCCGATGTCGCGCAGTTCGTACATCATCTGGTAGGTCAGCGTGCCCGACTTGGACACCAGGCCGATCCGGCCGGGCTTGGTGATGTCGCCCGGGATGATGCCGGCGTTGGACTGGCCGGGGGTGATCAGGCCGGGGCAGTTCGGGCCGATGATCCGGGTCTTGTTCCCCTTCTCGCCCGCGTAGGCCCAGAAGGACGCGGAGTCGTGCACCGCGATGCCCTCGGTGATCACCACGGCGAGCGGGATCTCGGCGTCGATCGCCTCGACCACCGCGGCCTTGGCGAAGGCCGGCGGCACGAAGATGACCGAGACGTCGGCGCCGGTCTTCTCGATGGCCTCGGCCACCGAGCCGAACACGGGGACCTCGGTGCCGTCGAAGTCGACGCTGGTGCCGGCCTTGCGCGGGTTGACGCCGCCGACGATGTTGGTGCCGTCAGCCAGCATCAGCCGGGTGTGCTTCATGCCGGTGGCGCCGGTCATCCCCTGGACGATGACCTTGCTTTCCTTGGTGAGGAAGATAGCCATGGTTGTGGAGTCCTCGTCCCTTACTTCGCAGCCAGCTCGGCGGCCTTGTCGGCCGCGTCGTCCATGGTGTCCACGCGCTGCACCAGCGGGTGGTTGGCGTCAGACAGGATCTTGCGACCCAGCTCCGCGTTGTTGCCGTCCAGCCGGACGACCAGCGGCTTGGTGACGGCCTCGCCGCTGGCCTCCAGCAGCGCCAGCGCCTGGACGATGCCGTTGGCGACCTCGTCGCAGGCGGTGATCCCGCCGAAGACGTTGACGAACACGGACTTGACGTCCGGGTCGCCGAGGATGATGCCCAGGCCGTTCGCCATCACCTCGGCGGACGCGCCGCCGCCGATGTCGAGGAAGTTGGCGGGCTTCACGTTGCCGTGCTTCTCACCGGCGTAGGCGACCACGTCGAGGGTGCTCATCACGAGGCCCGCGCCGTTGCCGATGATGCCGACCTCGCCGTCGAGCTTGACGTAGTTGAGGTTCTTGGCCTTGGCCGCGGCCTCCAGCGGGTTCGCCGCGGCCTTGTCCTCCAGCGCCTCGTGCTCGGGCTGGCGGAAGTCGGCGTTCTCGTCCAGGGAGACCTTGCCGTCGAGCGCGACGATCTTGCCGTCACCGGTCTTGACCAGCGGGTTGACCTCGACCAGCAGCGCGTCCTCGACGATGAAGACCTTCCACAGGCCCTTCAGCACCTCGGCGATCTGGTCCGCGACGTCGGCCGGGAACTTCGCGGCTTCGACGATCTCGCGGGCCTTGGCGTCGGTGACGCCCTCGTTCGCGTCCACCGCGATCTTGGCGAGCGCCTCGGGCTTCTCGACCGCGACGACCTCGATCTCCACGCCGCCCTCGACCGAGGCCATGGCCAGGAAGGTGCGGTTGGTCCGGTCGAGCAGGAACGAGACGTAGTACTCGTCCTTGATGTCGGCCGTCTGGGCGAGCATCACCTTGTGGACCGTGTGGCCCTTGATGTCCATGCCCAGGATCTGCCCGGCCTTGGCCACGGCGTCGTCCGGGTCGGAGGCCAGCTTCACGCCGCCGGCCTTGCCGCGGCCACCGACCTTGACCTGTGCCTTGACGACCGCCCGGCCGCCCCATTCCTCAGCGATCGCCCGCGCCTCTTCAGCGCTTTCGATGACTGCACCGCCCAGCACCGGTACACCGTGCTTGGCGAAGATGTCCCTCGCCTGGTATTCGAACAGGTCCACGCGCGTCCGTCCTTGTGATCGCGACTTCGGAAGTGGTCGGTCACAGAAGGGCCGGCCACCCCTATCTTCCCAGCGTGCCGCCCGAGAGGTCGCCGCGGTGGCCGCGGCCTGGCGTCAGACGGGCAGGCATGTCCGTCTCGCAGGTTATCCCCGGACGACGTGCGGCTTTCACCGTGAGCCGGGCTGGGCCCGGTGATAACCATCACAACGGGCGCACGGAACGTCCCGCACGCCCGTCGCGGTCACCCGCGGTGACTGACAGGGGGCGCACAATCTGTCCATGCTCCCGGAAGATACGCCCCGGCGGGGTGATTCCACCCAAGCGCGTTGCAATTGGCCCTTCCTTCCGGGAATGTCATCCTGGTAACGGTGCACGCACAGACCGTAGCGACGTCGCGCGCGGACCGGTGGAGACCCTGCTTCGCACGACTGCTCCAAGAAGCGGATGCTCGATGCACAGCGCACGCCATCGCGTTCAGACCCCGCCCCCGGCCGCCGAGCCGGTCCGTCCGGCCCAGCCGGACCACGCGGAGTTCGGTGACGCCCGCAGCACCTGGGCCATGGACCGCCAGGCCGCGGCGACCTTCCCCGGCGCCCCCGAGTCGGTCGCGACCGCCCGGCGCTTCGTCCGGATCACCGCGGCGATGTGGCGGCTCCCCGGCGACACCCTCGCCGACGCCGAGCTGTGCATGTCCGAGCTGGTCTGCAACGCGGTCACCCACACCAGCAGCAGCCGGGTGCACTGCCGGCTGTGGAGCGCGCGCGGCGTGCTGTTCCTGGAGGTGGACGACGAGGACCGCTCCGACCTGCCGACCCCGGTGCGGGTCGGCGACGAGGACGAGCACGGCCGCGGCATCCAGCTGATCGACGCCTTCGCCACCGCGTGGGGCGCGGTGCCGCGGCCCGGCGCCGACGGCAAGACGGTCTGGGCCGCGCTGAGGCTCCCCGGCACGCCGTACTGAGGGCGGGTCAGGACGGGTCAGGGCGGCGGGTCAGGTCCGCTCAGGTCTCGGGCACCGGCAGCGGGAGCTTCTGGATGGCGGCGGCCATCACGTCGGGGAAGAGGTCCGGCGTGCAGGCGAAGGCCGGGGCGCCGAGCGCGGCCAGCGCCGCGGCATGCGAGCGGTCGTAGGCCGGGGCTCCGTCGTCGGAGAGCGCCAGCAGCGCGATGAACTGCACCCCGGACGCCTTCATCGCGGCCACCCGCTTGAGCATCTCGTCGCGTATGCCGCCCTCGTAGAGGTCGCTGATCAGCACCACGATGGTGTCGGCCGGACGGGTGATCCGGGACTGGCAGTAGGCCAGGGCGCGGTTGATGTCGGTGCCGCCGCCGAGCTGGACCCCGAACAGCACGTCGACCGGGTCGGTCAGCTGTTCGGTGAGGTCCACCACCGAGGTGTCGAACACCACCAGACGGGTGCTCAGCGAGTGCATCGACGCCAGCACCGCGCCGAAGACCGAGGAGTGCACCACCGAGGCGGCCATCGACCCGGACTGGTCGATGCACAGGATGACCTCCTTCTTCACCGCGTTCTGCGCCCGCGCACAGCCGATCAGCCGTTCCGGGACGACGCTGCCGTGGGTGCGCTCGCCGGTCGGTTCGAGGTAGTTCTTGAGATTCGCCCGGACGGTGCGGTTCCAGTCGATGTCGCGGTGCCGGGGGCGGTTGACCCGGGCGCTGCGGTCCAGCGCGCCGCCGAGGACCGAGCGGGTACGGGTGGCGATCCTCCGCTCCAGGTCGGTGACGACCTTGCGGACCACCGCGCGGGCGGTCTCCCTGGTGGTCTCCGGCAGCGCCCGGCCCAGCGAGATCAGCGTGCCGACCAGGTGCACGTCCGGCTCGACCGCCTCCAGCATCTCCGGCTCCATCAGCAGCTGGGCCAGGCCGAGCCGTTCGATGGCGTCCTGCTGCATCAGCTGGACCACGCTGGTCGGGAAGTACTCGCGGATGTCGCCGAGCCAGCGGGCGACCTGCGGCGCGGAGCCGCCGAGACCGGCCCGGCGCGGGCTGCCGCGGTCGACCGAACCGCCGTTGTCGCCCCGGTAGAGGGCGGAGAGGGCGCGGTCCATCGCCGCGTCGCGCCCGGAGAGCTTGCAGCCGGTGCCGTCGGCCTCGCCGCCGAGCACCATCCGCCACCGCCGAAGCCGGGCCTCGGCGGGGTCCTGCGCGGACGCCGGGTCCTGCGCGGACGCGGGGCCCTGCGCGGACGCGGAGCCTGGCGCGGGTACGGGTGTCATCGCTGAACCTCCGTCAGTCCGGGGTGATCCGTCAGTCCGGGGTGAGGGGCGAGGCCGGGGTGATCCGCCGGTCCGGGGTGAGGGGCGAGCCCGAGCAGCAGGGCCGCGGTCGCGGCGGCGGCCTCGGCCCGTGCCCGGTCGGGCTCCGCGGCGAAGCCAGGGCGGTCGGACGTCCGGGCACCGCCCCCGGCCGCACCGCCGCCGGCGCCACCGCGGACCCGCTCGCCGATGGTGCGCCGCACCCCCGCCTCGAAGCCGGCGAAGGTGCGCCGCAGCAGCGGCAGCACATCGGGGAAGGCCTGCTCGGGCACCCCGCTGATCCAGTCGTCGACCAGGCCGAGCAGCTGGGTGTCGTGGACCAGCAGCATGCCGCCCCCGGCCAGGAAGCCCTCGATCCACCCGGCCGCGTCGGCCGGGGGCGTCGCGAGCGAGAGCGCGAGCCCCATCTGCCGGGCGGCTTCACCGGCGTCCCACTGCCCGTCGTCCAGCAGCAGCCGCACGGCGCGTCCGCGCAGCAGGCCCGGGACCGTGTCCCGCCCGGCCAGCACCCGCAGGGTCGCGGTCCACCGCTCCCGCAGGGCGCTCCGCTCGGGTTCGGGCCGGTCGGGGCTCCCGTCGGCGCAGAGCAGCGCCACCGCGGCGTGGGTGGCGCCCAGGTGCGCGGCCATCGCGCCCGCGCCCTCGGCGTCCAGGCTGCCGCAGGCCGGGGGCAGCCCGATGCAGATCCGCACCGCAAGGCCCTCGGCCAGGCCCCGCAGCGCCGTGGCGTCGGTGCCGCGGACGTCCCCGTAGCGGAGCGTCCGGACCAGCGCGGGCAGTGCCTCGGCCAGGTGCGCCACGTCCGCGTCCAGCGCCGCCCGGTCGGCCAGCGCCTTGAGGACGGTCGGCAGCGCCTCCGGCAGGTCCGCGAGCAGGCAGACCTCGGCCAGCCCGGTGACCTCGGCCAGCGTGCCCGCGTGGGCGGCCCGGTCCCGGGCCCGCGCGGTGGCGGCGGAGCCGACGGTGGTGCCCCAGATCCCGGCCTCGGCGACGGCGACCGCGAGTTCCGGCTCCCAGCGCAGCCGCCAGCTCTCCCGGAAGGTGCCGGTGCTGCCGGAGCGGGAGGCGCCGGCCCGGCCCCAGGGGATGTCGAGCAGGGCCAGCCGGTGCAGCAGTCGGCTGCGCGCCGCGTCGGTGTCCTTGCGCAGGTCCAGGTCGAGGTCGCGCTCGTCCGGCTCGGGCTTCAGCCGCAGCCCGCGCTGAAGCCGGGTCAGATCCCGTTGCAGCGGCACCGCCGGGGCCTCGTCCGGGACCTCGCCGAGCCGGTCGCCGACCACCAGCCGGTCCTGGACCAGCGCCAGCGGGACGTCCGAGCCCTCGCACATCACCGCCCGCACCGCGTCGGTGGTCTCGGCCAGGCCGGGCAGCGGACGGCCGCGCATCGCGGCCAGGGTCTCGGCCAGCCGGACCGCCTCGATCACATGCGCCGAGGAGACCGGGTGGTCCTCCTCGCGCAGGAACGCGGCGACCCTGGTCATCCAACGGACCACGGTCCGGTCCGGCGACGTGAACAGGTGCTCGTACCAGCCGGGCGAGGCGATGCCCGCGCCGTAGCCGGTGGACTGGGACAGTCGGCGGTGGGTCCACGGCACCCAGGTCAGCTCGACCCTGGCCTTGGGCAGTCCCTTCAGCCGGGCGTTGTCCGTGCCCACCGGCACCTTCGCGGCCAGCGCCGGGACGTGCCAGGCGCCGCAGACCACGGCGACCCGCCGGTGCCCGGCCCTGACCGCGGCACGCAGCTGCCGGCGCATGTACGCCTCGCGCAGCAGGTCCGAGCGCCGCTCCGTCGCCTCGCCCGTCGCCTCGCCCCCCGGCCGCAGCTCGGCCATCGCCTCGGCGATGGTCCGGAACGGCGCCAGCGCGTCGCCGCGCCCGTCCGGCAGCCGGTGCTCCACCGCGTCGTCCCACCACTGCTCCGGGTCGCTGTGGCCGGCCAGCCGGGCCAGTTCGGCGATCGGGTCGAGTGGGGCGGCGGCGGGCTGCTCCGGCGGTTCCGGGTGGGCGACGGCCTGTTCGGCCAGCGCGAAGGTGTGTGTGGCCGGGAGGTCGATGAAGCGGGCCGGCACCTCGTGCTCCAGCGCGTGCCGCAGCGCCACCCACTCCGGCGAGAACGCCGCGAACGGCCAGAACGCGGCCTGCGCCGGATCGTCCACCACATGGGCCAGCAGCGCGACCGGCGGCGCCATGTCCCGGTGCGCGGCCAGCGCCAGCAGCGGGTCCGCCTCGGCCGGGCCCTCGATCAGCACAATGTCGGGCCGGTACTGCTCCAGCGCGGCGGCCACTGCACGGGCCGAGCCCGGCCCGTGGTGCCGCACCCCCAGCAGCGCCACCCCCGGGGCCCGGCCCTCGGTCTGACGTTCGCTCACCCCTCCCCCTCCCCTTGCTCGGTGACGGCGATCAGCGGGCCGTGGCGTCGCGGCAGCCGCGGTAGAAGTCCTTCCAGTCGTCGCGCTCGCGCACCACGCCCTCCAGGTACTCCTGCCACACCAGCCGGTCCGCGGCCGGATCCCGGACCACCGCGCCGAGCAGCCCGGAGGCGATGTCGGCCGGGCGCAGCACCCCGTCGCCGAAGTGCGCGGCCAGCGCGAGCCCGCTGGTGACCACGGAGATCGCCTCGGCGGTGGACAGGCTGCCGGAGGGCGACTTGACCTTGGTCCGGCCGTCGGCGGTCACCCCGTCCCGCAGCTCGCGGAAGACGGTGACGACCCGTCGGATCTCGGCCGAGCCGCTGGGCACGGCGGGCAGCTCCAGCGAGCGGCCCAGCTCGCCGACCCGGCGGGCGACGATGTCCACCTCCTCCTCCAGCGAGGCGGGCAGCGGCAGCACCACCGTGTTGAAGCGCCGCCGCAGCGCACTGGACAGCTCGTTGACGCCCCGGTCGCGGTCGTTGGCGGTGGCGATCAGGTTGAAGCCGCGGACGGCCTGGACCTCCTCCCCCAGCTCCGGGATCGGCAGGGTCTTCTCGGAGAGGATGGTGATCAGGCTGTCCTGGACGTCGGCCGGTATCCGGGTCAGCTCCTCCACCCGGGCGGTGCCGCCCTCGGCCATGGCCCGCATCACCGGGCTGGGCACCAGCGCGCCCCGGCTGGGGCCCTCGGCGAGCAGCCGGGCGTAGTTCCAGCCGTAGCGGATCGCCTCTTCGGGCGTCCCGGCCGTGCCCTGGACCAGCAGCGTGGAGTCGCCGCTGACCGCGGCGGCGAGGTGCTCGGACACCCACGTCTTGGCGGTGCCGGGGACGCCGAGCAGCAGCAGCGCCCGGTCGGTGGCCAGGGTGGTCACCGCGACCTCGACGATGCGCCGCGGGCCGACGTACTTGGGTGAGACCACCGTGCCGTCCGGCAGCGTCCCGCCGAGCAGGTAGGTGGCGACGGCCCAGGGCGACAGCCGCCAGCGCGCCGGGCGCGGCCGGTCGTCGGCCGCCGCCAGGGCGGCCAGCTCGTCGGCGTAGGCGGTCTCGGCGTGCGGACGAAGGACTTCCGGGGCTGCGGGCATGAAGGCTCTCCTCAAAGGGCGTCTCCGGGGTTGTCCACCACTCTGCACGCTGCCACTGACAATCCGACAGGAGGCGTCCCCACCTGCGGTTCTGTCACTACTGACCGATTGTCAGTGGCGGCGTCTACGGTCGTTCCATGGAGGATCGCTGGACACCCGAGCACGTGCTCTCCCTCGCCCCCGACGCGCCCTCGCGCAAGGCGGCGTCGAAACTCGCCGCGCCCGCGCCCTGGTCCGGCCTGGGCTGCGACACCGCGTCCGCGAGCGCCGCCGTGTGGGGCGAGTGCAAGGGCAGCGGAAGCACCCCGTACCGCACCGTGGTCGACCTCACCGGGCCCGCCTACCAGTGCAGTTGCCCGAGCCGTAAGTTCCCCTGCAAGCACGCGCTGGCGCTGCTGCTGCGCTGGTCGGCCGGGGCCGGTGAGCCGGGCACGGCCCCGTCCTGGGCGGCCGACTGGCTCACCGGCCGCCGGGAGCGGGACGAGCGCCGGGCCGCCCGCTCCGCCGAGCCCGCCGACGCCGCCGGCCCCGACGGGGCGTCACTCCTCGCCGCCGAGCGCCGCCGGGAGCGCCGGGCGGCGCGGGTCGCGGCCGGCGCCGCCGAGCTGGGGTCACGGCTCGCGGACCAGCTCAGGGCCGGTCTCGCCGACGCCCCGAACCAGGGCTACGCGGGCTGGAGCGACGTCGCGGCCCGGATGGTCGACGCCCAGGCCCCCGGCCTGGCGGCCCGCGCCCGGGAGTTGGGCGCGGTGCCGTCCTCCGGTCCCGGCTGGCCGTCCCGGCTGCTGGAGGAGTACGGCCTGTGCCACCTGCTCGCCGACGGCTACCGGCGGGTGGACACCCTGCCCGAGCCGCTGGCCGCCACGGTGCGGGCCCGGATCGGCTTCACCCTGGACGCCGCCGAGGTGCTCCGCGGCCCGCACCTGCGGGACCGCTGGCTGGTGCTCGGCTCCCGCGACAGCACCGACGAGCGGGTGACCACCCGGCGGATCTGGCTGCGCGGCGGCACGACCGGCCGGGACGCCCTGCTGCTGTCCTTCGGCCGCCCCGGCGTCGGCCCGGAGCCAGCCCTGCCCACCGGCCTGCTGCTGGACGCCGAGCTGGCCTTCCACCCCGGCGCCCGCCCGCTGCGTGCGGCGCTCGGCCCCCGCTTCGGCGCCCCGGTCCCACCGCCCCCGGGGCAGGCCGTGCCGGAGGGGGTCAGCCTGGATGCCGCGCTGGACGCCTACGGGCGGGCGCTGGGGGACGACCCCTGGCTGGAGTCCTGGCCGGTGCTGCTGCGCCGGGTGGTGCCGGTGCCGACCGCGCTCGGCTGGGAGCTGGTGGACCGCTCGGGCCCGTCCCCCGCCGCGATACCCGTCGACCGGCGCGGCGCCCCGGACGCCGCGCTGTGGCGGCTCGCCGCGGTCTCCGGCGGCCGTCCGCTCACCCTGTTCGGCGAGTGCGGCCACCGGGGCTTCAGCCCGGTCACCGCCTGGTACCCGGACGGCCCGTCGATCCGCACGCTGGGAGTGACCGGATGACCGCCCCGCAAACCACCGATGAACCCACCGACCGACCCACTGCCCCTCGAACCACCGACGCCGACTGGCCGGAGCTGGTCACCGCCGCGCTGCTGGGCACCGACCGCCGACCGTTCGGCGACGCCCCGCAGCTGCTCGACCGGGCCGCGCTGCAGACGGTGCGCCGCCGGGCCGGGCTGCGCCCCGGGCCGCCCTCGGCGGCGTCCTTCCCCGGCGACGCCGAGGCGCCGGAGGACCCGCGCCCGCCACTGCCGGAGCCGGCCGCCCGCCGGTTCGGCATGCTGCTGCCGGGGCCTGACGCCCCGTCCGGCGGCTCGGGCAGCCTCGCCAACATCAGCGAACTGCTGCCGCAGTACCTCACCGCCGCCGCCGGGCACGGCTACCGCGCGCCCGCCGCGCAGGTCCCGCCACTGCTGGACGCCGCCCGCGCGCGCAGCGAACTGCGCACCGACGCGGTGGCGCTGGCCGGGCCGCTGGGCCGCTGGCTGGCCGAGCGCAACCCGGACTGGCGCTACGTGCTGCGCACCCCGCTGCCCGGCGCCGCCGACCTCCCGGACGAACGGCTGTGGCAGGAGGGCCTGTTCGCCGAGCGGGTGACCCACCTCACCCGGCTGCGCCGTCGCGACCCGGCCGCCGCCCGGGAGCTGCTGCGGTCCTGCTGGGCCCAGGAGCGGGCCGAGGACCGGCTGCTGTTCCTGGACGCCCTGCAGGAGCGGCTCTCCGCGGCGGACGAGCCCTTCCTGGAGTCGGTGCTCAGCGACCGCTCCAAGAACGTCAGGACCACCGCGGCGGAGCTGCTCTCCACCCTGCCGGAGTCGGCGCTGGCGCTGCGGATGGCCGAACGCGCCCGGCAGGCCGTCCGGCTGGCCGCGACCGCCGAGGGGCCGCGGCTGACGGTGCGTCCGCCGACCGCCTGCGACGCCGCGATGCTGCGGGACGGGATCCCCGGCAGCTCCCCCACCGGCCGCGCCGACCGGGCGTTCTGGCTCGGCGAGGTGGTGGCGGCCACCCCGCTGGTGACCTGGCAGCGGGAGTTCGGCCCGCCGGAACAGGTGCTGGCGCTGCCGGTCTCGGACACCTGGGCAGCGGAGTTGCGGGACGCCTGGTCCCGCGCCGCGGTCCGGCAGAACGACGCCGGCTGGGCCCGCGCGCTGCTCGCCCACGACCCCGCGGCCGGACGGGCCGCGGGCGGGTCGGCCAAGCTGCTCGGGGTGCTGGCCCCGGCCGAACGGGCCCACTGGACCGCCGGCTACCTGGACCGGCACGGCCAGGACCCGCACGGCCTGGGCGAGGCGTTCCAGCTCCTGGTCGCCTGCCCGGCGCCGTGGCCCGAGCCGCTGGGTGACGCGGTGCTGCGGGCGCTGGCCCGGGTCGCCGAGGGCGGGGGCTACCCGTGGAGCCACAGCGGGGTGCTCGGCGTCGCCGAGCGGGCGCTCGCCCCGGAGGCGGCCGAGGCCCTGGACGCGCTGGCCGAGCGGACCGGCTCCGCCTGGGCCGAGGTGTTCAACCGCCTCGCCGCGACGCTGCGGCTGCGCGCCGCCATGCTCGCCGAGCTGGCGCCGGGCGGGCAGGCGGAGGGCTAGGCGGTGGCGGTGTCGCGGAGGTGGGTCTCCACCCAGCTGACGATGTCGCGGGTGGAGGCGCCCGGGGTGAAGACGCCCTCGATGCCCATGGCGCTCAGCAGCGGGATGTCGTCGTCCGGGATGATCCCGCCGCAGAAGACCGTGATGTCGGCGGCGTCACGCTTCTTGAGCAGCTGCACCACCTTGCCGCAGAGCGTCATGTGCGCGCCGGACAGGATGGACAGGCCGATGCCGTCGGCGTCCTCCTGGATCGCGGTGTCGACGATCTGCTCCGGCGTCTGGTGCAGGCCGGTGTAGACGACCTCCATCCCGGCGTCGCGCAGGGCGCGGGCGATCACTTTCGCGCCCCGGTCATGGCCGTCCAGGCCCGGTTTGGCCACGACCACACGGATAGGTCCGGACACGCCCATCACTGCCTCCTCATGGATGCGTGAGCCGCATCCCGCCGATGTTAACCAACGTTAGCGCCGGTGGGACCCCCGGTAACCGTTTCGCTGTCCCGGCCGGGGGGAAAATTACGGGTGGAGGTGCGTCTTGGGCACTCTGTTCCGCCGCGCTGCGACCACCGCGCGAGCACTCAGCCAGGAGACCGCGGCTCTCGCCGAGCACCTCCTCCGCTACCCGACCGGCATCGCCGGCGAGTCCTGGCCGCTGCCCGCGCCGGACTGCGACCACGACGCGCACCGCCCGGTCCTGCTGCTGCACGGACTGTTCGACAACCAGGCGGTCTTCGCCCGGATGCGCCGCGCCCTCGCCGCCGACGGCTACGCGCATGTGCACGCGCTGAACTACAACCCGCTGACGGTCGACGTCCGCGGCGCGGCCGAGCTGCTCGACCGGCATGTGCGGCACGTCCGCGAGGTGTACGGGGGCGAGCGGGTGGCCGTGGTCGGGCACAGCCTCGGCGGCCTGATCGCCCGCTACCACGTCCAACTGCTCGGCGGCGACGAGTCCGTGCACACCGTGGTCACCCTCGGCGCACCGCACGAGGGGACCCTCGCCGCTCGCCTGCTGCGACCGCTGCCGGTGGCCGGGCAGTTGCTGCCCGGAAGCAGCGTGCTGGAGGAACTGCGCGCCCCCGCCGCGCACTGCCGCACCCGGTTCCTGGCGTTCCGCGGCGACCATGACGCGCTGATCCTGCCGAACGGTCACGGAGCGTTGCGACACCCGGACCTCTGGACCGAGAACATCCTGGTCACCGCCACCGGGCACGTCGCCCTGCCGGTCCACCGCGACGTGATCGCCCGGATCGGCGCGGCGCTGGCCGAGGCCCCGGCGGGGACCGCCGTCGGCATCGAACGCATCAGCGCCTAGCCCGCGGAGCCCGGTTCGCAGCCGGACATCTTTATTCGCCCATAAGCGGATAGATCAGCCAGGAGATTGTGGCCGGTCCGTTATGGGGGATACAGTCACGGTCACTTTCCTCTGGTTGTGGATAGGGACTTCCGTGGTGGACACCGAGACCGGCTGGTACGGGTACGCAGCGCCGACGCCTGCGCAGCCCTTCTGGCCGGAGCAGGAGACGGCCCACTACGCTCCGTATCCGCCCCCGTACGAAGCCCAGCACCAGCAGTACGGCTACGGCTACGTCCACCCGGAGCAGCAGTACGGATACGCCTACGTCGCCGAGCCGCAACAGCAGCAGCCGTACTACGAGAGCTACCCGAGCTACGAACAGGTCTCCTACCAGGCGCCGGAACCGGTCCACCAGGCCGAACCGGTCTACCGGCCGGAGCAGTTCCACGAGCCGGAGCCGCTCCCCGAACCCGAACCGGTGCATGAGCCCGAACCGGAGCCGGCGCACCAGACGGTCCCGGCGGCCCATGTCGTCACCGGCGGCCGTGCGGCCGCCCGTGCGGCCCGGTCCCGGACCAGCCGCCGCCGCTCGGTGGTGCTGACCATCGCGGTCCCCACCGTCGCCGTCCTCGGCATCGGGGCCGCCGCCGCCGGAACCCTGGCGCCCAAGAACGGCAGCCGCACCGTCGCGGCGAACGACGCCTCGGGGAAGCTCACCGCGGCCGACCTCAAGGCCCAGGCCGAGGCCGCCGCCCAGGCCAAGGCGTCGGCCGAGCAGGTGAGCCGGGACAAGGCCAGGCAGGCGCTGACGCTGCGCACCGCCGCCGCCAAGAAGGCCGCCGCCGAGGCCCCCCGCTACGTCCTGCCGATCACCGCCCACACCGGCCTCAGCGCCCTCTTCGGGCAGGCCGGGACGCACTGGATGTCACTGCACACCGGGATCGACTTCCCGGTCTCCACCGGCACCCAGGTGCACGCCGTCACCGACGGCACGGTCAGCACCAAGTGGAACGCCTACTACGGCAACATGCTGATACTGACCGCCCCCGACGGCACCCAGACCTGGTACTGCCACCTCAGCGCCTACAAGCAGCGCAGCGGCACGGTGAAGGCCGGGGACGTGGTCGCCTACTCCGGCGACACCGGCAACTCCACCGGGCCGCACCTGCACTTCGAGGTGCACCCGCACGGCGGCGACGCGATCGACCCGCTACCGTGGCTGCTCTCGCACGGCCTCGACCCGCGCTGACGGCCCGTCAGAGCTTCTCCACCGGGGCGTAGCGCAGCAGCAGCTGCTTGGTCCCCTCCGCGCCGAAGTCGATGGTCGCCTTGGCGTCGTCCGCCGGGCCGCCGACGGCCACGACCGTGCCCAGGCCGAAGCGGTCATGGGTGACCCGGTCGCCGACCGCGAGCGACACCACCGGGCGCTCCTTGATGCCCCGTCCGCCGCTCTTGCCCCAGCCCGCGGGCGCGAGGCTGCGCTTCCCGCCGCCGAAGCCGCCGCCGGTGCCGCTGCTGCCGCCGAAGCCGCCACCGCGGACCGAGGGCGCACCGGCCGCGGCGGCCGTCCGCTTCTCGTTCACCAACTGCGGCGGGATCTCCTCCAGGAAGCGCGACGCCGGGTTGTACGAGGGCTGGCCCCAGGCGCTGCGCAGCACCGCCCGGGACAGGTAGAGCCGCTCGCGGGCGCGGGTCAGCCCGACGTAGGCGAGCCGGCGCTCCTCCTCCAACTCCTTGGCCTGGCCGAAGGTCCGCATGTGCGGGAAGACGCCGTCCTCCATGCCGGTGAGGAACACCACCGGGAACTCAAGCCCCTTGGCGGTGTGCAGGGTCATCAGCGTGACCACGCCCTTGCTCTCGCCGTCGGCGTCGTCGTCCGGGATCTGGTCGCTGTCCGCCACCAGCGCGACCCGCTCCAGGAACCCGGCCAGCCCGGTGGCCACCGGCTCCGCGTCGGGGTCGGCGTCCGCGTCCGGCGCGACCGCCTCAGCCGCGGCCTCCTCCTGCTCGAACTCCAGTGCCACCGCCGCGAGTTCCTGGAGGTTCTCGACCCGGGTCTCGTCCTGCGGGTCGGTGGACGACTGCAGCTCGGCCAGGTAGCCGGTCTCGGTCAGCACCGCCTCCAGCACCGCGGCCGGGCCCGCACCCGACTCGACCACGCCGCGCAGCTTCTCCAGCAGGTCATTGAACTTCTTCACCGCGTTGAGCGAGCGCGCGGCCATCCCGTACGCCTCGTCCGCGCGCCGGAGCGCCTCGGCGAAGGAGATCCGCTCGCGCTGCGCCAGCGCGTCGATCATCGCCTCGGCCCGGTCGCCGATCCCGCGCTTGGGCACGTTGAGGATGCGGCGCAGCGGCACCGTGTCCTCGGGGTTGGCCAGTATCCGCAGGTAGGCCAGGACGTCCCGGACCTCCCTGCGCTCGTAGAAGCGCACCCCGCCGACCACCTTGTAGGGCAGGCCGGTCCGGATGAACACCTCCTCGAACACCCGGGACTGGGCGTTGGTCCGGTAGAACACCGCGACGTCGCCCGGACGGGCGTGCCCGGCGTCGGTCAGCCGGTCCACCTCGTCGGCGACGAACTGGGCCTCGCCGTGCTCGTCGTCGGCGACGTAGGCGGTGATCAGCTCGCCGTCGGCGCCGGCCGTCCAGAGGTTCTTGGCGCGGCGGTTGGTGTTGCGCTCGATCACCGAGTTGGCCGCGCTCAGGATGGTCTGGGTGGAACGGTAGTTCTGCTCCAGCAGGATCGTGGTCGCGTTCGGGTAGTCCTCCTCGAAGTCGAGGATGTTGCGGATGGTCGCGCCGCGGAAGGCGTAGATCGACTGGTCCGCGTCACCCACCACGCACAGTTCGGCCGGGGGGACGGCGGCCAGGCCGGCCGCGGCCGGGTTGACGAGGTCCCCGTCCGCGGTCAGCTTCGGCGCCGAGCCGGCCGCGCCGCCGCTCAGCTCCCGGACCAGCATGTACTGGGCGTGGTTGGTGTCCTGGTACTCGTCCACCAGGATGTGCCGGAACCGGCGCCGGTAGCTCTCGGCGACGGCCGGGAAGGCCTGCAGCAGGTGCACCGTGGTCATGATGATGTCGTCGAAGTCGAGCGCGTTGGCCTCGCGCAGCCGCCGCTGGTAGAGGTTGTACGCGTCGGCGAGCTTGCGCTCCATCGGGTTCTCGGCCCGCGCGGCGAAGGTCTCCTCGTCGATCAGCTCGTTCTTCAGGTTGGAGATCTTCGCGGTGAAGGACTTGGGCGGGAACTGCTTGGGGTCCAGGTCGAGGTCCCGGCAGCAGAGCGCCATCAGCCGCTGCGAGTCGGCCGAGTCGTAGATCGAGAAGCTGGAGGTGAAGCCGAGCAGCTTGCTCTCCCGGCGCAGGATCCGGACGCAGGCGCTGTGGAAGGTGGACACCCACATCGCCTTGGCCCGCGGGCCGACCAGGTCCTCCACCCGCTCGCGCATCTCGCCCGCGGCCTTGTTGGTGAAGGTGATCGCCAGGATCTCCCCCGGCTGCACCCGGCGCGCGCCCAGCAGGTAGGCGATCCGGTGGGTCAGCACCCGGGTCTTGCCCGAACCGGCCCCGGCGACGATCAGCAGCGGGGAGCCCGCGTGCACCACGGCCTCGCGCTGCTGCGGGTTCATCCCGTCCAGCAGCGCGGCCGGATCCAGCACCGGACGCGGCGCGCCGTCCCGGTAGTGGGCGTCGCGCGGCGGGGGCGCGTCGAAGTTCCCGGTGAAGAGATCCGCCGGGATCTCCTCCTCGTAGGGCGCGTCGTCCTGCGGCGCGGGCTCGGCGAACGAGCCCGCGGCGGCGCTGCCGCCGAGGCCGGGAAGCGGAATGTCGTCAAAGAGGCTGCTCATCAGACCCGAGTCTAGGCCGCCGCACCGACAGCCTTGCCCGGAACCGGGACAGTGGCCTCACCCCGGGGAAATCTGATGATCCGATGGATAGGCGTTGTGATCGGCCAATGACAGAAACGGTCGATTCTGACCGGGGAGCGCTCGGAGCGGAGCGATCAGTTCCGGAAATATTCGGGCAGCCTCGGACTCCTCCGGCTGGCCGCCGCGGTGCCGGGCTAGCGTCCCGGGCATGGCCTCCCACCGAAAACCCCGTGTCGGCCACCTGGCCGCCCGCACCGCGTTCACCCTGGTCACCGCGACCGCGGCGACGGTGAGTGTGCTCTCGCACCCCGGACAGGCCGACCCCCGGCCCAGCCCGGAGCAGGTGAAGGGGCAGCTGGACCTGCTCTACCAGCAGGCCGAGCGGGCCACCCAGGACTACGACGGCGCGGTCGCCCAGGCGGCGGCGCTGCAACGGCAGGCCGCCCAGCTGCAGGAGCAGGCGGCCAGGACCGACGCCGCGATGGACGGGCTGCGCACCCGGCTCGGCGCGATGGCCGCGGCGGAATACCGCGAGGGCGGCATGGACCCCACCCTGCGGCTGCTCACCAGCGCGCACCCGGACGACTACCTCCAGCTGGCGGGCTCGCTCGACCAGGTCTCGGCGGCGCAGCAGCAGATCCTGGACCGGTTCACCGCCCAGCAGGGCACCCTGCGCCGGCAGCAGGCCGCCGTCGCCGCCGGGCTGGCCGCGCTGCAGGCGCAGCGGCAGCGGATCGCCGCCGCCAAGAAGCGGATCACCACCGAACTCGCGGCGGCCCAGCGGCTGCTGGACACCCTGGACCCGGCCCAGCGGGCCACCGTCCAGCAGGACGGCCCCGGCGGTACGGGCGGCAGCGGTACGGGCGCGGGGAAGGGCTCCGGGGGCGCCGGGCGGCCCGCCCCGCCGAGCTACCCGACCGTCCCGGTCTCCGGGCGCGCGGCGGCGGCCGTGGCCTTCGCCGAGGCGCAGATCGGCAAGCCGTACGTCTGGGGCGCGACCGGGCCCGGCTCCTTCGACTGCTCGGGGCTGACCCAGGCGGCCTGGCGGGCTGCCGGGGTGTCGCTGCCGCGCACCACCTACCAGCAGATCAACGCCGGGAAGCGGGTCTCCGCCAGCCGGCTCCAGCCCGGCGACCTGGTGTTCTACTACTCCGGGATCACCCATGTGGCGATCTACGTCGGCGGCGGCCGGATCGTCCACGCCCCGCACCCGGGCGCGGCGGTGGAGTACGCCCCGGTCGGCGAGATGCCGATCTCCGGCGCGGTGCGCCCGGCCTGACCGGCCGTTACACCAGCCGCCGGGCCGTGGCCCACCGGGTCAGCTCATGCCGGTTGCTCAGCTGGAGCTTCCGCAGCACCGCCGAGACATGGCTCTCCACCGTCTTCACCGAGATGAACAGCTGCTTGGCGATCTCCTTGTACGCGTAGCCGCGCGCGATCAGCCGCAGCACCTCGCGCTCGCGCTGGGTGAGCCGGTCCAGGTCCTCGTCCACCGGCGGGGTGTCGGTGGCCGCGAAGGCGTCCAGCACGAAGCCGGCCAGCCGCGGCGAGAACACCGCGTCCCCGTCCGCGACCTGGAAGATCGCGTCGACCAGGTCGGTGCCGG
This sequence comes from Streptacidiphilus cavernicola, assembly GCF_042510955.1. NCBI lineage: Bacteria > Bacillati > Actinomycetota > Actinomycetes > Kitasatosporales > Streptomycetaceae > Streptacidiphilus > Streptacidiphilus cavernicola. The sequence continues at coordinate 188,741 of NZ_JBHFAB010000006.1, forward strand.
TGATGGTCTTGGTGACGTAGCCGCGGGCGCCGCCGCGGATCACCCCGATCACGTCCTCGGCGGCGTCGGATACCGACAGCGCCAGGAAGCGCACCGCCCCCGCGCCCTCCGGCGAGGCGGCCGGGGAGGTCCCGCCGGGCATCAGCCCGGCGCAGCGGCGCAGCACCTCCACCCCGCCGCCGCCGGGCAGGTGCACGTCCAGCAGCACCACGTCCGGACGGGTCGCGGTGACGATCGCCACCGCCTGCTCCACGTCCGCGGCCTCGCCGACGACATCCACGCCGGTGCGCTCGGTCTGCCCGATCTCGGCGCGCACGCCGGTGCGGAACATCCGGTGGTCGTCCACCAGGACCACCCTGGCCCGGCGTCCGACCGCGGCGCCGTCCTCGGCCGCCGCGCCGTCGGCTCCGGCGTCCCTCTCGTCCCCGCCCGTCGTCATCCGCTCGCCCTCTCCATCTCCAGCTCGACCTCGGTACCCCCGGCCGGTGCCGGACGTACCCGCGCGTGCCCGCCGTTGCGCTGCATCCGGCCGATGATCGACCCGCGCACGCCCATCCTGTCCTCGGGCACCGAGTCCAGGTCGAAGCCGGGGCCGCGGTCGCGGACGAACACCCAGACGGTGTTCCCCTCGACCTCGGCGTACATCGAGACCGGCTCGCCGCCACCGTACTTGGCCGCGTTGACCAGCGCCTCCCTGGCGGCCTGCAAGGTGGCCACCAGTTTCTCGTCCATCGGGCAGTCGCCGACGCAGATCACCTCCACCGGCACCCCGTGCAGGTCCTCCACCTCGGCGGCGACCTCGCGGGCGCACTCGGCCAGGGTGTCCGGGGTGTCCTCGGCCGCGTCCGGGCCGGTCGGCCGGTAGAGCCACTGGCGCAGGTCCCGCTCCTGGGCCCGAGCGAGCCGGGAGACCTCCTTGGGGTCCTCGGCGTTGCGCAGGATCAGGGTGAGCGTGTGCAGCACCGAGTCATGGATGTGCGCGGCGACCTCGGCCCGCTCCTGGGCCCTGATCCGCTCGCCGCGCTCGGTGCTCAGGTCCTGCCACAGCCGTAGCAGGTAGGGGCCGCCGAGCAGCAGCGCCCCGGCGAACACGGCCAGCACCGCCTGGGCCACCTTGGCGAAGTCGGCCAGCGAGCCGGAGACGAACAGGAAGCCGATCACCCCGGCCGCGACCAGCAGCACCCCGGCGCCCAGCCGCAGCGCCGCGTACCCACGCTTGCCCTCCTGGAGCGAGAACCAGCGGGCCCAGCGGGCGTCGTCGGCCTGCCGCCAGACCATCGCCACGCCGAGACCGGTCAGCAGTATCGGCCAGACGTACGGCGAGGTCGCCTGCTTGGTGACGATGTTGAGGAACACCAGCAGCCCGGCCACCACCGCGATCAGCGCCAGTAGCGGCCCCCGGTGGTCCTCGGCGTCGGCCGAACCGGTGCCGGAACCCGGGCCCGCCGCACCGGAAGCCGCGCCGGCGCCGGCCGCCGGTCCGGCCCCCGCCGCGCCCGGCTGCCGCTCCGACCCGGACGGCGGCTCGCCCTGCAATGCCTGCTGCAGCAGCTCGCGCACCCTGCGCAGTCCCCGCGGCTTCTTGACCAGCGAGTACGGGCCGACCCCCGGCACCTGCCAGGTCGTCGCCCGGGTCGCTCCGGCCCGCAGCCCCATCGGCACCGCGAACCAGAACGCCGCGTACAGCAGCGCGCCGAGGCCGTTGCCGAGCAGCAGCACCACGAAGGCCACCCGCACCCAGAACCGCCCGATGCCCAGGTGTGCGGCCAGCCCGTTCGCCACGCCGCCGAGCATCCGTCCGTCCGGAATCCGGTAGAGCTTGCGCACCGGCTCCGGCCCGGGGTCGTGCTCGGGGGCGGGCGCGGACGCGCCCTCCGGCGCGGCCCCGTGGGGCAGCGTCGGATCGGGCCGGGTGCTGGAGTCGGTGGATGCCACCCCTCGATCGTCACATGTCCGGCGGCGTCTGAGGCACCCTTAGGGAGGGATCTCAGGGTCGGACCAGGGAGATGACGGATGGGCGCGGTGCCGGACGGGCCGGAGGATGGTGCCATGACGGATACGCCACCCCCGGCAACAGACGCACCACCCGAGGACGCCGCCCCCGAGCAGCCCCGCCCGGCCCGCCCGCCGCTGGAGCGCAGCCGCGACCGCCGGGTCGTGGCCGGTGTCTGCGGCGGCCTGGGCCGGCACCTGGACATCGACCCGGTGGTGTTCCGGGTGGTGATCGCCGTGCTCTGCGTCTCCGGCGGGGTCGGCCTGTTCATCTACGGCCTGGCCTGGCTGATCGTCCCGGTCGAGCGGACCCGGCGGAACGAGCTGCAGCGGCTGCTCTCCGGCCGGGTGGACGGGCAGTCGCTCGGCGCGGTGCTGGTGACCGTGCTCGGCACCGGCATCTTCTTCTCCTACATGGGCAGCAGCGGCCACCTCTTCCCACTGCTGCTGATCGCCCTGCTGGCGTTCGCGGCGCTGCGCTACGACCCGGCCAAGCACCCGCGCCGCAGCCGCCAGGCCGTGCCGGGGCTGTCCGCGGACGGCGAGCAGGAGGGCTCCGCCGGGTTCGAGGGGACCATTTTCGGGGTGGCCTTCCGCACCACGCCGAAGGCCCCCGAGGAGCAGCCGACCGTCCCGGTGCCCCCGGCCGCGCCGTCCTGGTGGCAGCGCCCCGACCCGCTGCGCAAGGACCCGCTCCGTAAGGACCCGCTGCGCGAGGAGCCGCCGCGCGAGGACGACCCGGGCGAGGACGGCGACACCGCGGTGGACCGGGAGCCGGCCGCCGGGCCCGGGGACACCCCGCCGTGGCGCCCGTACCAGCCGCCGGCCCCGCCGTACCCCGCCCGGCCGGCGCGGGAGCCGCGGCAGCGGTCCTTCCTCGGCTCGGCGTTCTTCTTCCTGGCGCTGATCACCGGCGGCACGGTGTGGTGGGCCGCCGCCCGGCAGCACCACCAGGTCGACGTACTGACCGTGCTCGCCTCGGCGCTGCTGGTGCTGGGGGTGGGCCTGCTGGTCTGCTCGCGCTGGGGCCGCGGGCGCAGCCTGGCGGTGTGGGCGACGCTGCTCACCCTGGCCGTGGCGGCAGTGGGCGCGAGCCCGGTCAAGCTGAACACCTCGTTCCAGCGCACGGTCTGGACCCCGGCCACGGCCACCGCGCTGCTGCCGTCCTACGACCTCAGCGCCGGGCAGGGCACGCTGGACCTGAGCGGCCTCACCCCGGCCCCGGGGCAGAGCCTGAGCACCGACGTCCACGTCGGCGTCGGGCAGCTGCGGGTGATCCTGCCGCCCGGCAGCCGGGTCGAGATCACCGCCCACGTCGGGGTCGGCAGCATCCGGCTGCCGGACGGCAGCGACTCCGGGGGGCTCTCCTCCAACCGGTCGACGGAGCTGAACCCGGGCGCGGCGGCGCAGCACGGAACGATCAACCTCGAACTGAACGTCGGTGCCGGTGACGTGGAGGTCAACCAGTGAAGCGCCATCCGCTCGACCTGTTCTCGCTGCTCTCGGGGCTGACCTTCGTCACCATCGCGGTGCTCTACCTGCTGGACGCCGCGGGGCAGCTGAGCGTCAACGGGCGGCTGGTGATCCCGCTGCTGCTGGTCGCGCTCGGGGTGGCCGGGCTGGCCGCGGCGGTCCACCGGATCGCCAGGAGCCAGCGCGGCGCGGCCGAGCCCGACGCACCGTCAGCGGCGGTACGGCCCGCGGTCGAGGAGCCGCACGGCAGCTCCCGCTACGAGGAGCTGTCGACCGACCTGGAGGCGCTCGGCCTGCTGGACGAGCCGACCGCGCCGGAGCGCCCCGACGACAGGCCCTGAGCCGACCGCCCGGCCCGGCGCCGGGCCGACAGCAGGGCGTCCAGCGACAGGTAGGGCGTCCCGGCCAGCACCAGCGGGGTCCAGGCCATCAGGTAGATCAGGTCGTTGCCGAGGTAGTACGGGTGCACCTGCCAGCTGACGGTGAGCCAGAAGCTCAGGTTCAGCAGCACCCCGCCGACCGCCGCGACCCGTCCCAGCAGCCCGAACAGCGCGCCGAGGCCCACCGCCAGCTCGCCGACCGCGATCGCGACGGCGAAGCCGGCGGGGGCCTTGAGCGCGAGGTCGAGCAGCGGCTCGATCGGGCTGGTCGACTTGATCCCCTGGGTCATCGCGGCGAAGGACAGCGGATCGCCGAGCCCGGCCAGGTAGTGCGGGTCGGTGAGCTTGTCCAGGCCCGCGTAGACGAAGGTGACCCCGAGGAACAGCCGCAGCGGCAGCAGCGCGAACCGTCCCGCCCGCTCCCGTACCCCGCCGCCTGTGTCCGTGGTGCTGTGCCCGGCCATGCCGCCACCTCTCCCCACCTGCCCGGTGAAACGTTTCCGCCGACCGTACGGCCGGGCGGCCACCCGTGACTACGCGCCCGGCGGGGCGGGGGTTCAGCCGGGCTGCCCTGCGGCGCCCCCGGAGGCGTCATCGGACGCGTCGTCGAACGCGCCGGCCAGGGCGTCCTGGTGTCCGGCCACCAGCGGCTGGTAGTTGATCCAGGCCACCAGGTCGTTGCCGAGCTGCTCCCTGGTCGCCACCGCGCTCTCGTGGTCCACCGGCACCGGCTTGCCGGCCGCCTTGGCCAGCAGCTGCACCTGGCAGGAGCGCTCCATGGTGATGAACCACCAGGCCGCGGCGTCCACCGAGTCGCCGACCGTGAGCAGGCCGTGGTTGCGCAGGATGACGGCCTTGTGACCGCCCAGGGCGGCGGCGATCCGGCGGCCCTCCTCCCGGTCCAGCACCACGCCGGTGTAGTCGTCGAACAGCGCGTGGCTCTCGTAGAAGGCGCAGACGTCCTGGGTCAGCGGCTCCAGCAGCTCCCCCAGCGTGGACAGGGCCCTGCCGTGCACCGAGTGGCTGTGCGCGGCGGCGACCACGTCCGGACGGGCGGCGTGGACCTGCGAGTGGATCGCGAACGCGGCGGTGTTGACGTGGTGCCGCCCCTGCACCACCTGGCCCTCGTGGTTCACCAGGATCAGGTCGCCCACGGTGATCCGCTTGAAGGACATCCCGAACGGGTTCACCCAGAAGTGGTCGGTCCACTCCGGGTCGCGGGCGGTGATGTGCCCGGCGACGCCCTCCTCGAAGCCGAACCTCCCGAACAGCCGCAGCGCCACCACCAGCCGCTCCTTGCGGTGCCTGCGCTCCTCCTCGACGGTCTGGAAGGTCTGCGGCAGCGCGAACCGCAGCTGCTCCACGGGCACCGGCGACGGCGGCTGACTGGTCATCACGGCTCTCCTCACGGGGACGGAATCCTCGCTGGGAAGCTACTCCCGGGTAGCTGCGATGACCAGAGCCGCGACCGCCCTGCGGGCTACTCCCACTCGATGGTGCCCGGGGGCTTGCTGGTGACGTCCAGGACCACCCGGTTGACGTCGGGGACCTCGTTGGTGATCCGGGTGGAGATCTTCGCCAGCACCTCGTACGGGACCCGGGACCAGTCCGCGGTCATCGCGTCCTCGGAGGAGACCGGGCGGAGCACGATCGGGTGGCCGTAGGTGCGGCCGTCGCCCTGGACGCCGACGCTGCGGACGTCCGCGAGCAGGACCACCGGGCACTGCCAGATCGAGCGGTCCAGACCGGCCGCGGTCAGCTCGGCGCGGGCGATGGCGTCGGCCTCGCGGAGCAGGTCCAGCCGCTCCTTGGTGACCTCGCCGACGATCCGGATGCCCAGCCCCGGGCCGGGGAACGGCTGCCGCTGGACGATCTCCTCGGGCAGGCCGAGCTCCGCGCCGACCATCCGGACCTCGTCCTTGAACAGCTTGCGCAGCGGCTCGACCAGGGCGAACTGCAGGTCCTCGGGGAGGCCGCCGACGTTGTGGTGCGACTTGATGTTGGCGGTGCCGGTGCCGCCGCCGGACTCCACCACGTCCGGGTAGAGGGTGCCCTGGACCAGGAACTCCACCGACTCGCCGGACGCGCCCGCCTCGGCCACGATCTCGCTCGCGGCCTGCTCGAACACCCGGATGAACTCCCGGCCGATGATCTTGCGCTTCTGCTCCGGGTCGGAGACCCCGGCCAGCGCGGTCAGGAACCGCTCCTCCGCGTCCACGACCTTCAGCTGGACGCCGGTGGCGGCCACGAAGTCCTTCTCCACCTGCTCCGACTCGCCCTTGCGCATCAGCCCGTGGTCGACGTAGACGCAGGTCAGCTTGTCACCGATGGCCTTCTGCACCAGCGCGGCGGCGACCGCGGAGTCGACCCCGCCGGACAGCCCGCAGATGGCGCGCTTGTCGCCGACCTGGGCCCGGATCAGCGCGACCTGCTCCTCGACCACGTTGACCGTGGTCCAGTCGGGGGCGATGCCCGCGCCGCGGTAGAGGAAGTGCTCCAGGATCTGCTGGCCGTGCGTGGAGTGCAGCACCTCGGGGTGGTACTGGACGCCGTAGAGCTTGCGGGCGTCGTCCTCGAAGGCGGCGACCGGGACCACGTCGGTGGAGGCGGTGACGGTGAACCCGGGAGGCGCGGCGGAGCAGGCGTCGCCGTGCGACATCCACACCGACTGCTCGACCGGGGTGCCCTCGAACAGGGTGGATCCGGGCCGGCTGACCGCCAGCGGGGTACGGCCGTACTCGCGCGCGCCGCTGTTGTCGACCGTCCCGCCGAGGGCGACCGCCATCAGCTGGAAGCCGTAGCACATGCCGAAGACCGGCACCCCGGCCTCGAACAGCGCGCGGTCCAGCGAGGGCGCGTTCTCGGCGTACACCGAGGAGGGGCCGCCGGAGAGGATGATCGCCGCGGGCTGCTTGGCGAGCATCTCGGCCACCGGCATGGTGGAGGGGACGATCTCGCTGTAGACCCGGGCCTCGCGGACCCGGCGCGCGATCAGCTGGGCGTACTGCGCGCCGAAGTCGACGACGAGGACAGTGCTCGTCGTGGGTCGGTCGGGGGTCGCTGTGGGCACGGGGCGGCCTTCCGGCAGTGCAATGGGGGGCGGAGCCCCATTCTACCGGCCCCGCGGGACCCTCCCGCTCAGCCCGGGGCCGACCCCGGGCTCAGCCGAAGCGGCCGTTCACGTAGTCCGCCGTCCGCGGGTCCACCGGGTCGCCGAACAGCTGTGCGGTGTCCCCGGTCTCGACGATCCGGCCCGGGGTGTCGTGCGTCGCCAGGAAGAAGGCGCAGGACTGCGACACCCGCTGGGCCTGCTGCATGTTGTGGGTGACGATCACGATAGTGAGCCGTCCGCGCAGCTCGGCGATGGTCTCCTCGACCCGGCGGGTGGAGGTGGGGTCCAGCGCCGAGCAGGGCTCGTCCATCAGCAGCACGTCCGGGGAGACCGCCAGCGACCGGGCGATGCAGAGCCGCTGCTGCTGTCCGCCGGAGAGCGCGCCCCCCGGCGTGCGCAGCCGGTTGCGCACCTCGTTCCACAACCCGGCCCGGACCAGGCTGGACTCGACCAGGTGCGCGCGCTCCTCCCGGCCGACCTTGATCCCGGCCAGCTTGAGGCCGCTGGCGACGTTGTCCTGGATGGACATCGACGGGAACGGGTTCGGCCGCTGGAACACCATGCCGATCCGCCGCCGGACGTCGGACGGGCGGCGGCCGGGCGCGTACACGTCCTCGCCGTCCAGCAGCACCTGGCCGGCCAGCGCCGCGGTGCCGGTCATCTCGTGCATCCGGTTGAGGATCCGCAGGTAGGTCGACTTCCCGCAGCCGGAAGGACCGATCAGCGCGGTGACCTGGCCGGCCTGCATGGTCAGCGAGACCCGTTCCAGCACCTTGTGGGTGCCGAACCAGGCGGAGACGCCGCGGGTCTCCAGGCCGGACAGCTCGCCGGGGGCCGGTGCGGGCGTGGCAGCGGGCAGCTCCATGGTCTGGACGGCGTCGGGGGTGTCAGGCATCGGGGTCGGCTCCTCGTGGCACGGGACAAGCACGGGTACGGAAGGTCAGTAGAGGTTGGGCAGCAGCGCGGCGGCGCTCTCGTAGACGCTCCAGAGCAGCAGCCCCAGCACCGGCGTGAACACCAGGTAGGCCGCGCCCTTCGGCCACCACTGCCGTCCGCGCAGCACCAGCAGCGTCACCGCCGCGAGCAGCGCCAGTGCCCACAGCTGCAGTGCGGGCAGGCCCGCGGTGTCGGAGGCCAGCGCCTGGTCGGTGGGGACGGTGCCGGGACGGCCGCCGGGATTCGCCATGGCGGTGCCGTCCAGCCGGGCGCTGACCGAGATGGTCCCGGTGGTGATCCAGTCCGAGTCGGCGGTGACCAGCACCAGCCGGTCCGGCGACGGGTCGACGGCCGGGTGCGCGCTGCTGCCGTACACGTTGACGGTGTAGACCGAGCGGCCCTGACCGGTGGTGGCGTAGATCTTGTCGCCGACCCGCAGCCGCGCCAGGTCCGCGAAGGGCGCGCCGAAGCTGTTGCGGCGGGCGTAGACCACGCTGACCCCGGTCTGTCCGGGCAGCGCGGTGTCCCGGCGGTGGCCGGGCCCGCGCATCAGGTCGCGTCCGGTGGTGCCGTCGACCACCACGGTCTGGCGCAGCCCGATCGCCGGGATCTCGATCACCGCGACCGGGGCGCCGTCCGGCGCCGTCCCGGTCGGCGCGACCGCTTCGGCCAGCTGGTTCTGGAAGGTGCGGTAGGCGGACGACTGGAAGTGCCCCTCCTGCAGTCCGGACAGCGCCAGCAGGTAGAACACAAAGCCGACCAGCAGGAAGCCGAGCAGGGTGGTCGCGGTCGCGGTGCGGACCAGCGCGTTCCGGCCCCGGCCGGCCGGGGCCGGGGCGCGCGGTCGGCGCGGGGCGGCGGCCGGGGCCGGCCGGGGGGCGGGCGGGGTGGTCGGCGGCGGGGCCGGTGTCCCGCCGGGGACGTCCCCGTCGTCCGCCGGCCGGTCGGCCTTGTCGAGCGTGGGTGCGCTCATCGCCGCGGCCCCCCGTCCTCGGGCTCCGGCTTGGATTCCGGCTCGGGCTCCGGCTTCGGGCCGGGCAGGGGACCGGCCCCGGCCACCGGGCCGAGTCGCCGACGGCGCGTCAGATAGCCGCCCAGGAACGGCGGCACGGCCACCACCGCGAGCAGCTCCAGTGCGGTGAGCGTGGACAGCAGCCGGTCGTCGTGCCGTCCGGACAGCGCGACCACGGTGGCCGGGACCTCGGTCCCGGTGCCGCCGCTGCCGCCGTTCGGGACCACCTGCCCGGTGTCCGGGTCGACGGCGCTCCCGGTCGGCGGGCCGCTCGGGGTGGCGCCGCCGGTCGTGGCGCCCCCGGTGCTGCCGGTACCGCCCGCGGTGCTGCCGCCGCTGGTACCGGCGCTACCCGCGCCGCCGCCGCCGGAGCCGCTCGGGGTGACCGCCTTGCCGCCGCTGACGGTGCAGGTCAGCGGTTCGCCGAGCTTGTCGCAGGGGCTCGGCTGGGGCGCCTTGGTGAGCACGGTCAGCTGGCCGGCCGCGTTGAAGGTCGGGTTGGGGCAGTTGTTCAGCTTGTTCGGGTCGATCCCGTCGTTGTTGCCCGGGATGTGCGAGACCTGGAGCAGCCCGCCCTTGACCAGCCCGCGCGGGATCGGTGAATAGCCGAGCTGGTCCGCCTCGCCCTGCCCGGCGCAGAGGATGTAGCCGATGTACTTGCTCAGCGCGGATCCCTTGGCCGTGGTGAACCGGGGCGGGATGCCGCGCGACTCACCGCTGCGGGGCACGATCAGATAGCTGTAGCTGGAGATCGGATAGGCCCGCGGGTCCTTCATGCCGTAGACCGCGTCGAGGTTCTGCTGCAGGTAGTCGGGGTCGCTCGGCGGGGTGTTGTCGTCGACTCCCTTGATCTTCGCGGCGGTCAGCGCGACGGCGACGTTGGAGGCCGTCGGCAGCGTGTAGTAGCCGTCGGCGTTGAGCATCTTGACGACGGGCCAGTTGGCACGCTTGGCGTAGGCGTACTCGTCGTAGCCGATGGTTCCCTCGCCGGTGGGCGACTGGATGTAGTTGGCGACGACGTCGGAGCCGTTCTGGGAGACCATCCGGCCGGACGGCGGGAAGAACTCGGTGTAGTCGCCGCAGGAGGTCCCGACCTGCGCCTTGCAGTAGGCGTCCCACTGGGCCTTGTGGGTGTGCTCCATGTACCGGGTGAACTGGGCGGTCGCGCCGGAGCCGTCGGAGCGCACCACCGGGGTGATCAGCTCGTGCGGCAGGGTGCCGCCGTAGTCGTGCCTGATCGCCGGGTCGTCCCAGTAGGTGATCTTGCCGGTGAAGATCTTCACCAGGGTGTCCGGGGACATCCGCATGTCGGTGACGAGCTTTCCGGCCACGGTGAGGTGGTACATGAAGGCGGTGCCGCCCGCGGTCACCGGGACGTAGGAGAAGTCGTACTGGGGGTTCTCGGCCGAGCTGTTGTTGCCGGTCGGGTCGCCGGCGTCCCCGTGGGTGCGGAACGGCACGTCGGAGGCGGTGAAGTCGTCCTGGCCCGCGGCCCACTGGGCCCGGCCGGCGGCGGAGCCGTCCGCGGCGAAGTTGATCTCGATGCCCTGCGGCTCGACGTCCTGCCGCCACTGGTCCAGGGCCGGTCCGGCCCAGCTGGAGCCGTCGCCGTTGAGCGACGTGCTGGCATCGGCGGTACCGGTCTGCACCGCCAGGACGGACACGGCGCAGAGCAGCACGGCCAGCAGGCGGGCGCGGAACCGCGGGCCCGTGGTCGTCAGCGACATCAGATCTCCTTGCCGGGGTTGTCGTGGTCGACGAGCAGGTCGCGGGCGGTCCGGCGGCGCTGACGGCGGCTCAGCCGGCCGGGGGCGCGCCCGCCGAGGACCCGCGCCGTGACGAACAGGACCAGCACCATGGCCATCAGCGTCAGCCCGGCGGCGAACCCGCGGGCCACCATGTCCGGGGCCGGGTAGCGGACGTAGTTCCAGATGTAGAGCGGCAGGCTGACCTGGTGCTCGGAGAACGGGTTCGCGTTCATGCCCGAGGTGAAGCCGGAGGTCAGCAGCACCGGCGAGGTCTCGCCGACGCCGCGCGCCATTCCCAGCACCACCGCCGTCACCAGACCGGGCCGGGCCGTCGGCAGCACCACGCTGAGCACCGTGCGCCACTGGCTGCCGCCGAGCGCGTAGGAGGCCTCCCGCAGCGTGCCGGGCACCAGCCGGATCACCACCTCGGCCGCGCGGGTCACGATCGGCATCATCATCACCGTCAGCGCCAGCGAGGCGGCGAAGCCGCTCTTCTGCAGACCGAGGGTCAGGATCACCACGCCGAGGATGAACAGCCCGGCGACGATGGACGGCAGCGCGGTCATCGCCTCCACGACCGTGCGGACCGGACGGGCCATCCGTCCGCCGATCTCCGACATGAAGACGGCGGCGGCGATGCCCAGCGGCACCGAGAACAGGGTGGCCAGGCCCAGTTGCTCCAGCGATCCGACGACGGCGTGGACCACGCCGCCGGAGGTGATCGGCGAGAGCGTGGCGGTGTGCAGCATGTCCTGGGTGAAGAAGTTGGCGTGCGAGGCAGCGTGCTCGCCACGGAACGCCACATAGCCGACCTGGTCCAGGATCAGCGCCACCACCAGCAGCCCGGAACTGCCCAGCAGGATCTGCACCAGCCGCTCGCGCACGATCCTGCCGTCCCACTGCAGCCGGGCCACGCCCCAGGCCGTGCCGAGGAACACCAGGTACCAGCACAGCAGGAAGCCGAAGGCGCCGCTGAACGGCAGCACCCGCTCGTACAGCAGCCAGGTCAGCGCGAGCGAGCCGCCGGCCGCGCCGACGGCGGTCAGTACCGTGCCCTGGTCGACGCCGCCGAGCCGGATCCGCTGCTCGGGCTCCTCGGCGGTGGCGGTCGGGGTCGGGTCCGTACTCACAGTCGTCGTCATCTCAGTCCGCCGTCGCCGCGCCGGAGCGGGAGCGGTTGATGACCACAGCCGCGAGCATGTTGACCAGCAGGGTCAGCGCGAACAGCACCAGGCCGGCCGCCATCAGCGCGGACAGCGCCAGCGGGTCGGCCTCGCCGAAGCGCAGCGCGATCAGCGAGGAGATCGAGTTGGCGCCGTTCTCCAGGATGTGGTCGGTGACCGTGAACTTGGGCGAGATGATCAGGGCCACCGCGATGGTCTCCCCCATCGCCCGGCCGAAGCCCAGCATCACCGCGCCGATCATGCCGCCCCGGCCGAACGGCAGCACCACCTGACGGACCATCCCCCAGCGGGTGCTGCCCAGTGCGTAGGCGCCCTCCCGCTCGCCCTGCGGTGCCTGGGAGAACACCTGCCGGCTGAGCGAGGTGATGATCGGGATGATCATCAGCGACACCACCGTCCCGGCGATGAACGGGGACGAGGTGTAGGAGGTGCCGATGTCGCCGGTGCGGACCTTCAGGAACGGGATCGCGCCGCCGAGGTGCGTGCTGAGCCAGCGGACCAGGCCGACGATCCGCGGCTGGAGGAAGAACAGCCCCCACAGGCCGTAGACGATGCTGGGGATCGCCGCCATCAGGTCGACCAGCGAGATCAGCGCGGGCCTGATCCGCTGCGGCGCGTACTCGGAGACGAAGACGGCCGTGGTCAGGGCCACCGGGACGGCGATCACCAGGGCGATCACGGCGATGATGACGCCGTCCGGCAGGACGGCGGCGATGCCGAAGACCCCGGTCTGCGGCAGCCACTTCTCCTCGGTGAAGAAGGACCAGCCGGTGACCCGGAGCGCCTGCCACCCCCGGTAGAGGAGGAAGAAGGCGATCAGCCCCATCACCAGGAAGACGGAGAGACCGGCGGCTCGCAGCACCCCCCGGAACACCAGGTCCCCGGCCGTGACCGGGGACGAGATCCGCCGGGGCGGATCATCGACCGGGTCGGCTACGGGCGTTGTCGAGACCATCGTCGTCTGCACTCCCCTTGGCTGGAAACGTCTGGCCGGAACATGTCCGGGCACGGCCGACCGCTCTATTCGGCCGTGCCCGGACATCTACTGATGGCTCATCACATGAACGCGGCCACAACAGAATTGGGCATCCGGTCGGCAACTATCGCGAGCCTCCCGGGCGAAGCCGCCGCGTCAGTGCGCGCCGTCCCCGCCGGGTGGCGGCGCCCACTCCGCCCACGCTCCGGCGCAGCCGTCCGCCGGCCCCGGTGCCGCCCAGCACCAGCGCCGCGGGGCCGCCGACCAGCAGCACCGCCCCGGCCACCAGCAGGCCGGGCAGCAGCAGCCGCTGGAGCCCGGCCCGGTCGGGGTTGGGCCTGCCGGACGCCACGGTCTGGGCGTTCAACGGCGCCCCCGGGCCGCCGGCCGCGCCGCCCGCGGCCCCGGCGCCGCCCGCGGCGGCACCGGTACCGGCCGAGGAGCCGCCCGCACCGCCGACGCCGCCGGAGCCGGTGCCGCCGATGCCGCTGCCACCGGTCGACGTGCCGCTCGGGCCGGCCGATGTCGAGCCGGTGGACGACGACGGGCCGACCTGGCCGTTCGGCAGCGTGCTGTCCTGGGCCGCCACGTGCTGGGCCGCCGCCTGGGCCTGAGCCGTCTGGCTGCTGGTCAGATCGACGAAGCCCGGAGGCAGCTGCCCGGGCAGGGGACCGTAGACCTGCCCGCCGGCGAGGCTGGTGACCTGCCGCACGAACTGCGCGATCTTCCCCGCCTTGGCGGCCGGGACGCCCTGCGTGGGCAGCATCGCGTACTGCACCGTCGTCAGCGGATAGGCGTCCGCGTCCTTGCTGTACGCGCTGCCCGCGGTGCCGTACGGCAGCAGCTGGGTCCCGGTCGCACTGTCCACCGGCATGTCCGCGACCGCCGCCTGCATCCCGTTCGCGGTCGGGCCGACGAACGACCCCGCCGCGTTCTCCAACTGCGCCTCGGGCAGGCCAAAGGCCTTGGCCTGGCCGGAGTCCATGACGGCGAACACCGCCCGCTGCCCCACCAGTTCCGACGGGCACTTGGTGTTCACCGACGAGCCGTCGTTGTTGAAAGCGATGGAATAGCAGGTCGGCTGATCGAGCAGGGTGTTCCGGGCGACCTGCCCCAGGCCGCCGACGATGGGGCTCCACTCCTCCTGCTTGTAGTGGTGGGTCGTCGTCACGCCAGGGGCAGGGCTGGAGCTGACCGTCCCTGTCCCGTCCTGCGGGACCAAGGTGTCCACCGGGTAGCCGGAGAAGCCCGGACGCAGGTAGAAGGAGTCGACGTGCATGCCCCAGGGATCGGGCGCACCCTGGAGGAAGCCCTCGGCGTCCGGGTCGGACGCGATCCACGAGGTGAGCTGCCGGACCAGGTCCGTGGTCCCGCCCACGACGATCGGGGCCACCCCGGACACCGGGACGGGGAGGTCGCTGCACTTGGGCCAGGCGGTGCCGCCCTCTGTCGGGTTCAGCTGCAGGAACTCGGGGTCCTCGAAGACGCACTCGGGGTTCCCGGCAACCGAGGCGAAGCCGGCCTGGTTGGCCTCCACCAGGCCCGGGGGCACCAGGGTGTACGACTGGGTCAGCATCTTCGCCACCAGCCGTGCGTTCAGCCTCATCTGCCGGATCTGGCGACCGGTCGCATCGTCCAGGACGAAGACGACCGAGATCCCGGTGGTGGCCAGCGGCGCGTAGACGTAGGGGCGCGGTGGCGGCGCGGTGTCCGGATAGGCGGTCAGCGCCACGTCGAGGTTGCTGCTCCGCGACAGGAACGCCGCCCTCGCCTGGGGCTCGCCGCCGCCGGCGCTGTACTGGACCGTCTCCGGCGAGGTCCCCTGGCAGGCGCCCGTACGCCACTGCGACATCGCCAGGTTGGCCATCTCCAGGCCCTGGACCTTGAAGTCGGTGCTGGCGGCCTTGCAGTCCTCGGGCGTGGGGGCGAAGGACAGCGGAATGGTGACGTGCTGCAGCCAGGCGCACTGCTCGCCGGACAGGTTGCCGTTGAGGTCGTTCTGCTCCATGACGTTGTCGCTGGCCGTGCCGAATCCGAAACCGGGGTCCGCGTCCCCCGAGTGGTCGTCGCAGCCGCCGGGGGTGCCGAGGAATGCGGCGTCGAAGCCCACCGCGTCCCCACCGTAGTTGGGCTCGACCACCAGGGAGCAGGCATGCGTCGGGTCGCAGCCGAGGCTCGGGCTCTGGTGCGAGTTCCACACCTCGATGTCGGCCGCCCCGGTGCCGTCCGCGTGGGTCAGCGCCAACGCCATGTTGCTGGGGAAGTCGGGCGCCACCGTCCCCGCTGCCGGAACCTGGTTGAACCCCAGCGCGGGGTCCGCACCGTAGAGGGTGCTGCCGTAGCAGTCGGTCACCTGCGGATGGAGTCCGCGGCACTCGTAGACCCGGACCGGGTAGAGCACCGACGAGTTGTACTCGCGGATGAAGTTGGGCACCTGGGTGCCGGGATCCGCCGAGGGGGTGAAGCCGCTCCAGGAGACGTGGACCACCTGGTCGGTGAGGTCGGTGGTCTGACTGACGGTCACCGTGCCGTCGGGCCCGGTGGTCCCGGTGGTCGGATCACCGGGTGTCGGCTGCCACACCGCCGGCCCTTCCACCGTCGTCCCGCCGGCCGCCTGTGCCTGGGCGACCGTGTGCGCGGACTCCGGCAGCGATCCGAGCGAGGCCAGCAGCAGCACGGCGCTCACCAGGGCGACGAATCCCCGGACGAGCCACCCCCGTACGGGCAGTCGATCTCCTTGCGGCCTCATGGGCGCGTCTTCCCTCCGACGGCTGTGGCAGATGCCTCTCAGGGCCATTCCGTCCCCGCCGGGTGACGGGTGACGGTACGACAGGTGTACGAGGCCACAAGGGATGCAGCCGGGGACGCGGAGCGGGGGCCGGTGCCGCCGGTGCGGCGCCGGCCCCCGTCCGTACTGCTGTCGGGGCGGTCAGGAGGCGGGGGTGAAGTTCACCGTCAGCGAGCCGACCGACTGGCCCGGGGTGAAGAAGGAGGTGTGCAGCTGGGCGTCCAGGTAGGTCGCACCCGCGGGGTCGACGTCGAGGTCGGAGGCGGCCAGGGTCTGCACCGCGCCGTTGACGTCGATCGTGATGTCCCCGGCCGGGTCCAGCAGCGGGACCGCGGTGCTGGAGCCCTGCGGGACACCGGTGATCTGGAAGGTGTCGATGTCCAGGGCGAGCCGGCTGAAGGTCACCGACTTCAGCGTCCTGGCGTCCACCAGCAGCAGGCTCCCCCCGAGCTGGATGCTGCCGAACGCCAGGGTCAGGCTCGCGTTCCCGCCGGTGACCGGGAAGGTTCCGGACAGGCCGGTGCTGCTGCTGTAGGACGCGGTGGCACTGGGCAGCGGGACGGACACGATGCCGGCCAGGGCCGACTGCGTGACGAAGGAGTTGCTCTCACTGATCACAGCCGAGCCGGAGGCCGGGGTGCCGTCGGCGAAGGCGGGGACGCTGAACCCGAGAGCAAGCGCCGCGGCGGCGGCGACGGTGAGGGAGACGGTCTTGTTCCGGTTCACGGGGTTCTCCTCGGTAGGAAGGGGCCAAGGACGAGCCGGCACCGGAGCGGACTCCGGTACCGGCTCGCGGAAGAGCTGCGGGGCGGGGGTGGTCAGTGGTGCTGCGGGACACCGCAGGTGGCGAGGTGCAGGAAGCCGTAGCTGACCAGGTCGGCCTGCGCGGTGGCGTTGCTGCAGATCCAGCCGGTGGTGCTGAACAGGCCCTTCAGCGCGGTGGCGTGGGCGTCGCCCGCGTTCCAGTCGGTGCCGCGGACCACGACGTAGACGTTGCGGCCGAAGGCGCTGGTGGAGAAGGCGGAGGTGATGACGTGGTTGGTGGTGTCGATCGGGGCGATGCCGTTGACCGAACGGACCGTCATCGGGCCCTGGACGTCGGTGCCGGAGCCGTGGCCGCCGTAGACCTGGCCGATGTAGTGGGCGACGGAGTAAGGCATGATCGCGTTGGCGTCGGTCAGGACCGGGTTGCTGCCCTCGTTCTCCTCCACCAGCGTGGGCTGCACGCAGGAGCCGGCCGCGCCGACCACGCTGAGGAAGAAGGCACGGGTGCCCGAGTTGGTCTGCGGCAGGAAGGCCTTGATGGCGGTGGCCGGGCCGGTGTAGCCGGGGATGTCGGTGATCTGGCTCCACTTGGTGATGGTGCAGGTGCTGAAGATCCCCGTCAGGTCCGCCGTGGTCAGGTTGGTCGGGGCGTTGCCGCCGGTGTTCGCGGCCCAGGACACCGCGTCCTTGGCGAACGGGATGTACCAGTCGTTCGTCGGGGCGCCCGCGGGCAGCGCGCTGGACGAACGGGCGAAGTCGACCGTGGTCTTGGTGTTGCCCTCGAGCGCGGCGATGCCGGCGCCGGAGCCGTTCGGGCGCGTGATCGAGGTCGCACCGGTCTTGGTGGTGATCGGCGTGGTGCCGGTCGCGTCCCAGCTGTACAGCTTCGGGGTGCCGGTGTAGTCGGCCGAGAACTGGTTGAACACGGCCTGGACGGTGTCCGAGCCGACGCCCACGATGTCGGTGGCGGCGGGGGTGGTGCCGGCGGGCGGGTCGGCCAGGGCGGGGCCGGCCGCGAGGGTCACCGCGGCGGCGGTGAGGGCGACGGCGGAGACGAGCTTGGCGACTGCGGTCTTACGCATGTTGCGGTTCCTCCAGCAGGAGTGACGTACATGGCGGACCAGGATCCGGTCGCGGATCCGGTGCCGGGTTCCGCGGTGGCGGCCCTCCCGGCGGGACCGAGCCTCGCCCAGCCCGGGTTCCCCCGCCTAGGCCGGACCCGAGCGCCGCCCGAGCGCCGGTCCGGCCGGACCCGACCCGTCGACCGCCGCGTCGTCGCTGCTCAGCGCGGGTGTCCCAGCGCCGGCTGAGGGTTCGCTGGGAGAAGCCGGTGTCACCTGACGTGCTTCTCCAGATGGCGCTTCGAGATTGTCCGGGACACCTCTCGTTCACCACCTCCGCGGCTCCGGCAGCACCGCGTCCCAGTCCGACCCGCGCAGCTGCTCCAGCGCCGCGGGGAAGCCGGCCATGCCCTTGCGGCACTGGTCCTGCCGCAGGTAGGTGCGCGCACTGCGGGCGATCGCCGCGCCCTCGCGCACGCCCGAGCGGCGGCCCGGCAGATGGGCCACCCAGGTCCAGGACCGGCCCTGCCGCTGCAGCACCAGGTAGCGCAGCGCCCGCCGGTCCGCCCGCAGCTCGCGCAGGGCGTCGCCGAGCTCCCGGTCGGTGCGGTAGAGCACCGCGCCCCGGGCCAGTTCCCGTCCGTTCGCCGCCAGCAGCGACCAGCCCGCGCCGCCGTCCCCCTCGGCGTCGGAGCCGTACCAGGCCAGCAGCCGCGGCCGGCGGACCGGGCGGACCGGCCCGCTCCCGTCACTGGCCAGGTACCCGGACTCCTGCGGCATCGTCGCTCACTCCTCCCGTCCGCTCCGGGACCGGGTCCGGGGTGGCCGCGAGCAGCGCGATGAACTTGCGGAAGGCGTTCTGGCAGGTGGCATGGCGCTCATAGGCGCGCGGGGAGCGGGCGAGCGCGCGCCCGTACGGCCCGGGGACGGTCCAGACCCAGCCGATGCCCTCCTTCTTGTGCGTGATTCTGGCCAGGTGCTCGTCGCTCTCCTCGCGCAGCGCCAGGCAGGCCCGCACCGCCTCGTCAGCTGTCCGAAAATGTGCTGGCGAAATACCGACAACCCGCCCGTTGGGTGCCTTTAAGCGCCATTCGTACATTCCGTTGCCGGACTTCTCCGCGACGCATCTCCCGGCTCCCCTCGGCCCCATGCAGCCCCTCCCCCAGCTCGGATCATTTAGTTGTGATCACGCCAAGCTGAGCAAGTTTGTGTAGGCATGGAAAGGCATCGGGTGCCTTCCGTGAAGCTATTTCCCGGAAGGTTGCCCCTTGTTAAACGTTGAAGCATCAGGCTCGACCGCGGCACAACTCCAGCAGTTGCATGGCGACCTCGGTGCCCTGCGGGCCCAGCGCGGTCCGGTAGCGGGCGAGGACCTCCAGCTCGCGGGAGAGCGCGATCCTGGTGCCGCCGACGGCGATCCGGGCCGTCTGCACCTCGGCGGAGACCCCCATCCGCTGCTGGACCAGGGCGATGATCCGGGCGTCGAGGTCGTCGATCCGACCTCGGGCCTCGGCGATGACCTGCTGGGCTCGGGCGGGGGTGAGCGTGCTGTCCATGGTGTCTCCCTCTGTGGTGGCGGCGGGCCCGGGAGCCGACCGGCGCCGGGGAGACGCGAAGCGCCCCGGGCCAGTGGGCCCGGGGCGCTCGGTGAAAAGCTGTCGTCTGCGCGTCAGACGGCGTCACCATGGCAGCCGGAGCCTCCGGTGCCATAGCTAAACTCGTACGCCGTCGTGAACATGGGCCACATCATAGCGGCTTCACCCGTTCGCCGGGCCCCGTACCGCGTGACCCATCGTCAGGAGAATCGTTGTCCCTCATGACCGTACGGGGTTCACCTCTCCGCCAGGGATGTGCGCCCGGCCCCCGTCGGGGGGATGTGTACGGCAGCAGGACCACGCGTGGAGTGGCACAACAGTCCGCCGAGGCGATGAGACGCACCGTGACCGGGGCGTCGTGGGACCTCGCGTCGGCGCTGTGACCGGTCAGCAGGGGACAGCGGCCCGGTCGCGACTGGGGTGAAGGGGCGGTCGGCACCGGGGACGCCCGGACCGACCGCCCTGGATCACCCCGGACCCCGGTATCTCGCAGAGCGTGACAACCGACCCGCCGTGCCCGGGGCCGCCGAAAACGACTATGCCGATGTCTGCCGAACCGGTTGCGGTGAACCCCCCATATCCCCCACGATGCTGGTGAGGGGGTACAGCACAGAGCGGGGAGCGGCCGGGGAGGCCGCGGGCCCCGACCAGCTGGAGCGGGCCCGCAGGGGCCGCCGGCCGTCACTCCGCGTGATGAATCGCCCTCAGTGACCAACCGTCGAACGGCACCCCTCCCCCGGTGCCGTTACCGCAGCACCGGCGCTGCCCTGTCGCCGGTTGCCGCAGACCGAGGGCCCCGCCTTCCCCCGCGGGGCCCTCCGTCGCGAGCGGCGGCCGGGCGCGCTTTCCGGCCATCAGAGGACCACCGGCTCGTCGTCCCCCTCCTCCGCGCCGTCGCGCAGCGGCACCGGCAGTTGGTTGAAGCCGTAGTAGACCGCCAGCAGCCCGTGCAGGGCCAGGGTCAGCACCGCCGAGACGAACGACAGCCCGAGCAGCAGCGGATAGACGACCGACCCCAGCGCGAAGCGCAGCCGGGTGCCCCGGGCGGCCTCGACGTCCACCCGGGCGTCGAACAGGTGCCCGGTGCGGGTGAGCCACCACCACAGCGCCCCGAAGGTCAGCGCATGGGCGACCATGAAGCCGCTGTAGACCGCCAGCGCGATGGCCGCCTCGCCGTGGTCCGCGCCGTCCAGGTAGGAGGCGACCAGCCCGGCCGCCCAGGGCAGTGCCGAACACACCATCAGCAGCAGCAGGTTGAGGAACAGCAGGACCCGGTCCACCCGGGCCACGTAGCTGAAGACGGTGTGGTGGTTCGCCCACATGATCCCGATGATCAGGAAGGTCACCACGTACGCGGCGTAGGACGGCCAGTGGTGCAGGAGTTGGCGGCCGATCCCGGGCCCGGAGGGGACCTTGACCTCAAGGATCAGCAGGGTGATCGCGATCGCGAACACCCCGTCGCTGAAGGCCTCCACCCGGCCCGAGTCGTTCAGCCTGGCCATAGCGCCTCCCCTGCTCGCACTGCTTCCCCCTGGCTTCCCGCAGGCTGCCCGCCGTCCCCGGACATGACACCGCCCGCGGCGGCGGCGGTCCGTCGGCGCGGGCGGGTTCTGATCGCACAATGTACTGATCGGATCGGCACAGCGATGCCGATTCCAGGGAATGTGACGTGGATCGCTCAACGGCCCCCGGAGTGCGGCTCGACTACCCCTCGGCGGAGGCCTTCGGCGGCACCGCGGGCACCGGCAGCAGCGGCAGCCGCAGCTCCGCGAACGCCCCCGCGGGCACCGCGGGACGCTGCGGCAGGACCGCCGCCACCCGCCGGTACGGCTCGCCCTGCGCCGGACGCGGGTCCGACTCGCCCTTGTTGGGCCACATCGACATCGCCCGCTCCGCCTGCGCGGTGATCGTCAGCGAGGGGTTCACCCCGAGGTTCGCCGACACCGACGACCCGTCGGCGACGCTGATCCCGGGGTATCCGTACAGCCGCTGGTAGGGGTCGATCACGCCGCGCTCGGGCGAGTCGCCGATCACGCAGCCGCCCAGGAAGTGCGCGGTGAGGGTGCGTCCGAACAGGTCGCTGACGCCGCTGCCGGCCTGGCCGCCGATCTCGGCGGCGACCGCGCGGGCCGCCTCCTCCGCCGCCGGTATCCACTTGGGGTTGGGCGCGCCGTGGCCCTGACGGGACGTCAACTGCCCTTTGCCGATCCCGGACTTCTTCCGCGACACGATCACCGAGTTGTCCAGCGACTGCATCACCAGGCCGATGATGGTCCGCTCGGACCAGCGCCGCTTGTCCAGCATCTGCAGCAGCAGGTTCGGCCTGCGCGCGGCGATCCTGACGAAGCGCAGCAGCGGGACCCGGCTGCCGCCGGGGACCTGCACGATGGACATCAGGCTCATCGCGTTGGAGCCCTTGCCGTAGCGCACCGGCTCGATGTGGGTGTGCGGGTCCGGGTGCACCGAGGAGGTGATCGCCACGCCCCTGGTGAAGTCGGGGCGCTTGCGGTAGCGCCGGTCCGTGGTCATCGCGCCGACCAGGGCCTCGGAGTTGGTCCGGGTCAACTCGCCCAGCCGGGACGAGATCCGGGGCAGCCGGCCGTCGTCCCGCAGCTCGTGCAGCAGCTTCTGGGTGCCGTAGGTCCCGGCCGCGAGCACCACCCGGCGGGCCCGGATGGTCCGGCCGCCGGAGCCACGCCGGGAGTCGGTCGGCCGCACCGCGACCGCGAAGCCCTCCGCGGGGCCGCCCTCGGCGCCTTCCCCGGCCGTTCCGGTGAGTTCGGTGATCCCGGTGACCGTGGTCATCGGCAGGATCACCGCGCCGTTCCGCTCGGCCAGGTAGAGGTAGTTCTCGGTGAGCGTGTTCTTGGCGCCGTGCCGGCAGCCGGTCATGCACTCGCCGCACTCGGTGCAGGCCTTCCGGCGCGGGCCCGCGCCGCCGAAGTACGGGTCCTCGACCTCGCCGCCGGGGGCGGCCTTCGGCCCGGCGCCGCCGGCGTCCGCACCGTCCCCGAAGAACACCCCGACCGGGGCCAGGTGGAAGGTGTCGCCGTAGCCGAGCTTCTCGGCCGCCTGCTTCAGGTGCACGTCCGAGGGGGTCACGGTGGGATTGCCGCGGACCCCGAGCATCCGCTGCGCCTGGTCGTAGAACGGCGCCAGCTCCGCGGACCAGTCGGTGATCGCCTTCCACTGCGGGTCCTGGAAGAACGCCTCCGGCGGGACGTAGAGGGTGTTGGCGTAGTTCAGCGAACCGCCGCCGACGCCCGCGCCGCCCAGCACCATCACGTCCTTGAGCAGGTGGAAGCGCTGGATGCCGTAGAGCCCCAGCGGCGGGGCCCAGACGTAGTTGCGGCTGTCCCAGGAGTTCCTGGGCAGCGTCTCCGGGGTGAACCGGCGGCCGGCCTCGACCACGGCGACCGTGTAGCCCTTCTCGGTCAGCCGCAGCGCCGAGACCGACCCGCCGAAGCCCGACCCGACCACCAGCACGTCGTAGTCGTAGCCGTCCGTCTGTTCCGTCGCCATGGACTCTCTCGCTCCCTGAGGATGGTGCGGGACGGCTACTTGAGCCGCAGTGCCTTCATCGCCGCCAGCGCGCGGGTCTGGAACTTCGCGTACGCCTCGTCGTCCATCCCGAACGACGGGGCCATGCTGATCAGCTTCTGCACCGCGACGGTCTGCGGCTCGGTGTACTTGAGGATGCCCTCGGAGCCGTGCCGGCGGCCGATGCCGCTGTCGCCCATACCGCCCATCGGCGCGGCGACGCTGGCGTACGCGGGCGCGTAGCCCTCGTTGACGTTGACCGTGCCGGAGTGCAGCCGCAGCGCGACCGCGGCGCCGTGCCGGGCGCTGCGGCTCCAGACGCTGGAGTTGAGCCCGTACGGGGTGCCGTTGGCGCGCTCGACCGCCTCGTCCTCGCTGTCGAAGCGGTAGACCGAGACCACCGGGCCGAAGGTCTCCTCGGTGCAGACCGCGCTGCTCTGGTCCACCCCGTCCAGGATGGTCGGCTCGAAGAACAGCGGGCCCAGGTCGGGCCGAGCCTGGCCGCCGGCCAGCACGGTGGCGCCGTTCTTCACCGCCTCCTCGACGTGCCGGACGACGGTGTCCAACTGCCGCTGGGCGACCAGCGAGCCCATGTCGGCACCCCAGGCCAGGGTGTTGCCGAGGCGCATGGCCCGGGTCCGCGCGGCGAACTTCTCCAGGAAGGCGTCGGCGACCTCGCGGGCGACGTAGAGCCGCTCGATCGAGATGCAGAGCTGTCCGGCCGAGGAGAAGCAGGCCCGGACCGCGCCCTCGGCGGCCTTGTCCAGGTCCGCGTCGGCGAGCACCAGCATCGCGTTCTTGCCGCCCAGCTCCATCGACGCGCCGATCAGCCGGGCGGCGGCGCGCTGGGCCACGTCCCGGCCGGTGCGGGTGGAGCCGGTGAACGAGACGTAGTCGGCGTGGGCGACCACCTCGGGGCCGATCACCGGGCCCTCGCCGATCACGATCTGCCACAGCTCGGCCGGGAGCCCGGCCTCGACCATCAGCTCGCGGGCCCGCAGCGCGGTCAGCGCGGTCTGGCTGTCCGGCTTGGTGACCACCGCGTTCCCGGCCGCGAAGGCGGGCACGGCGTCGCCGACGAACAGCGCCAGCGGGTAGTTCCACGGCGAGATCTGCCCGACCACGCCCTTGGGCCGGCGCACCTCGCGGACCTGGGTGAGCACCGGGTAGACCCCGCCGCGGCGGCGTCCGCGCAGGTACTTCGCGGCGGCCCGGCCGTAGTGGCGGGCCTCCAGCGCGGCGGCGCTGACCTCCTCGAAGGCATGCGCGCGGGCCTTGCCGGTCTCCGCCTGCACCAGGTCCAGCAGCTCGGCCTGCGCCGCGAAGACCAGGTCGTGGAACCGCAGCAGCACCGCCGCCCGCTCCCGGACCGGACGCAGCGCCCAGGCCGCCTGGGCCGCCCTGGCCCGGCCGAAGGCCGCGGCGACGTCCTCCGGCGTGGACTCAGGGATCTCGGCGAGCACCGCCCCGGTGAACGGGTCGCGGCTCTGCGCCAGGCTCGCCCCGGCCCCCGCCGCGATCCCGCGGACCAGCCGCGCCACCAACCCGGGCGTCACGGCGTCGGCGCTGGTACGGGGGCCCGCCACCGCGACGGGATTACGCTCGCCGACGGCCCCGCCGGTGCTGATGTCAGTCATGTGGTGCAGCGTAGGCGCTATCGCCCGGCTTGGGTACCCGTCGGTAACAAGCAGGCCGGGTCAGGACCCGTCCGGGGCCACCCAGATGGTGTACGAGCCGGTGGTCTCGCTGTTGCTGGTGCGGATCGTGGTGAGCAGCCGGTAGCCGGCCCTGTCGATGAAGGGCCGGACCTGCTCGTCGATCGACCGGGTCTGCGCGTAGTCGAGCACGATCAGGGCGTACTTGTGGGCGGTGATGCCCTTCTCGATGCCCTCGGTGCCGGTGTAGGACACCCCGGTCTTCGGGTCCTGGTACTGGCCCCCGCCGACCAGGTCGTGCCACTGCGGCCAGGTCGAGGAGCGCCTGAGGTAGTACGCGGGCACGTCGTAGTCCTCCACCAGGTACTGGTCGGACCCGGAGTGGACGTACGGCTTCAGCGCCGCGATCAGCGTCGAGGAGTCGGGCCAGGCGCCGAACATGTGGGCGGCCTGCCGCTCGCCCTCGACCCCCAGCGGGCCCACCACCAGCGCGGCCACCAGCGGGAGCGCGATCAGCGCCGGCAGCCGGACCCGGTCGTGCAGCCATTCGGCGATCCAGGCCAGCAGGGCGCCGGCCACGATGCAGGCGAACCAGGCGCCGAAGTCCACGTGCTTCTGCAGCGACAGCCAGGTGTGGATGCGGATCTGGTTCGCCGGAGCGAGCACCCCGCCGAGCAGCAGCACCGCGGCGAGCCAGAAGTCGGTCCCGCCGGTGCCGCGCCGACGGCCTCGGAGGTACGCCGCGAGCACGCCGACCAGCGCGACCACCAGCAGCGCGCCAATCCACTTGGCGGCCTCGCCGGCCACGTACGAGGTCGCGTCGTGGCCGGGGCTGCGGAGCAGCGTGGTCTGGGTGAAGCCGTGGATGTACAGCCGGCCGGCCAGCGGGATCGGCAGCAGCACGGCCACCACCACCGCGAGCCCGAACCGCACCCCGTTGTTCCAGCGCGACCGCCCCAGCACCGCCCGTCCCGGCCCGGCCAGCACGGCGATCAGCACCACCACCGGGACCCACAGCAGGGAGGCGTACTTGGTCCACACCGCGAGGGAGATCAGCAGCGCGCCCGCGCTCATCGAGCCGTGCCCGGTGCCGGAGGCGAACCGGACCGCGAAGAAGGCCGCCCAGGCCAGCGCGGCCAGCGCCATCGCGTCATAGGTGCTGTACCCGCCGAGGAACTGGGTGGGGCCGAGGGCGGCGAACAGCGCGCTGGCGAAGAAGGCCGCGGTCGCCCCGTGGATCCGCCGGGCCGCCAGGTACAGCGCCACGGTGGCCAGGAGCATGAACACCAGGCTCAGCGTCCGGGCCCCGGCGAGGCCGCCGAACCGGTCGGCGGTCGCCGCCACCACCGGGTAGAGCTTGGGGGAGCCGGAGAAGAAGGTCTCGTAGGTGGCGACCTTGTCGCCGTACAGCAGGTTGGCCACTTCCTGGTGCCCGGAGTAGAGGTACGTCCCCTCGTCCAGGAAGGCGGTGTTGGAGCCGATCAGCCGCCAGGAGAGCACGGCCTGGACCGGCAGCACCAGCAGCAGCGGCCAGAGCGGCCCCGAGGGGGTGCCGGAGCGGTGGCCGACTTCGGCCTCCGCCAGTTCGATGGCCTCCTCGGTGTCCCCGGCCGCCACCGCGAGTGAGGCGTAGTCAGTTCCGGTGGCCTGGCGCGGGCGCGGCGCGGCCGGGCTGGGCGCCCGGGGTACGGACCTTGCCTCGCGGTATCCGCCACCGTTGTCGCCCGCACTCATTCTGGAACGCTGCCCTCAGGTCTCGGGTCCTGTTGCGCTGACCAACGCACAGATCGAACGGTTATCGTATGTGAGCCCGCACGGCGGACGACTGCCGGAGGGACTCGATCTGATAACACTGGCTGGTGAGCGGAGGGGTCGTGCCACGTCGACTGGCGCACCGTCAGGGCGCGGCCGGACTCGGGTGGCTCCTCGGCCTGGTCCTGCTGTGCGTGGCCGGCTGCAGCAGCCAGGGCGTGGTGACCCCGCTCGCGCCGTGGCCGCCCCAGCCGTCCACCAGCCCCGCGCCGGGGGTCACCGTCCCGCCGTCGGCCATCCCCACCGGCTCGACCGACCCCGGCTCGCTGCGGCGCCGGCTGATCCATCCGGACGGGGACTACTTCGGCGTCAGCACCTGGAAGGCGCCCTCGGAGAGCGAGACCGACCTGGTGGCGGGTCCGGCCGGGGCGACGCCGACGATCCAGGAGTTCTTCGTCGGCTGGGACGAGTCGTTCAACCCCCAGTCGGTCCGCAACTCCTACCACCTGGGCGCGCTCCCGCTGCTGACCTGGGAGCCCGAGGGCCCCTCCAAGGCCTCCAACCAGCCGGCCTACTCGCTGAGCCGGATCGCGGGCGGCGCCTTCGACGGCTACATCAAAGCCTTCGCCGCCGCGGTCAAGGCCGAGGGGCAGCCGGTGGTGATCCGGTTCGCGCACGAGATGAACGGCTCCTGGTACCCCTGGTCGGAGGGCAACAGCGGCAACCGTCCCGGTGACTACGTCAAGGCCTGGCGGCACGTCCACGACCTGTTCGCCCGCGCCGGGGCGACCAATGTGATCTGGCTGTGGAGCCCCAACATCGTGCGCGGCTCCGAGACCACCGGCTTCGCCTCGCTCTACCCCGGCGCAGACTACGTCGACTGGGTGGGCCTGGACGCGTACGCCCTGGGCGAGAAGACCGCGGGGGCGGTGCTGGACCACTCGCTGGCGCTGCTGCACGCGATCACCGACAAGCCGGTGCTGATCTCGGAGACCGCCGCCGAACCCGGCCCGGAGAAGGCGCCGTGGACCGCCGACCTGTTCCGCTGGCTGAAGCTGCACCAGGATGTGATCGGCTTCGTCTGGTTCGAGCACACCCCCACCGACGGCGGCAAGTACGACTACCGGTTCACCGCCGACCCCGCCACCGAACGGGCCTTCCGCAAAGGCCTGGCCTCGCTGCACCTGGTGCACTGGCCGATCACGGCGGCGGTTTCGACGCCGCCGCCCGCACCGACCCGCTGACCAGGTGCAAGGT
This sequence comes from Streptacidiphilus cavernicola, assembly GCF_042510955.1. Classification (NCBI taxonomy): domain Bacteria; kingdom Bacillati; phylum Actinomycetota; class Actinomycetes; order Kitasatosporales; family Streptomycetaceae; genus Streptacidiphilus; species Streptacidiphilus cavernicola. The sequence goes on from NZ_JBHFAB010000006.1 coordinate 215,967, forward strand.
CTTGATCCCCTTCCGGAAGGCGCTCAGCGTCTCCGGGGTGGCGGCGAAGCGCCAGTCCGCGTTGGCCCCGGTGGCGAGGTCCTTCTCGAACCAGACGAAGCCGATGACCTGCGGATGTTTGATGAGCCAGGGGAAGAAACCGCGGATCCAGGTCGCCTTCAGCGAGCTGGGCTCGGCCCCGGTCTCGGTGATCAGGATCTTCTTGTCGGTGAGCGCGGCGACCTTCTTCAGGGTGCTGTCGAAGGTGGTGTCGGGGGTCTTCTCGCCGAGCACCCCGTACCCGGTCAGTCCGACCAGGTCCACGTACGCGTCACCCGGGTAGAGCGCGCTCAGGCCGCGGGTGTGGCTGCCGCGGACCACGTCCGGGCTCCAGATCCAGATCGCGTTGGTCGCCCCGGCCTGCGCGAACAGGTCGTGGACGTGCCGCCAGGCCTTGACGTAGTCGCCCAGGTGGTTGCCGTTGGTCTGCTCGGACCAGGGGTACCAGGAGCCGTTCATCTCGTGCGCGAACCGGATCATCACCGGCCTGCGGTCGGCCGCCACCCCCTTGGCGAAGGCGGTGATGTAGCTGTCGAACTTCCCCGCGGTGATGTTGGCCAGCCGGTAGGCCGGCTGGTCGACGTCCGCCGAGGTGGTCTTGGGTATGCCGGCGCCCTGGTTGCTGTCGCCGCCGGCCCAGGGCTCCCAGGAGATCAGCGGGAGCGTCCCGTGCTGGTACGCGGCCGACACCGCCGCGGGGTCGAAGCCGTGCTTCCAGTTGACGAAGTACTCGCTGATGGTCGGCCGGGCGCCGGCGTCCGCGCCGACCTGCTGCACCTCGGCGCCCGACCACGGCGCCTGCTTGGTGGAGGTGCCGAAGTAGATTCCGTCCGGGTCGAGCAGTTGCTGCTTCTGCGGGATCGAGGGGGTCTGCGGCGCCTTCAGCTTGAGCTGGTCGACCAGCCCCGGGCCCTTCGCCTCGGCGCCGAGCCCGGCGTAGGCGGGCGCCTGGGCCTTGGAGATGACGGCCGCGTAGACGCCGTAGGAGAGCGAGCAGAGCAGCAGGACGTTCAGCGTCATCCAGATCCTGAGCCGGATCCCGGAGCCGCGGCTCCACCAGTGCAGCGTCCGGGCCCGGTGCCGACGGCTAGACACTCATCATCACCGAACCGAACAGCATGGCTCCTCCGAGCAGGTAGGGGACGACCACCAGCGCGCTCCGGTTGCGGTCCCCCGCGAAGCTGTCTGCCCGGGTGCCCCAGCCCGCGTTGTGGGCGCAGCGGAAGAAGCCGAGCATCCGCACCGGCATCAGCAGCAGGGTGTTGATCACCATGAACAGCGGCAGGTAGGCCATGTCCCTGGGCCGGTAGGCGAAGTGACGGCCGAACCGGACCCCGATCGAGAGCATCGACAGCAGCGCCGCCGCGATGAGGACCATCGCGAAGGAGAGCACCGGCGAGGCGGGCAGCGGCAGTTCGTTGTAGAGCCCCGGCCGGGTGCCGTGGAAGCTCGCGGCTATCCAGGAGCCGAAGGTGCCCAGCAGGACGAACGGGATCAGGATGTCGGCCAGGTAGAACAGGCCGAGGACCTTCGCCCGCCGGGCCATCCACGGCAGCATCCGCAGGGTGTTGTACTGCGAGCCGCGGGCCCACCGGTACTGCTGCCGGGCCAGTTTGCCGAGCGTGGTCGGCGCGTCGGTGTAGACCAGCGAGGTCGCCTGGTAGACAGTCCGGTAGCCGGCCTTGAGGGTGTAGTTGGTGAGCGTCCGGTCGTCGCTCACCTCAAGGAAGACGCCGAGGAACTTCTCGTGGAGGAACGCCTCCATGCAGTTCTCCAGGATCTCCCGGCGGAACGCGATGGTGCGTCCCGGCAGGCAGCCCACCGTACCCAGCACGCTCATCGCCGGGAGCGAGTACTGGCAGCGCACGCTCTCCAGCCAGTCGGCCCAGCGAGTCAGCACGGACCGGCCGGAGCCCAGGATGCGCTGACGGGTCGTCACTCCGCCGACCCCGGGATCGGCGAAGGGCTTGAGCAGTTCGGGCAGGGTGTTCTTGGTCCAGATCGTGTCCGAGTCGACCAGGACGCAGATGTCACCGCTCGCGGCCTCCAGCCCGGTCCGCAGTGCGTTGCGCTTGCCGGGGATCTCGGTCCAGCACCACCAGACCTCCAGGTCGTCGCAGATCTTCTGCAGCGCCGGGTTCTCCGGGCCGTTGATCACGACGACAATCTCGGTCGGCTCCTGCTCGATGATCCGCCGCAGCACGTCGCGGAACAGGTCCTCGGGTTCGTCGACCACCGGGATGATCACCGACGTGGTCGCCGCGAACGGCCGTGCCCAGGGGCGGTAGCGGCGCGCGATCGCTGTACGCACCACCCACATGAACCAGATGATCGCCATGAAGGCTGCGAAGGGGTAGACGTCGTGTCGAAGCCACCCGTCCCGCAGTTCCAGCAGAAAGGCAAGCATCACGATCCATTTCGTAATCATGCTTGGCGCGTGCAATACAAAGGCGATCGTATGTACGATGCGCGATCGCACATGCCGACAAATCACCTCATAAGCTCCAGCTGCCAGGGAACCGTTATCTCTTGGTGACAGATGTCCCGCTTGCACCACCGGATCTGACCGTGCGTAGCGCGAACCGCTATTCTGCCGACCTGACCTAGCACACCGATGACATGAACGATTGGGATGGGCATGCCTGAGGCTGCGAGCACACCTCCGAGTCCTCAGGACCCGAGAGTCCCCCATGACCCGCGGATACCCAGGGACACTCCGGCCCCCACCCCGACTCCGGCGGAACCGACGCAGCCGCAGCGCCCGTCCCAGGACCAGGGCGCGCAGCCCACGATGCAGATCCGGCACCCGCTCCCGCCCCGGCCCGTGCCGCAGCCGGCCCCCGGGCCGGTGCCGCAGCCGGCGCCCCAGCCGTACCCCTCGACGCAGCAGCAGGGCGGCGCCCCTTACCAGCAGCAGGCACCGGCCGCGCAGCAGCAGCCACTCGGGTACGGCGGCAACAGCGGCTCCACCGAGCCGAATTGGAGTGCCCTGGCCGAACAGCACGAGGCCCAGGCCAAGCGCAAGAAGCTGCTGCTGATAGCCGCGGGCGTGGTCGCCCTGTGCCTGGTCGTCGGCGGAGGGGTGTTCGCGGTGGCGAAGTCCGGCGGCCACCACCCGGCCGCCGGACCGACCGGATCGTCCGCCCCGGTGGCCAGTTCGGCCGGCCCCTCCGCCAGCGGGACCGCCTCGGCCACCGCGGGCAGCAGCGGGGGCGCCGGCGCGACACCGCTCACCGCGGGCGCCGTGCTGTCGGCGAAGACCATCACCGTCGGCGGGGCGCTCTACACCCGCAAGGCCACCGACAGCACCCCGCACTGCGGCGAAGGCGTCAACGCCGCCCTCGGGGCACTGCTGGCCGCGCACCACTGCAGCCGGCTGCTCCGGGCCACCTATGTGTCCGGCCACACCGCCGTGACCGTGGGCATCGCCGTGGTGAGCGACCCGCTGGAGGCACAGGCCACCAACAACGGCGCGACCGGCGAGCTGGTCCCGCTGACCGGTCCGGGCATTCCCGGCTTCTGCCCGACCGGCGTCACCTGCGCGCTGACCCACGCCGACTACAGCCGCTACGTCTACTTCACCCTGGCCGGACCCACCAATGTGGCCCGCGGCAAGGCGGACGCCGTCTCGGCCGCCGCGGGCAAGGGCTTCGCCGCCTACGCGGCCGGCGCCGTGCAGAAGCTGGCCGGGTCGAACGGCTGACCGGGCTCAGATCCGCGTCAGCGCCTCCCCCACCGCCCGGTGGAAGGTGGGGTAGGCCCAGACCGTGCTCCGCAGTTCCTCCAGCGGCACCCTGGCCTGCACGGCGAGGGTGAGCAGGCCGAGCACCTCGCCGCCGGTCGGCCCGGCCGCGGTCGCGCCGACCAGCACGCCGCCCGCGGCGACCAGCTTGACGAAGCCGTCGCTGCCCGCGCCGTGCACGAAGCCGCGGCTGCCGGCGGCCAGGTCCGCCACCGCCGTGCGCACCGGCAGCCCCACGGTGCGGGCCTGGGCCTCGGTCAGCCCGACCGCGCCCACCTCCGGGTCGGTGAAGGTCACCCGCGGCACCGCGTGGTACTCGGCCGCCCGGCCGCCCCGGCCGAGGATGCCGCGGACCGCGACGTCCGCCTGGTACATCGCCATGTGCGTGAACGCGCCCTTGCCGGTGATGTCGCCGACCGCCCACACCCCGGGCGCGCCCAGCACCCGCATCCGCTCGTCCACCGGCAGCGCCCGCGCGTCGGCCGGGACGCCGAGCGTGCTCGCGCCGAGCCGCTCCAGGTCCGCCCGCCGCCCGGCGGAGACCAGCAGCCGTTCCGCGACCAGCCGTTCGCCCCTGCGGCAGGACGCGGTGAAGCGCTCGCCGTCGTAGCCGACCGAGACCAGCTCGGCGCCGGTGTGGATCTCCAGGCCCTCGGTGGTCAGCACCCGCATCAGCAGCTCGGCGGCCTCCGGCTCCTCCCGCGACAGCAGCCGCGACTGCGCCTCGACCACGGTCACCTGGCAGCCGAACCGCTGCACCGCCTGGCCGAGTTCGAGCCCGATCGCCCCGCCGCCGAGCACCAGCAGCGACCCCGGCAGCCGCTCCGCCTCGACCAGCTCCCGGTTGGTCCAGTACGGCGTCCCGGCCAGCCCCGGCACCGGCGGCGCGGCCGGGCGGGTCCCGGCGGCGAGCACCAGCGCCCGGCGCGGGCGCAGTACGGTCTCCCGGCCGCTGTCGTCGTCCGCGGCCACGCAGACCTCGTTCGGCCCGGTCAGCCGGGCGCTGCCGCGCAGGAACCGGCCGCCGCGGGTGGTGAAGCGGTCGACCGCGACCTTGTCGTCCCAGTCGTCGGTGGCGCCGCGGACATGGCGGACGACCGGCCGCCAGTCGGTCTGCACCCGGCTGATCCCGGCCGAACCCGGCACCCGGTGCGCCTCGCCGACCAGGTTTCCGGCCCGCACCATGATCTTCGAGGGAATGCAGCCCCAGTACGGGCACTCCCCGCCGACGAGCCGCTCGTCGATCCCGACGACGTCCCACCCGGCGTCCGCGAGGCGTCCGGCCACCTCCTCCCCCGCGGGACCCATTCCGATGACGACTGCGTCGGGCGTGGAGACTGTCGGGGCGACCATGACCGGCTCCCTGCTGTGCTCTGGGGTGTGGCCTGTGTCGTTCCACCGTACTCGGGACGGGTTCCGGCGTCTCCTGCTCAGCCGTCTCCGCTGAAGCCGTTGAGGATGTCAAGGAACCGCTGGTAGCCGGTGCTCCAGTCGGCCTCGGGATAGTCGACCAGGATGTCGTACTCGGTCCCGTCGCCCGCCTTGAACAGCTCCTCCACCGCGTGGTGCGGCTGCTGGTCGGTCTTGCTGACGAAGGTGTACTCCCACTGGGCCGCCTCCAGCGAGCCGTGGAAAGTGCCGGTCTTCATGCCGACCAGCTGGTAGCTGCTGTCGTCGACGGTGACGTTCTTCTGCATGTCCCGGGCGTGCCCGATCGGGCTGTCGATCTGGTTCGGGGTCACCCCGAAGATGACCTTGTGCAGGCCGCCGTCCGGGCTGTAGGTGATCGCCAGCGTGCCGCCGCTGGGATCGCTGCGGACCCACGGGTGGCCGGCCGCGGCGGGCGGCAGCGCGAAGGTGAAGCCGCCCGGGTCGTGCCGGTAGGTGTAACCGGGGGCCAGCTTCGGGGTGAAGGCCGCGGCCGGGACCGAGGCGGACGGGGTCGGCGACGCGGGCGGGCTGGTCGGGGTGCCCCCCTGGCCGCCCCGGTCCGTGCCGCCGCTGTGCCCCGTGCTCAGCTCGTACGCCGCGCCGCCGCCGGCCAGCGCGGCGACCAGGCCCGCGACCACCAGCCAGGGCCAGGTACGGCGGCGGCGGCGACCGCCGGGGCGGTCGACCGCGGTGGCGGCCGTCCCCCCGCCGCGCTGAGCCGGAGCGGGCCGGGTCCCCGGCCCCGCGACCGCGGTCTGCCGCCCGGTGACGCCCCCGGCCGGGGTACCGACCGGGGTCCCGGCGGAGGTCCCCTGCTGCGGCGTCGGGCGCTGGAACTCCGACTCGACGTAGCTCGGCCGAAGCCGCTCGGTGTCCCGGAGGGACGGCGACGGCGGCTCGTTCCGGTCCGCCACCGGCACCCGCTGGGTGGGCGTGCGCAGCGGGTCGGACGCGGGCGGCAGACTGATCGCGGTGGTGATGCCGGACGCGACGTCCTGCAGCATCCGGATCGCCTCGGGCGCGCCGGGGCGTCCGGCCGCGTCCTTGGTCATCAGCGCGTGCAGCACCGGCGCCAGCGCCCCTGCCCGCTGCGGCTCCGGCAGCGGGTCGGTGACCACCGCGGCCAGGGTGGTCAGCGGCGAGTCGCGGCGGAACGGCGACTGCCCCTCCACCGCCGCGTACAGGGTCGCGCCGAGGCCCCACAGGTCCGACTCCGGGCCGGGGCGGTGGCCGTGCACCCGCTCCGGGGCCAGGTAGTCGGGCGAGCCGATCAGGTCGCCGGTGCGGGTGAGCGCGGAGTCGCCCTCGTAGGTGGCGATGCCGAAGTCGGTGAGCACGACCCGTCCGGTCGCGCGCTCCAGCAGCACGTTGGCGGGCTTCACATCGCGGTGGATCACCCCGACCTGGTGGCCCCGGTGCAGCGCGGCCAGCACCTGCGCGCCGATCCCGGCGGCCTCACGGGGATTCAGCGTGCCTTCCTGCTCCACCAGTTCGGCCAGCGAGCGGCCGTCGATCAGCTCCATCACGATCCACGGCTTGCCGTCCTGCTCCAGCACGTCGTGGATGGTGACCACGCCGGGGTGCTTGATCCGGGCCGCCGCGCGGGCCTCCTGCCGCATCCGCGACTGGACGATGAGCAGGTCCTCCTCGGCCAGGTGGTTGACCGACAACTCCTTGACGGCGACGTCCCGGTCGAGCATCCGGTCCCGGGCCCGCCAGACCGTGCCCATGCCGCCGCGGCCGAGCCGGTCGCCCAGCAGATAGCGTCCGGCCAGCATTCTCGGCGCGTCGCCGGGCTGGGTGGCCGGGCCGCGCACCGCCTCGTCACCGCGTCCGGGCCCGACTGTCGAGCCCTCTTCCGTACCCACGTGCTCCCCCTCGCCTGCGTTCTGCCGTGTACGTCCAAGCCTGCGGCAGGAACCGGCGGCACCGCACGACAACCCCAGGGTCTGCTGCACAGACTAGGCACCTGGCCGGTCGGCTGGAAAGGCAGGGCCACCCCCGAGACCGGGATGTGACGCTCAGCGAGATACCGATACCACCAGTACCAGGGCCAATAGGACGAAAAGAATGATGCCACCGACGAGCGCGGCGCCCAGCAATGCGGGGTGCCGACGCGGTGCGGCGTGTCGGTGGTGCGGGAATTCAGGATGTTCGAGCACCTCGCCGCGTCTCCGCTGGACCGGCAGCAGGGCGGCTACGGACAGTAGTTCGTCCTGGTCGATCGGCTCCGGCGCGCGGACCAGCAACTGCCGGATCGACTCGGCCGCCTCCGGCAGCGCGGGACGCGCCGCCGGATCGGTCCGCAGCAGCCGCGCCACCAACGGGCCGAGCGGCCCGCACTCCGGCAACTCCGGTGGCGGCGACGGCGGTTGCCCCTGGCCCTGCCCTGGGTTCTGCCCTTGCCGCTGCCCCGGGCGGGTGGCCGTCGCACGGGGCAGTGCCGCGGGGCGGCCCGGACGGCCGAACTGCCCGGAGCGGATCGCGGCGAACAACTCCGCGGTGTCCTGCTGCGGGAACGGCGCCTCACCCGCCACCGCGCGGTAGAGCAGCACCCCGAGCGCCCAGGCGTCCGCCTCGACCCCCACCGCGGGCGCCTGCCGCGGGGCGCCTCGCGGCGGCGGGGGTGTGGTCGGTGCGGGTGTGGTCGTCGGCGGGGAAGCCGGGGGCGACGGCGGTGTGGTCGGTGGCGGGAACGCCGGGGGCCGCGGCGGGGCGGGGCTTCCGATCGGCGCCCCCAGCGGCCCGTCCTGCAGCGACGAGCGCGACGGCGCGGCGGTGGGCGGCGGGCCGTACCCGGGCATGCGGGCATCGACGGGCGGCGCGGGGTACCCGGACGGAGGGGCGTCGGGCGAGGCGGGGTACCCCGACGGGGATGCGGATGCGGGCTGTTGGGCGTACGGCGGCGGTACGGCGTATCCCGACCGCACCGCGTCCGCCCGCGGCACCGCGTCCGTCGGCGGGGGGCCGGTCTGTTCCGGGGACCAGCGTTCCGGGACCGCCCCGACGATCACCGCGCGCGCATCCCTGGCCCGGATCCGCACCGGCGCCCAGGGACCGCCCGGCGCGCCCGCGCCCGGCTGGTCCGCGCCGGGACCGCCGCACAGCGCCTCCTGCGCCACCCCCACCACCAGGCCGCCCAGCAGCGCCGTGCCGTCGTCGCAGACCAGCACCGTGTCCACGGTGACATTGCCGTGCACCAACCCGGCCGCGTGCACCGCACGCAGCGCGGTGACCAGATCGTACGCCAACTCCGCGGCCCGGTACGGGGAGAGCGGGCCGCCCCGCTCCAGCAGCGTGCGCAGGGTCACCCCCGGCACCGCCTCACCGGCCACCCACAGGTAGCCGGCCTCGTCGAACACCTGGAACACCTGGCTCAGCCGGGGATGGTCGGGAACCGTCTCGGCCACGAACGCGGCCAGCGTCAGCGCCCGCGCCGAGGTGCTGTCCGGCCGCCCCGGCGCGGGCAGCGCCACCTGGTCGAACGGCTCCACCACCTCCGGCAGCGGCACCGCGTCGAGCTGCACCTCCGCGCCGCTGCGCTGGTCCACGGCGGCGGCCCCGGAGCCGCGCGGACGCCCGGACAGCAGGTAGCGCCCGCCGAGTACCCGGCCACCGGCCACCCTGCCCCCTCCCTCGTCCGCCGACCTCGGCGTACGTGCCGCCACCGGTCAGCCCGCGGGCTGGAAGCTCGAAAAGAACCGGCTCAGCAGCAGCTGGTTCCGCGCCCCGCTCCAACCGGCGTCGGCAGCGGTCCAGTAGATCGCGTAGCCGTGGGTCGCGTCGGTCACGAAACCCCGGTTGAGCGCGTGCAGCGCACCGCCCTTGGCCGAGTCGTAGGTCCATTCCCAGTCGGCCGCGTCCCAACCCCGGTAGGCGACCTTCCGCAACTGCACCCGCTGGTAGCCGGCGAAGCTGTGCGCTATGGCCGCCTCCTCGGACTTCCAGGCGCCGACCGCGCTGCTGCCCGGCGTCCGGGTCGCGTCGACCTGCAGCGTGCCCTCAGGCCCCTGGTACTTCCAGCTGGTCGCGGACTGGCTGACGATCCGCCAGCCCTTCGGGATCTCCAGCGAGGCCCCCTCAGGACCGGTCACCCGACGGAACCCCCCGGCGGCATCGGCCGGACCGGAGCCGGTCGCCTTGACGCTCTGCGAAGCGGACGGCCCCCCGGCCGCGGACGCCGATGCCGCCGAAGCCGACCCGGACGCCGACGCCGCAGCGGCAGCCGACGCCGCCGACCGGGAGGACGCCGCCGCCGCGCCGGTCCTCTGCTCCCCGTCCCGCTTCCCGTGGTGCTGCGCCAGCACCGCCACCAGCACCCCGGCCACCGCGACCAGCACCAGCGCCACCAGCAGCGCCAGCAACGGCTTCCGGTCCCGCCGCGCGGGCCCCGAGGTGAGCAGCTCCATCGCCGAGGGCACCGGCTCCGGCCCGGCCCCCGGCGCCGCCCCCGCCCCGGCCGAAGCCCCCGCCGCCGAACCCGCCGCCCCTGCTGAACCCGCGGCCCCCGCAGAACCCGCCGCCCGCGGCTCCGCCGGCAGCGGCTGCACCCGGGTCGGCTCGACCACCGGCTCCGGCGCCACCGCCCGCTGCTCGGGCAGGACCGGCTGGTCCAGCACCGCCCGCAGCATCCGCCGGGCCGCGGCCTCGTCCAGCCGCTCGGCCGGGTCCTTCCGCAGCAGGCCCTGGATCACCGGCGTCAGCGGCCCGCCGTTCCGCGGCGGGGTCAGCTCCTCGGTCATCACCGCGGTGAGCGTGGACAGCGCCGAGCCCTTGTCGTACGGCGGGTAGCCCTCGACCATCGCGTACAGCGTCGCCCCGAGCGACCACATGTCGGCCGGGGCCCCCGGGATGCCGCCGCGGGCCCGCTCGGGCGAGATGTACGAGGGCGCGCCGACCAGCATCCCGGTCGAGGTCACCGAGGGGTCGCCCTCGACCCGGGCGATCCCGAAGTCGGTCAGCACCACCCTGCTGTCGTGCCCGATCAGCACATTGGACGGCTTGACGTCCCGGTGCACGATGCCGGAGCGGTGCGCCTCGGCCAGCACCCCCACCAGCTCCAGCCCCACCCGCGCGGCCCGGTGCGGCGTCAGCACGCCGTCCTCCCGGATCACTTCGCTCAGCGAGCGCGACTCGACCAGCTCCATCACGATCCACGGCCGGTCGTCCTCCTCGACCACGTCGTAGACGGTGACCGCGGAGGTGTGCCGGATCCGGGCGATGGCCTTGGCCTCGGTGAGCGCGCGGGCGATCAGCCGGTGCCGCTCGTCCTCGCCCACCCCGGCGGTGAAGCGCAGCTGCTTCACCGCCACCTCGCGGCCGAGCACCTCGTCCTTGGCCCGCCAGACCGTGCCCATCCCGCCCCGGCCGAGCACGGACTCCAGCCGGTAGCGCCGCGCGAGCAGTCTCCCGGCGACATCCCCGTCCCCGGTCACGTCGTCTGTCTGCCCACTGGTCTCGCTGGTCATCCGGCTGCGGTCCCCTCCGTCGTGCCCGTCACCCCCCATCGTCCCCTATCCGAGCGGCACGATCTCCTGCGCCCCCAGCCTGGCGGCGTCCGCCGTCAGGTCGTCAGGCTGCTGCTGCGACTCGCGTTCCGCCTCCACCTGCTTGCGGTAGTGCTCCACCTCGCGGTCCACCTGCTGCTTGTCCCAACCGAGTTCACCCGCCATCAGCTCGGCCACCTCGCGCATCGACGCGGTGCCGCGGTCGAAGGTCTCGATCGAGATCCTGGTCCGCCGGGCCAGCACGTCCTCCAGGTGCCGGGCGCCCTCGTACCGCGCGCCGTAGACCACCTCGGCCCGCAGGTAGTCGTCCGCGCCGGTCAACGCCTCGGCCAGGGACGGGTCCCGGTCGATCAGCGCGACCACCTCCTCGGCCAGCGAGCCGTAGCGGTTCAGCAGGTGCTCGACCCGGGCGATGTGCAGGCCACTGCGCCGGGCCAGCTCGGCCCGGCCGTTCCACAGCGCCTGGTAGCCCTCGGCGCCGAGCAGCGGCACCCGTTCGGTGCAGGACGGTGGAACCCGCTGGTCCAGGCCGTGCACCACCTCGTCCACCGCGTCCTCGGCCATCACCCGGTACGTCGTGTACTTGCCCCCGGCGACCACCACCAGGCCCGGCACCGCGTGCTGGACCACGTGCTCGCGGCTGAGCTTGGAGGTCGCGTCCGACTCCCCGGCCAGCAGCGGGCGCAGCCCGGCGTACACGCCCTCGACGTCCTCCCTGGTCAGCGGCACGGCCAGGACCGAGTTCACATGGTCGAGCAGGTACTCGATGTCGGCGCTGCTGGCCGCCGGGTGGTCCTTGCCGAGGGTCCACGCGGTGTCGGTGGTGCCGACGATCCAGTGCCGGCCCCACGGGATGACGAACAGCACGCTCTTCTCGGTCCGCAGGATCAGCCCGGTCGAGGAGTGGATCCGGTCCCGCGGCACCACCAGGTGGATGCCCTTGGACGCGCGGACGTGGAACTGCCCGCGCGAGCCCACCATCGCCTGGGTCTCGTCGGTCCACACCCCGGTCGCGTTCACCACCTGACGGGCCCGCACCTCGAACTCGCCGCCCTGCTCCAGGTCGTGCACCCGGGCGCCGACCACCCGCTCGCCCTCGCGCAGGAAGCCCACCACCCGGGCCCGGTTCGCGGCCTGCGCCCCGTACGAGGCGGCGGTGCGGACCAGGGTGGTGACGAAGCGGGCGTCGTCCATCTGCGCGTCGTAGTACTGCACCGCGCCGACCAGCGCGTCCTTGCGCAGGCAGGGGGCCTGGCGCAGGGCCTGACGGCGCGACAGGTGCCGGTGCACCGGCAGCCCCCGGCCGTGGCCGCCGGCCACCGACATCGCGTCGTACATCGCCACGCCCGAGCCCACGTACGGGCGCTCCCAGCCGCGGTGCTGCAGCGGGTAGAGGAACGGGACCGGCTTCACCAGGTGCGGGGCCAGCGTCTGCAGCAGCAGGCCGCGCTCCTTGAGCGCCTCCTTGACCAGGGCGAAGTCCAGCATCTCCAGGTAGCGCAGCCCGCCGTGGATCAGCTTGCTGGAGCGGCTGGAGGTGCCGGACGCCCAGTCCCTGGCCTCGACCAGACCGGTGGCGAGACCGCGGGTCACCGCGTCCAGGGCCGTTCCCGCGCCGACCACGCCGCCGCCGACCACCAGCACGTCGAGTTCCTGTTCGGCCATTCGGGCGAGCGACTCCGCCCGCTGGACCGGCCCCAGTGTCGCGCTACGCAAAGCTGCCTCCGCACAGTGGTTCGCTGTCAATGCTGGTGCAGGTCCCAGTCTGCCCGCTGTCCGGCCGAAACGGGCACCGCAGAGCCCTCCAAGATCACCCGCTGGTGCACGCGCAAGGGCCCCGGCGCACGGAGTGTGCGCCGGGGCCCTTGCAGCCTGCTGGGGTCGTCTGTGCAGCCGGTCAGTGCGCGGCGGTGGGCGCCACGGTGACCTCGACCCGCTGGAACTCCTTGAGCTCCGAGTAGCCGGTGGTGGCCATCGCCCGGCGCAGCGCGCCGAACAGGTTCATGGTGCCGTCCGGGGTGTGCGAGGGGCCGTGCAGGATCTCGGCGGTGCTGCCGACCGTGCCGAGGTCGACCCGCTTTCCGCGCGGCAGCTCCTCGTGCACCGCCTCCATGCCCCAGTGGAAGCCGCGGCCGGGCGCGTCGTTGGCACGGGCCAGCGCCGCGCCGATCATCACCGCGTCCGCGCCGCAGGCCACGGCCTTGGCCAGGTCGCCGCTGTAGCCGACCCCGCCGTCCGCGATCACGTGCACATAGCGGCCGCCGGACTCGTCCATGTAGTCCCGCCGGGCCGCCGCCACATCGGCGACCGCGGTCGCCATCGGCACCTGGATGCCGAGCACGGTACGGGTGGTGTGCGCCGCGCCGCCGCCGAAGCCGACCAGCACCCCGGCCGCGCCGGTGCGCATCAGGTGCAGCGCCGCGGTGTAGGTGGCGCAGCCGCCGACGATCACCGGGACGTCCAGCTCGTAGATGAACTGCTTGAGGTTCAGCGGCTCGGCCGCGCCGGAGACGTGCTCGGCGGAGACGGTGGTGCCGCGGATGACGAAGATGTCGACGCCCGCGTCCACCACGGCCTTGGAGAACTCGGCGGTGCGCTGCGGCGACAGCGCGGCGGCGGTGACCACCCCGGAGTCGCGGATCTCCTTGAGCCGGGCGCCGATCAGGTCGGCCTTGATCGGCTCCCGGTAGATCTCCTGGAGCCGGCGGGTCGCCACCGCCTCGTCCTTGACCTCGGTGATCTCCGCCAGCAGCGGGCGCGGGTCCTCGTAGCGGGTCCACAGCCCTTCCAGGTTGAGCACGCCGAGGCCGCCCATCTGCCCGAAGGCGATGGCCTGCTCCGGCGAGACCACACTGTCCATCGGCGCCGCCAGGAACGGCAGCTCGAAGCGGTAGGCGTCGATCTGCCAGGCGATCGAGACCTCCTTCGGGTCCCGGGTCCGCCGGCTCGGTACGACGGCGATGTCGTCGAAGGCGTACGCCCGCCGGCCCCGCTTGCCCCGCCCGATCTCGATCTCGGTCACGTCCAGCCCTTCGCTCAACCTGCTACTGCCAGGTGCCAGTATCCCGTACTAGTGGCCGTGGTAGTTCGGGGCCTCGACGGTCATCTGGATGTCGTGCGGGTGGCTCTCCTTGAGGCCCGCCGAGGTGATCCTGACGAAGCGTCCCTTGGACTCCATCTCGGCGACGGTGGCCGCGCCGACGTAGCCCATGGTCTGCCGCAGGCCGCCGACCAGCTGGTACAGCACCGCCGACAGCGGGCCGCGGTAGGGCACCTGGCCCTCGATGCCCTCGGCGATCAGCTTCTCGTCGGAGCTGACGTCGCCCTGGAAGTAGCGGTCCTTGGAGAAGGACTTCGCCTGGCCGCGCGACTGCATGGCGCCGAGCGAGCCCATGCCGCGGTAGGACTTGAACTGCTTGCCGTTGATGAACAGCAGCTCGCCGGGGGACTCCTCGCAGCCCGCGAGCAGGCTGCCCAGCATCACCGTGTCGGCGCCGGCGGCCAGCGCCTTGCCGATGTCGCCGGAGTACTGCAGGCCGCCGTCGCCGATCACCGGCACCCCGGCCTCGCGGCAGGCGAGCGCGGCCTCGTAGATCGCGGTGACCTGCGGGACGCCGATGCCCGCCACCACCCGGGTGGTGCAGATCGAGCCGGGGCCGACGCCGACCTTCACCCCGTCCACGCCCGCGTCGATCAGCGCCTGCGCGCCGTCGCGGGTGGCGACGTTGCCGCCGATCACGTCGACGTCCACGGCCGACTTGATCTTCGCCATCCAGCTCAGGGCGTTGCTGTTGTGGCCGTGCGAGGTGTCCACGATCAGGAAGTCCACGCCGACCTCGGCCAGCGCCTGGGCCCGCTCCAGCGCCTCGGCGCTGGCGCCGACCGCCGCGCCGACCAGCAGCCGCCCCTCGGCGTCCTTGGCGGCCAGCGGGTACTGCTCGGCCTTGACGAAGTCCTTGACCGTGATCAGACCCTTGAGCCGGCCCTCGGCGTCGACCAGCGGCAGCTTCTCGATCTTGTGGCGACGGAGCCGGCCGATGGCGTCCTCACCGCTTATCCCGACCTCGCCGGTGATCAGCGGCATCGGCGTCATCACCTCGCGGACCTGGCGGCTGCGGTCCGACTCGAAGGCCATGTCGCGGTTGGTGACGATGCCGAGCAGCCGCCCGGCGGCGTCGGTGACCGGCACGCCGCTGATCCGGAACTTGGCGCAGAGCGCGTCCGCCTCGGCCAGGGTGGCGTCCGGGCCGACCGTGATCGGGTCGGTGACCATGCCCGACTCGGAGCGCTTGACCAGGTCGACCTGGTTGGCCTGGTCCTCGATGGAGAGGTTGCGGTGCAGGACGCCGACGCCGCCCTGACGGGCCATCGCGATCGCCATCCGCGACTCGGTCACCTTGTCCATGGCGGCGGACAGCAGCGGGATGTTCACGCGGACGTTCCGGGAGACCCGTGACGACGTGTCCACCGCGTTCGGCAGCACCTCGGAGGCGCCGGGGAGCAGCAGGACGTCGTCGTAGGTGAGCCCGAGCATCGCGAACTTCTCGGGGACACCTGCGGCATTCAAAGACATGGGGCACCTTCCCGTACCGACCCGATACGGCGCCACCGGGGGCCGCTGGAGAGGCAGCTCGGCACCGATACTTGAGTCTACCGGCATCCGGAACGCACCCTTGCGCCACAAGGGCCCCCTGTGCTTGGCGCCACACCCCGCACCGCTCGGCCGACTACGCGGAGAGCCCCTCCGGGCCGCCGAGGGCGAGCGCGCGGAGCCGGCTGAGCGCGCGGTGCTGGGCCACCCGGACCGCGCCCGCGGACATGCCGAGCACCTCGCCGGTCTCCTCCGCGGTGAGCCCCGCGGCGACCCGCAGCAGCACCAGCTCGCGCTGCCGGGCCGGCAGGCAGGCCAGCAGTTCCCTGGCCCAGGCCGCGTCGCTGCTGAGCAGCGCCCGCTCCTCGGGGCCGAGCGCGTCGTCGGGGGTCTCCGGCAGCTCCTCGGCCAGGAAGACCGAGTGGCCGGGACCCTTCATCGCGGCGCGCTGCAGGTCGGCGATCTTGTGGGCGGCGATGCCGTACACGAAGGCCTCGAACGGCCGCCCCTCGTCGCGGTAGCGCGGCAGCGCGCAGAGCACCGCCAGGCAGACCTCCTGCGCGACGTCGTCCACGTGGTGCCTGGCGCCGCCGGGGAGCCGGACCAGCCGGGCCCTGCAGTAGCGCAGCACCAGCGGATGGACCCGTCCCAGCAGCTCGTCGGTGGCCTCGGACTCGCCGCCGACCGCACGGACCACGAGCGCCCCGATGGGCACCGAGGGCCCACCGGTGGTCGCCACGCCGCCCGGGGCAGCGGTCGTCTCGTCGTCGCGCACCGGTCCATGGTGCCTGGTCGCCGCGGAAAACGTGGCACCGCGCCCCGACTTGTGCACAGGAACGTTATGCGCCACCATCGCCCCCTCCCGCCGACTGCCCGCACTCCCCCGAGGATCCCATGCCTTCCATGGTGCGTCCTCGACCCGGAAACAGGCCACCCCCGCCCATCGGGCGGGGGCTGTGTCCTCCACCGGCCCCGGTCCGTCAGCGGACCAGGCCCCAGCGGAAGCCCAGCGCGACGGCGTGCGCGCGGTCGGAGGCGCCGAGCTTCTTGAACAGCCGACGGGCGTGCGTCTTCACGGTGTCCTCGGAGAGGAACAACTCCCGGCCGATCTCGGCGTTGCTGCGGCCGTGGCTCATGCCTTCGAGCACCTGGATCTCGCGCGCGGTCAGCGTGGGCGCCGCGCCCATCTCGGCGCAGCGCAGCCGGCGCGGGGCCAGCCGCCAGGTCGGGTCGGCCAGCGCCTGGGTGACGGTGGCCCGCAGCTCGGCCCGCGAGGCGTCCTTGTGCAGGTAGCCGCGCGCCCCGGCGGCGACGGCGAGGGCCACCCCGTCCAGGTCCTCGGCGACGGTGAGCATGATGATGCGGGCTCCCGGATCGGCGGACAGCAGCCGCCGCACGGTCTCCACCCCGCCGAGGCCGGGCATCCGCACGTCCATGAGGACCAGGTCGGACCGGTCGGCCACCCAGCGGCGGAGCACCTCCTCACCGTTGGTCGCGGTGGTCACCCGGTCGACACCGGGCACGGTCGCGACCGCACGGCGGAGCGCCTCCCGAGCAAGCGGTGAGTCATCACAGACGAGAACGGATGTCATGACCGTCCTCCGTAGATCCGCGTCACGTTGCGCCTCCTGGCTGGTACGAGCAGGTACGAATCGTCTCCGACACGGCCGCGGGCAACCGGCGTCTTCCCCGACGCCCGTGCCGTTCACCGCCTCCGCACTCCCAACGACCGTCACCCGAATGAGTTACGGGGCGGCAGCCGTTCCACCACTGTATGTGGTCGATCCACTACGGATCATCCCCTGTGTGGCGCACTCCGGCGCACAGGCGCGCGGTCTGCCTCCACACCCAACGAGTACCCCCGTACCCAGGACACGCTAACTGTCCGTTTGGCCCGACTTGTTAGATTTTCAGAATCTTAATGAGCATATGCAACGCTGATGGCCTCTTGTCCGATTAGATCTCTATGAGTCATATTTTCTTCTACTAGGACTGCACCGACACCACCCGACACCGAGGGAATGAGCAATGGCAGACTTCTCCCGCCTCCCTGGCCCCAACGCAGACCTCTGGGACTGGCAGCTCTCCGCCGCATGCCGCGGCGTCGACAGTTCCCTGTTCTTCCACCCCGAGGGGGAGCGCGGGGCAGCGCGCAGCTCCCGCGAGCAGTCCGCCAAGGAGGTCTGCACCCGCTGCCCGGTGCGGGCCGAGTGCGCCAGCCACGCGCTGGCGGTGCGCGAGCCCTACGGCGTGTGGGGCGGTCTGACCGAGGACGAGCGCGAGGAGCTGCTCGGCCGGGCCCGGCACCGTCCGCTGGAGGCGCGCGGGGACACCTCGGACGACGAGGACGAGGCGCTGATCCACCACTAGGCGTACGGAGGTCCGGGCCCGGTGCAGAATCGTTTCTGCACCGGGCCCGGAGCCGTCCGCGAAGGCCGTACCCGGCCCCGTCCCGGGGCTCCGGCTAGACCTGGACCGCGACCCGGGCCAGCCGGTCCAGCATCAGTTCCACCGCCGGGACCTGGGCCAGGTCCGGCAGGGTCAGCGCCACCACCTCGCGGAACGCCCCGGAGGCCAGCGGCACCACCGACACCCCGGTCGGCCGCACCGGGGCCAGCGCCAGCTCCGGCAGCACGGCCACCCCGAGCCCGGCCGCGACCAGGCCCAGCACCGCCGGGTAGTCGTCGGTGGCGAAGTCGATCCGGGGCGCGAAACCGGCCTCGGCGCACAGCTCCACCAGGTGCCCCCGGCACTGCGGGCAGCCCGCGATCCACTGCTCCCCGGCCAGCTCGGACAGCGCCACGGGGTCCGCCGCGCCGCGTCCGGCCAGCGGGTGGTCCGCCGGGACCACGCCCACCAGCCGGTCCTCCAGCAGCGGCTGGACCACCAGGTCGGACCAGTCGCAGGCGGCGGCCGAGGCGGACGCCTCCAGCACCGCCTCGGCCCGCGCCTGCCGCCGCAGCCCGGTCAGGTCCCCCTCCGGGAAGTGCAGCGACGTGTCGCGCCCCGGGTAGCGGAAGGCCAGCGCGACCTCGCAGTCGCCGCCGCGCAGCATCGCCAGCGACTCCGGCGGCTCGGCCTCGGTCAGCGACACCCGGACGCCGGGACGGCTCCTCCGCACCGCGGCCACGGCCTGCGGGACCAGGGTGGAGCTGGCGGTCGGGAACGACACCAGCCGTACCCGCCCGGCCCGCAGCCCGGCGATGGCGGCCAGCTCCTCCTCGGCCGCGGTCAGCCCGGCCAGGATTCCGGCCGCGTGCCGGACCAGCGCCTCGCCCGCCTCGCTGAGCCGCACCCCGCGGCCGACCCGGACCACCAGGGTCGTCCCCGCGGACTTCTCCAGCGCCTTCATCTGCTGGCTCACCGCGGGCTGGGTGTAGCCCAGCTCCCGGGCCGCGGCGGAGAAGGAACCGGTACGCGCGACGGCGCGGAGCACTCGGAGATGGCGGGCCTCGATCACCGCCCCAGCATAAGACTCGCTTGGGTCCGGCTCCACAATTCGCCGGTCATCTTATGTGTGCGCACCGCCGGATCGCCCTACGCTGGGCGCCATGGGAAACCTGCTCTCGCTGAACGTCGGCCGCGAACGCGCCACCAGCCACTCCGACGTCGGCGCCACTGCCATCGACAAGCAGCCGGTCCCGGGGCCGGTCGCGGTCACCGCCCCCGGACCGCGCGGCAACGGCGGCTCGGGCAGCGCGCTGGCCGGGGACCAGGTCTGCGACCACCGCAACCACGGCGGCGACGACCAGGCCGTGTACGCCTACAGCCGCGAGGAGCTCGACCTCTGGGAGGGCGAGCTGGGCCGCGACCTGGCCGCCGGGGTCTTCGGCGAGAATCTGACCACGCTCGGGGTGGACACCACCGAGGCGCTGATCGGCGAGCGCTGGCGGATCGGCGGCCGACTGGTGCTGGAGGTCTGCGCGACCCGGATCCCCTGCCGCACCTTCGCCGGCTGGCTGGACCAGGACGGCTGGATCAAGCGCTTCACCCAGCGCGCGCTGCCCGGCGCGTACCTGCGGGTGATCACCCCCGGCGAGATCAGGGCCGGCGACCCGATCACCGTCCTCTCCCGCCCGGACCACGGGGTCACCAGCGGCGTGGTCTTCCGCGCGCTCACCCTGGAGCCGGATCTGCTGCCGCTCCTGGTCGACGTTGAGGCCCTGGCCCCGCACCAGCGCGAACGGGCCCTGCGCCGGGTCCGCCAGGTGTACTGACCCTGGGGCGGACGCGAACGGGCGCGGGGAGCCGCGCCCGCCGACCCCGCACTCTCGTGCGAGGCAGGCGGGGCGGTTCCCCGCGCCCGTGCTGACCGTCGGTCGGACGCCTAGTGGCTGTGCCCGTGCCCGCCGTGCGCGTGCCCGGCGTCGGCCTCTTCCTCGGCCGGCTTCTCGACGACCAGGGTCTCGGTCGTGAGCAGCAGCGAGGCGATCGACGCGGCGTTCTGCAGCGCGGAGCGGGTGACCTTGACCGGGTCGATGACGCCGGCCTTGACCAGGTCGCCGTACTCGCCGGTCGCGGCGTTGTAGCCCTGGCCCTCGTCCAGCTCCGCCACCTTGCTGGTGATGACGTAGCCCTCAAGACCCGCGTTCTGGGCGATCCAGCGCAGCGGCTCGACCAGCGCGCGGCGGACCACGGCGACACCGGTCGCCTCGTCGCCGGTCAGGCCGAGCTTGTCGTCGAGCACCTTCTGGGCGTGCACCAGGGAGGCGCCGCCGCCGGCGACGATGCCCTCCTCGACCGCCGCGCGGGTCGCCGAGATGGCGTCCTCAAGGCGGTGCTTCTTCTCCTTGAGCTCGACCTCGGTGGCCGCGCCGACCTTGATCACGCAGACTCCGCCGGCCAGCTTGGCCAGGCGCTCCTGCAGCTTCTCGCGGTCCCAGTCCGAGTCGGTGCTCTCGATCTCGGCCTTGATCTGCGCGACCCGGCCGGCCACCTCGGAGGAGTCACCGGCGCCGTCGACGACGGTGGTGTTGTCCTTGGAGACGGTGACCCGGCGGGCGGTGCCCAGCAGGTCCAGACCGGCCTGGTCGAGCTTGAGGCCGACCTCCTCGGCGATGACGGTGGCACCGGTGAGGGTGGCCAGGTCGCCGAGCATGGCCTTGCGGCGGTCGCCGAAGCCGGGGGCCTTCACCGCGACGGCGTTGAAGGTGCCGCGGATCTTGTTGACCACCAGGGTCGACAGCGCCTCGCCGTCGACGTCCTCGGCGATGATCAGCAGGGGCTTGCTGGCGCCGCCCTGGAGGATCTTCTCCAGCAGCGGGAGCAGGTCCTGGATCGAGGAGATCTTGCCCTGGTGGATCAGGACGTACGGGTCGTCGAGGACGGCCTCCATGCGCTCCTGGTCGGTGACCATGTAGGGCGACAGGTAGCCCTTGTCGAACTGCATGCCCTCGGTGAACTCAAGCTCCAGGCCGAAGGTGTTCGACTCCTCGACGGTGATCACACCGTCCTTGCCGACCTTGTCCATCGCCTCGGCGATCAGGTCGCCGACCTGCTGGTCCTGCGCGGAGAGCGCGGCGACGGCGGCGATGTCCTCCTTGCCGTCGATCTCCCGGGCGACCGAGAGCAGGTGGTCCGACACGGCCTTGACGGCGGCGTCGATGCCCTTCTTGAGACCGGACGGGCCCGCGCCCGCGGCGACGTTCCGCAGACCCTCGTTGACCAGGGCCTGGGCCAGCACGGTGGCGGTGGTGGTGCCGTCGCCCGCGATGTCGTTGGTCTTGGTGGCGACCTCCTTGACCAGCTGCGCGCCAAGGTTCTCGTACGGGTCGTCGAGCTCGACCTCACGGGCGATGGTGACGCCGTCGTTGGTGATGGTCGGAGCGCCGAACTTCTTGTCGATGACGACGTTGCGGCCCTTGGGGCCGAGCGTCACCTTCACGGTGTCGGCCAGCTTGTTGACGCCGCGCTCGAGCGAGCGGCGGGCGTCCTCGTCGAACTTCAGGATCTTCGCCATGCTTAGGGTTTCCCTCTCAAACAACCGAGCCCGGACACCCGGTCTCACACAGTGAAGACTGGGGGCCCGGGCGGGGTCACGACTCTGCGGTCAGCGTCGCGGCTGCCGAAGCAGCCGGGTACTACGTCGCGCTGCTACTTCTGGACGATCGCGAGGACGTCGCGGGCGGAGAGCACCAGGTACTCCTCGCCGTTGTACTTGACCTCGGTGCCGCCGTACTTGCTGTAGAGCACGATGTCGCCGACGGCGACGTCGAGCGGCAGGCGCTGGCCGTCCTCGAACCGGCCCGGACCGACGGCCAGGACAACGCCCTCCTGGGGCTTCTCCTTGGCAGTGTCCGGAATGACCAGGCCAGAGGCCGTGGTCTGCTCGGCTTCGAGCGGCTGGACCACAATGCGGTCCTCGAGCGGCTTGATGGCAACCTTGGAGCTGGTGGTCGTCACGTTCCGACCTCCCCCTTCGGAGATCACGGGGTGATTCATGTCTTGGGTCGCAGAGGGTGTGGTGCGAGACCGTCGTCGCGGTGCCGGAATCGCCCCTCCGCGGGGTTAGCGCTCTCACCTGGAGAGTGCCAACGACGACACTAGGCCGCCGTTAGCACTCAGTCAACCAGAGTGCCAACGCGTTGCTTACGGGATGATGGCCGGGTGGAGATCGAATCGTTCCGTGCCCTGCTCACCGACGAGGGCCAGACCCTGCTGGCAGAGCTGCGCGGGCTAGCGCCGGGACAGGAGCTGGCGGTGGCCACCAGGCTGCGGCGTTCGCACCCGGCGGAACTCGTCTCGGCCGCGATCGGGCAGGCCGGGCTGCGGCAGCGGGCCGCGGCGAAGTTCGGCCCGGCCGACGCCCAGCGGATGTACTTCACCCCGGACGGCGTCGAGCAGGCCACCCGAACGAGTGTCGCCGAGTGGCGCGCGGCGCGGTTCCGCGCGCTGGGCGTACGCCGGATCGCGGACCTCTGCTCCGGGGTCGGCGGTGACGCGATCGCGCTGGCACGGGCCGGGATCGAGGTCCTTGCCGTCGACCGCGACCCGCTGACCTGCGCCGTCGCCGAGGCCAACGCGGCGGCGCTGGGCCTGGACGGCCTGATCAGGCAGCACTGCGGCGACGTCGCCGAGATCGGCCTCTCCGGCTTCGACGCGGTCTTCGTCGACCCGGCCCGGCGCGGCGGCCGGGGCGGCGGCGGCAAGGGCCGGATCTTCGACCCCGAGGCCTACTCGCCGCCGCTGAGCTGGGCGGTCGGCGCCGCCGGGAAGACCCGGTACGCCGCGCTCAAGGTCGCCCCCGGCATCCCGCACACGGCCGTGCCCGAGGGCACCGAGGCCGAGTGGGTCTCCGACGGCGGCGACGTCAAGGAGGCCGTGCTCTGGTTCGGCACCGACCCGGACCCGGCCGAGCCGCACCGCGCCACGCTGCTCCCCGGCGGCACCTGCCTCACCGGCGGCCGGCTGCCCGACCCGGAGCCGGGACCGGTGCTCCGCTACCTCTACGAGCCCGACGGCGCGGTGATCCGGGCCCACCTGGTCGCCGAAGCGGCCGAGCGGCTGGACGCCACCCTGATCGACCCGACCATCGCCTACCTCACCTCGGCGACGCTCCGTCAGACCCCTTACGCCACGGCCTACGAGATCACCGACACGCTCCCGTTCGGCCTGAAGAAGCTCAAGGCGCTGCTCCGCGAACGCGGCGTCGGCACCGTGGTCATCAAGAAGCGCGGCTCCGCGATCGAGCCGGAGGCCCTGCGCCGCAGGCTCAAGCCCGAGGGCCCGCACTCCTGCACGGTCTTCCTCACCCGCGCCGCCGGCGCCCCGGTGATGCTGCTGGGACAGCCGGTCCGCTGACGCTCCGGCAGGTACTAGGGCTTCTGGATGTAGTCGTCCAGGCGGGCGACGGTGAAGCCCTGTTCCTCGATCCGCTTGATCAGGTTGGCGAACATCTTGGTCATCGTCTCGCCCTTGAGCTCGGCCGGGCCCCGGAAGTGGGCCAGGATGATGTCCCCGTCCTGGAACTTGTGCACCGACGTCTGGTACTGCACGCCGGTGATCTGCATGCTCTCCTTCCAGTAGACGATGGCGCGCGGGCCGCAGGCCTGGACCGCGGCGTTGAGGCTCGCGGTGTGCGCGCCCGCGCCGTACGGGGGGCGGAACAGGAACGGGGCGGTGCCGTACTGGGTGGTCAGGATCTTCTGGTCGCCGCAGACCTCCTGCTTCTGCCGGTCCTCGGAGACGGTGTTCATCGCCGGGTGGTGCAGGGTGTGGTTCTGGATGCTGTTCCCGAGCGCCTGCAGCGGCTTGAAGTAGCCGTAGTCCGACTTGATGGCGTCGTTCATCAGGAACATCGTGAAGGGGACCTTCAGCTCCCGCATCATCTCCACGAACTTCGGGTCCTTCTCCAGGCCGTCGTCGAGGGTGATGAAGACGATCTTCTGGTGCGTCGGCACGCTGTCGATCACCGGCACCGTCCCGGTCCTGGTGAGCTTGATCGGCGGGACCGCGGGCGGGGCCGGGGCGGGCGCCAGCGGCTTCAGGCCCCACTTCCGCCACAGCGCCGCGGTGGCGGCGGAGCCCGCCGCGTCCGACGAGCCGGGCGCGGTCGCGGGCGCGGTGGCCCCGACCGAGGCGAGCGGGGCCGCGGTGGTCGCCGGTGACGACGCGGAGTCACCGCCCCCGGCGCCGCAGCCGGTGGCCAGGGCGGCCAGGGCGAGCGCCCCCGCAGCCGTCGCAAAGGTCCTGCGGTTCCGCTCCACCGTGCACTGCTCCCCGTCGCCGACATGGCTGTTCACTACCTTGTCGGACGGTATCGCCCCACAGGTGGTTCCCAGTGATGCCCCAGTCGGGAGACAGGTAAGGATCTGCCCGGTCTACTCGGAGAGCCGGTGCAGCTCGTCGTGCGAGGCCCCGGCGGCGCCCGGGACATGGGTTTCGGTCACCGGCAGTGACGAGTCGGCGGAGAGGTCGAACGACGACGGCGTACGGCCGCGCCGGACCATCTCCGCGCCCAGCGCCGCCACCATCGCGCCGTTGTCGGTGCAGAGCTTCATCCGCGGCACCCGCAGCTCGATCCCGGCCCGCTCGCAGCGCTCCAGCGCCATCGCCCGCAGCCGCGAGTTCGCGGCCACCCCGCCGCCGATCATCAGGTGGTCCACGCCCTGGTCCTTGCAGGCCCGGACCGCCTTGCGGGTGAGCACGTCGGTGACCGCCTCCTGGAAGGACGCGGCCACGTCCCGGACCGGGACCTCCTCGCCCGCACGCCGCTTCGCCTCGATCCAGCGGGCCACCGACGTCTTCAGCCCGGAGAAGGAGAAGTCGTACGCGGCGTCGTTCGGCCCGCTCAGCCCGCGCGGGAAGCGGATCGCCGCCGGGTCGCCCTCGGTCGCGTAACGGTCGATCACCGGGCCGCCGGGGAAGCCGAGTCCGAGCACCCGGGCGACCTTGTCGAAGGCCTCCCCGGCCGCGTCGTCGACGGTCGCGCCGAGCGAGCGGACGTCGCTGGTGATGTCGCTGGTGAGCAGCAGCGAGGAGTGCCCGCCGGAGACCAGCAGCGCCATCGTCGGCTCGGGCAGCCGCCCGTGCTCCAACTGGTCCACGCAGATGTGCGAGGCCAGGTGGTTCACCCCGTACAGCGGCTTGTCCAGGGCGTAGGCGTAGGCCTTGGCCGCGGAGACGCCGACCAGCAGCGCCCCGGCCAGCCCCGGGCCCGCGGTGACCGCGATGCCGTCCAGGTCGCTCGCCTTGATCCCGGCCTCGTCCAGGGCCCGCTGGACGGTGGGGACCATCGCCTCCAGGTGCGCCCGGCTGGCGATCTCCGGGACGACGCCGCCGAAGCGGCCGTGCTCCTCGACGCTGGTCGCCACCGCGTCGGCGAGCAGGGTGGTGCCCCGGACGATGCCGACACCGGTCTCGTCGCAGGAGGTCTCGATACCGAGGACCAGCGGTTCGTCAGCCATCGTGGCTCAGTTCTCCTACATCGTTCGTCGAGGGCTTCTTCGCGGGCGGGGTCAGCTCGTCCAGGCGCATCACCAGCGCGTCGACCCCGGACGGCTGGTAGTAGTTGCGGCGGACGCCCAGCGGCTGGAAGCCGAAGCGCTCGTAGAGCCGCTGCGCGCGCGGGTTGTCGACCCGTACCTCCAGCAGCAGTTCGGTGCAGCCGACCGCGGCGGCCTGCCCGATCAGCGCGGTCAGCAGCCGCGCGCCGAGGCCGGTGCCCCAGCGCGGCTCGGCCACCGCGATGGTCTGCACGTCACCGGTGCCGCCCACCGCCATCAGCCCCGCGTAGCCGGCGACCTCCCCCGCGGCGTCCTCGGCCACGGTGTACCAGCGGGTGCCCCGGGGGTGCCGGGTGTCGGCCAGCTCGGACCAGAACATCCCGGCCGACCAGGCGTCCTCGGGGAACAGCTCGCGTTCCAGCAGCAGCACCGGCGCGAGGTCCCACCAGCGCATCTCGCGCAGGTGCACGGCCCCGCTCATGCCGGCAGAACGGTCTTGTAGTTCTTGGGCACCTCGGCGTCGGGACGGCGCAGGTACAGCGGCGTCGGCGCGGACAGCGCGCGGCCCGCGGCCAGTTCGGCGGCGGCGAACGCCGCCAGCGCGGCGGCGGACTGGTACGCGGGCATGCCGGGGACGAGCCGGGTGAAGACCTCCGGGTACAGCGCCGCGCCCGCGCCCACCGCGGGGACGTCCGCGAGCCGCTCGGCGACCTCGGCCGGGCGGTCGACGTTCGGCCCTTCGGTGCGGGCCCCGTCAGCGCCGTAGGAGGCCCAGTAGACCTCTTTCCGGCGCGCGTCGGTGGCGGCGGTGAAGGCGCCCGTCAGACCGGCGCTGCGGGCCGCGTGGGCGATTCCGTCGAGGGTGCACACGCCGTGCACCGGGATGCCGAGCGCGTGGCCCAGCGCGGCGGCCGTCGCCAGCCCGACCCGGAGGCCGGTGTACGGGCCGGGGCCGGTGCCCACGACCAGTGCGCCCAGTTGCCCCTTCCCGACGCCCGCGGCGCGCAGCACCTGGTCGATGGTGGGAAGCAGCAGCTCACCGTGCCGCCGGGCGTCGACCTGGTCGGCGGCGGCGAGGGTCGCGCCGCTGTCCGTGTCGTGGACGGCGGCGGTGACGGCGGGGGTCGCGGTGTCGAACGCAAGCAGAAGCACCCCATCAGGTTAGACGGATACCGGGCCCGGGATGAGAAGCTGGGACTTTGCAAGGCCTTGGTCCAACGAACGAGGCACCTTCGAACGAACGAACGTGGGAGGACAGCCGTGGCAGCACGTATCGGTTCCGGCACCGTCGTCTCGGGACTGACGGCGTCGGCGCTCGCGGTTGTCACGCTGCTGGCGCTGCAGGCCAGGAGCTCCGCGCACGAGACCACCAGCACCGCGGGCACGCCCGGGGCCTCGTCCAGCGCCACGGCGACGGCCCCGGGGAAGCCGAGCGCCAAGCCCAAGCCGGTGGCGCTGCCCGCGCACTCGGGCAGCGGCAAGCGGATCGTCTACGCGCTGGGCGCCGAGCGGGTGTGGCTGGTCGACCCGGCCAAGCCGTCCGACGACCGCACCTTCACCGTGCAGCCGAGCCCGGTGGACCCACTGGTCGGGAGCTACACGGTCAACCGCACCGACGCGGGCCCGTACAGCGGGTCGGACGGGGTGACCGTCAAGAACGGCGTGATCTTCGCCCAGCGCGGGTCCGCGGTGATCGGCTTCAGCTCGGCCGCGGACGGCACCCTGCCGAAGCCGGACCCGGCCAAGAAGACCGGCGGAATCCGGGAGACCCTGGGCGACGGCCAGGCCCTGTTCGACTTCGCCCCGACCGGGACCAAGGTCGTCGTGGTCGGCTGAGCAGGATCGTTCCGTTGGGCGCGGTCAGGCGGCGGTGCGGGGGGCGACGGCGGGGGCCGGTTCCGGCGTCTCCGGGGCGTCCTCGGCCGGGGCCTTGCCCGCGACCGCGGGCTCCGCGGGCGGGGTGCTGACCGCGGAGGCCGACCTGGCGGCAGCCAGCAGCTCGGCCATGCTGACGGGCCGTTCCCCGGTGCGGGGGGTCGTACCGGACATACCGCCTCCCGTGGTCGCGTTGCGCGCGGTACACAGCGTGTACAGGCACATCTTCCCGACAGCGCGTCGGAATAACAACCGGCCCGGGTGATCCTTACGGGTTCAGGCGTCCGCCGCTACCAACGGCGACCAGTCGACCCCGGCCCAGCGCGCGCCGAGGCCGGTCAGGGTGACCCGGCGCGGGTCCGCCTCCGACTCCAGTACCGGGTCCGTCTCCTGGCCCGGCTCCTGGCCTGACTCCGAGTCCGCGGCCGGGTCCGCGGCCAGGTCCGCGGCCGGGCCGTCCCCGCCGAGGGACCTGGCGATGCGGACCTCCAGCCGGGAGTCGGACAGCTCCTCGACCTTCCCCTCGCCCCACTCCACCACCACCACCGAGTCGGACAGCGAGACGTCCAGGTCCAGGTCCTCCATCTGGTCCAGGCCGCCGCCGAGCCGGTAGGCGTCCACGTGGACCAGGGCCGGGCCGCCGGTCAGCGAGGGGTGCACCCGGGCGATCACAAAGGTCGGCGAGGTCACCGCGCCGCGTACGCCGAGGCCTTCGCCGAGGCCGCGGGTGAGCGTGGTCTTCCCCGCCCCCAGCTCCCCGGAGAGCAGCACCAGGTCCCCGGCCCTGAGCAGCGGGGCCAGGGCCCGGCCGAGGTCCCGCATGGCCGCGGCGTCCGGCACGGTGGCGGTGGCGGTGTTCTGCACGGTGCTCTCCATTCGGAGCAGTGCCCTCTTCCCGGAGCAGTGCTCTCACATCGGATGATCAGGGCGGTTACGGCAGGTGCGGCAGCTCCGTCGGCCTCGGCACCGCGAGGTCGCGGACGGCCTGCGGCAGCGGGGCGCCGGTACGGCGGGCGGCCTGCTCCAGCAGCAGCGCGAGCTGGGTGTTCACCAGGTCCGGGCGCTCCAGCATGACCAGGTGCCCGGCGTCGGGGACGATCACCAGCTCGGCGTCCGGCAGCTCCGCGGCGATGGCCTCGCTGTGCGCGGGCGGGGTGAGCAGGTCGCGGGTGCCGCAGAGGACCAGCGCGGGGACGTCCCGGAACGCCGCCAGCGCGGCCTTCTTCTCGTGCAGGTCGAAGGCCGGGTAGAACTCAGCGACCACGTCGATCGGGGTGGACTCCAGCATCCGCTGGGCGAAGCGCTCGACGGCCGGGTCCACGTCCTCGGCGCCGAAGGAGAACTTGCGGTAGACGGCCGAGGTGAGGTCGCTGCCCAGGCGGCGGCTGCGCTCCACCAGGTCGCGCTGCCGACCCAGGGCCTTGAGCACCCCGGGGGCCATCCGGTGCAGCATCTTCGCCCCGTACGAGGGCAGGCCGAGGGTGACCCCGGACCAGCCCCCGGCCGTGGTGCCGAGCAGCGCGACCGCGGCCACCCGCCCCCAGACTTCGTCCGGGGGCGCCCCCTTGCCGAACAGCTCGGGGTGCTGGTCGGCCAGGGCCATCACGGTCATGCCGCCCATGGAGTGGCCGACCAGGACCAGCGGCCCGGTCGGGGCGACCGCGTCGATGACCGCCTTGAGGTCGCCGCCGAGCTGGTCGATCGCGGCCGGCTGCCCGGCCAGGTGGCTGCGGCTGCGCTCGGAGCGGCCGTGGCTGCGCTGGTCCCAGAAGACCAGCCGCAGGCCCTCCCGGAAGGCGGCCCGCTGGAAGTGCCAGGAGTCCTGGTTGAGGCAGTAGCCGTGGCAGAACACCACGGTCAGCGGCGGCGTGGGGGCCATCCCGAGCCAGCTGCCGACCCCCGACAGCACCCCGCCCAACGCCCCCGGCTGCGCCCCGCCCCCGGCCGTACGCAACCGCCCCAGCCACCCCTTCCGCCCAGCGCCTCCGGCGGGGCTGTACCCGCCGGAGGCCGCGACCCCGCCGGGCCCGTGCCCGGCAGCCTCGTTGGGCGGGGACGGGGTGCCCGGCTCCGCGGTGCGCCCAGCGGGTGTCGGCGTGACACCGGGCTCGACCTGAGCCGCAGCACGCCCGTTGGTCACGGGCAGGCCCCCGGAGCCCGCAGGCCCGGTGCGGTTGACACGCCCGGTGGGCGGGGACGGGGTGGTGGGCCCGGTGGAGGCTGCGGGGGGCGCCGGCGCGGTGGCCTCCTCGCCTCGGGCCAGGCCGTCCAGTTCGACGTAGAGCTCGGTGCCGTCAGGGGCTGTGACGGTTCGCGGGGTGCCGCGCAGCGTGCCGAGGACCGCGGCGGCGTCCACCTCGATGCTGGCGCGGCGACGCATCTCGCGGCCCAGCGCCATCCGCTCCACCGCCACCCCGGCCGCGGCGCCCGCGGCGACCACCCCCACGGTCAGGCCGACCAGGCCCGCCCGCCGCCAGCGTCCGGCCGCGACGTCGTCGACCACCGAACCGGCCGCGGCCACCACCTGCCGTCCGACCTCCACCGCGGCGGCGCCCGCCGCCCCCGCGGCAGCCGAGATCCCCTCCTCGCCGCTCATCCGCCCGCGCCCTCCGCCACGCCGGTGCCCCCGTCCCCGCCGACGTACCTCCGCGGGACCCGCGCCCCGATCCGGGTGACGATCTCGTAGGAGATGGTCCCCGTCGCGCGCGCCCAGTCCTCGGCGGTGGGCTCGCCCCGGTCCCCGGGACCGAACAGCACCGCGAGGTCGCCGACCTCGGCCCGGTCGCCGCCCAGGTCCACCACGAACTGGTCCATCGCGACCCGCCCGGCGACCGTGCGCCACTTGCCGCCGATCCACAGCGGCCCGGTGCCGCTCGCGTGCCGCGGGACGCCGTCGGCGTAGCCGACCGGGACCAGCGCGAGCGTGGTCTCGCCCGCGGTGACGTAGCTGTGGCCGTAACTGACGCCGTGTCCGGCCGGCACCCGCTTCACCTGGGCGAGCGCGGCCTGAAAGGTCATCACCGGACGCAGCCCGAACTCCTCCGGCCCGGCGATCTCCGGCACCGGCGACAGCCCGTACTGCGCGAGCCCGGCCCGGACCAGGTCGAAATGGGCCTCCGGCATCAGCAGCGCGGCCGGGGAGTTGGCCAGGTGCCGGACCTCCGGCCGCAGCCCGGCCGCCTCGGCGACGGCCAGCGCGGTGCGGAAGCCCGCGAGTTGGGACGCGTTCGCCGGGTGGCCCGGCTCGTCCGCACAGGCGAAGTGGGACCACACCCCGGCGACCGTGAGCAGCCCCTCGGCCTCGGCCGCGCGCGCGGCGGCGACCAGGGCGGGCCAGTCGTGCGGCTGGGCGCCGTTGCGGCCGAGCCCGGTGTCGGCCTTGAGGTGGACCCTGGCCGGACGGCCCACCGCCCGGACCGCGTCCAGCACGTGGCGCAGCGCCCACTCGCCGCTGACCGAGATGTCGATGTCGGCGGCGACGGCCTGCCGCCACGGCCCGGCCGGGGTCCACAGCCAGCAGAGCACCCGGGCCTGCTCCGCCGTGATCCCGGCGGCCCGCAGGCCCAGCGCCTCCTCGGGGGTGGCGGTGCCGAGCCAGCCGGAACCCGCCTCGACCGCCGCGCGGGCGCACGGCACCATGCCGTGGCCGTAGGCGTCGGCCTTGACCACGGACATGACCGCGGCCGACCCGGTACGGGCGCGGAGGGCGCGGATGTTCCCTCGCAGCGCCGCCAGGTCGATCACGGCTTCGGCACGCATCGCAGTTTCCATTGCCGCTGATTGTCCCAGACGGAGCGCCCGGTTCAGGTTCCCGGCTTGCGGCCGAACACCTGCACCGGGTCGTGCAGCTTGAGCACGCCCCAGAGCTTCTTGGCGTCCCAGGTGTTCATGTTGACGCAGCCGTGCGACCCGGGCGGGGTGGACATCGGCTCGTTGAGCCCGTGGAACGCCTCGCCGCCGGAGAAGAACTCGCTGTAGGGCATGGCCACGTTGTAGAGCGTGGACCAGTGGTGCAACTGGCGGCTGTAGACGTGCCAGAGCCCGGTCCTGGTGACGTAGCCCCGGCGCCCGGTGCGGACCTGCACCGGGCCGAAGACCACCTTGGTGCCGACCTGGACCCACATCCGCTGGTGGGTGAGGTCCACGCAGGCGATCCGGCCCTTGTTGACCGGGCACAGCCCGGCCGCGTTGGGGCCGGTGGCCTTCTTGGCCACCGTCCGGACCATCCGGACAGCGGTGGGCGCGGTCGCAGTGGTGGTCCTGGTGGCGGCGCTGTTCGTGGTCGTGGTCGCCGTGACCGCCAGCGCGGTCAGCGGCTGCGCCTGCGCGTCGGACACCCCGGCGCAGGTCGTCGCGACGATCCCGGCTGCCGCGAGCAGCACCCCGGCCCGCTTACGAGTCAGATTCAACTGGCCCTCACCCTCTCGTGCGTCGAACAGGATTGGTGCGTCACCGGATACGAGGCGTGAGCGACCGCTCCGGTTGCAGACTTTTTCAGGAGATTCTCAGACTGTCGGTTCCGGCACCGAAGGGACAGTACGTTTCAGGCACGGTCGGTCACACTCCGCCACGCCGCCGGAAGTGCGGCGGCGACCTCGGAGGCACTGATCGGCCCCTCACCGCCCACCCCCGCCGGAACGCCGCCCGCGCCCGCCGCGGCCCCGCCCAGGCTCGCCGTCCGCCCCGCGAGCCCGTGCAGGTACGCCGCGACCGAGCCCGCGTCCAGCGGGGCGAGTCCGGCCGCCAGCAGCGATCCGGCCAGCCCTGACAGCACGTCGCCGCTGCCCGCGGTGCCGAGCCAGGGTGTGCCGGTCGGATTCACCCGGACCGGCCCGGCAGGGTCCGGGCCCGCGACAACCGTGGTCGAGCCCTTCAGCAGCACGGTGCAGCCGTACAGCTCGGCCAACTGCCGCGCGTACCGCAGCCGGGCCGCCTCGACCTGCTCCCGGGTGGCCTCGACCCCGGCCCCGGCCAGCAGCGCCACCGCCTCGCCCGCGTGCGGGGTCAGCAGCAGGCCGGGCCGGGGAGCGGGGCCGCGCCGGGCCAGCAGCCGCAGCGCGTCGGCGTCCAGCAGTAGCGGGACGTCCGGGTCGAGCGCCGCGTCCAGCGCCTGGTCCAGGGTCCGCACGGCATCCTCGCCGTCCGCGAGGCCGGGGCCGACCACCCAGGCCTGGACCCGTCCGGCCTGCTTCAGCCCCTGCGCGGAGCCTTCGGAGACCAGTGTCTCCGGGTGCGCCGCGACCACCGCGGCCGCCGCGGCGCCGACGTAGCGCACCGCCCCCGCGCCGCCGTGCAGGGCGGCCGAGACGGCCAGCACCGCCGCCCCCGGGTAGCGCGCGGAGCCCGCGGCGACGCCGACCACCCCGCGCCGGTACTTGTCGCTCTCCCCGGTGGGCCGCGGCAGCAGCGCGGCCACGTCGGCGTGCTGCAGCGCCTCCGCGGCGGGCGGCGGTACCCCGATCCCGATCGGCACCAGCCGGACCACCCCGGCGTGCTCCGCGCCCGGGTCCACCAGCAGGCCGGGCTTGTGCGTCCCGAAAGTGACGGTGACGGCCGCCCGCACCGCTTCGCCGGACACCTCGCCGGTGTCCGCGTCCACCCCGCTGGGGAGGTCGACCGCGACCACGGCGGCGTCCGCCTCCGCCGCCGCCCGGACGTACGGCAGCGCGCCGGGGCGCAGCCCGCCCCGGCCGCCGATGCCGACGATGCCATCCAGCACCAGGTCGGCGCGGGCGATCTCGGCGCAGCCGTCCCGCTGATCCTCCGTCAGTACCCCTCCGGCCTGCCGCAGCGCGGCCAGCCCGGCCCGGTGGGCCTGCTCCGGGGCGAGCAGGACGGCGCACACCCTGGCCCCGCGCGCGGCCAGCCGGGCCCCGGCGAACAGGGCGTCACCCCCGTTGTCGCCACTGCCCACCAGCAGCACCACCCGGCTGCCGTAGACCCGGCCGTGGGACTCGGCGAGCAGCCCCGCGCAGGTCGCCGCCAGGCCCGCGGCGGCCCGCTGCATCAGCGCTCCCTCCGGCAGCCGCGCGAGCAGCGCACCCTCCGCCGCCCGTACCTGCTCGACCGTGTGCGCGTACCGCATGGCGGCTCCTCAACCCTCGGCGGTTCAACCCTCGGCGATGACCACCGCCGACGCTACGCCCGCGTCATGGCTCAGCGAGAGATGCCACGTCCGCACGCCCAGTTCGGCCGCCCGCGCGGCCACCGTGCCGCGGATCTCCAGCACCGGCCGGCCGGACGGCTCGGTCCGCACCTCGGCGTCGGTCCAGAGCAGCCCGCCGGGCGCACCCAGCGCCTTGGCCAGCGCCTCCTTGGCCGCGAAGCGCGCGGCGAGCGAGGCCGGGCCGCGCGGGTCGCCGCTGGGGGTGACCAGCTCGGCCGGGGTGAACAAGCGCTCCGCGAGGGTGGGGGTCCGTTGCAGCGACGCCGCGAAACGGTCGATCGACGCCACGTCGATCCCGATCCCGATGATCATTCCTGTTCTCCCTCGCTCGACCGCAGCCCATCATCGTGCACCGGCCGCGCGGTTTCCCTGGACAATGGCACCGTGCGGATACAACTGCTCGGCCCACTCCAGGTCACCGACGCCGACGGCGCGCCCGTCGACCTCGGCGGGACACGGCTGCGCGTGCTCCTCGCCGCACTCGCCCTGGACGCGGACCGGCCGGTCTCCGCGAGCAGCCTGACCACGGCCCTCTGGCCGGACGGCGACCGCCCCGGCAACCCCGCCAACGCGTTGCAGGCCCTGGTCTCCCGGCTGCGCGCCGCGCTCGGCCGGGACCTGGTCGCCGCCGCCCCGACCGGCTACCGGCTGGCGCTGACCCCGGACGAGGTGGACGTCCACCGCTTCACCCGGCTGCTGCGGGGCCCGGCCTCGGGCCCGCCGACCCGCGAGCAGCTGACCGAGGCGCTGGCGCTGTGGCGCGGACCCGCGCTGGCCGATGTGCCGGGCTTCCCCGAGGCCGCGGCCCGGCTGGACGCGCTGCGGGCGAACGCCCGCGAGGACCTGCTCGACCAGCGGATCGCCGCGGGCGAGGGCGCCGAGCTGCTCGGCGAGCTGCACGCGCTCTGCGCGGAGGCCCCGCTGCGGGACCGCCCGCGCGCCCTGCTGATGCGCGCGCTGCACCGGGCCGGGCGCACGGCGGAGGCCCTGGCCGTGTACGAGCAGGGCCGCGAGCTGCTCGCCGACGAACTGGGCACCGACCCCTCCCCCATCCTCCGCGCCGCCCACCAGTCCGTCCTCACCACCCCACCGCCGCCCGCCGCCCCCGGCGCCACCGGCCTCCGCCTGACCCCACCGCCGTCCGCCGACAGCACCACCGACCCCACCCCACCGTCGGCCACCCGCCCCGGCACCGCCGACGCCCGCCCCACCCCGCCGACGCCCGCCGCCCCTGGCCCCCCGGACACCCCGGCCCCGGCCACCCACCCCGGTACCGCTACCTCAGCGACCCCGGGCACAGCCGCCGCCCCCGCCGCCGTCACCAGCTTCCTCGGGCGGGAGGCCGACCTGGTCGCGGTGCGGGCCGCGCTGGCCGCGGGACGCCTGGTCACCCTGATCGGCCCCGGCGGCGCCGGAAAGACCCGGCTGGCCCTGGAGGCGGCCGGGCAGGCCGAGGGGATCCAGGTCCGGCTGGTGGAGCTGGCCCCGCTCACCGACCCGGCCGACCTCCCGGCGACCGTCCTGGCCGCGCTGCAACTGCGCGAGTCCGCCGCGGCCCAGCGCGCGACCATCGCCCCGCACCCGGTCGCCGAGGCGACCGAGCGCATCATCGAGGCCCTCGGCGCCCGCCCGCTGCTGCTGGTGCTGGACAACTGCGAGCACCTGATCGAGGCCGCCGCCGTCCTCTCCGCGCGGCTGCTCGCGGGCTGCCGCGGGCTGCGGATCCTGGCGACCAGCCGTGAGGCGCTCGGCATCAGCGGCGAGCAGCTGCACCCG
The DNA here is from genome assembly GCF_042510955.1 of Streptacidiphilus cavernicola. Lineage (NCBI taxonomy): Bacteria > Bacillati > Actinomycetota > Actinomycetes > Kitasatosporales > Streptomycetaceae > Streptacidiphilus > Streptacidiphilus cavernicola. Next base: position 251,038 of record NZ_JBHFAB010000006.1, read on the forward strand.
GTGCCGCCGCTCGGCTTCCCCGAGGACCCGCGGCTGGACCGGACGCTGACCCCGGATCAGGTGCTGACGCCGGACCAGGCCGACGGCTTCCCCGCGGTCCGGCTGTTCGCGGACCGGGCCGCCGCCGTCCGCCCCGGCTACCGCCCCACCGCCCGCGACCTGCCCGCGGTGCTGCGGATCTGCCGCGCCCTGGACGGGCAGCCGCTGGCGATCGAGCTGGCCGCGGCCAGGATGCGCAGCCTCACTCCGGAGCAGATCGACCAGCGGCTGGCCCGCCGCTTCCACCTGCTGACCGGCGGCAGCCGCGCCGCGCTGCCGCGGCAGCGGACCCTGCGCGCGGTGGTCGACTGGAGCTGGGACCTGCTGGAGAAGCCGGAGCGGGCGCTGCTGGCCCGGATGTCGGTGTTCGCGGGCGGCGCCGAACTGGAGACCGTCGAGGAGGTCTGCACGGCCGAGGAGCTCCCGTCCGACGAGGTGATGGACGCCCTCGCCTCGCTGGTCGACAAGTCGCTGGTGGTGCGCACCTCCTCGGGCCGGCACCGGCTGCTGGAGACGATCCGGGTCTACGCCGCCGAGAAGCTGGACGACGCCGGGGCCACCGCGGCGACCAGGAACGCCCACGCCGCGCACTTCCTGGCGCTGGCCGAGGAGGGCGAGCCCCGGCTCTACACCTTCGGGCAGGTCGCCTGGCTGGCCCGGTTCAAGGCGGAGCACGAGAACCTGGTCTCCGCGTTGCGCTGGTCGGTCGAGCAGCGCGACGCGGAGACCGCGCAGCGGCTGGTCGCGGCCATGGGCTGGTACCTGTGGCGGCGAGGCGAGCGCGGCGAGAACCTGCCGCTGGTGCACCAGGCGCTGGAGCTGCCCGCCGACGGCGTGCCGCTGCGGACCCAGGCGGTGGCCCGCGGCATCACCGCCCTCTACGGCCTGGACACCACCTGGGAGCTGACCTCCACGCTGGAGCTGATGCGCTCGGCGATGGCGCTGCGCGACCGGCTGGACGACCCGGACGCGCATCCGCTGCTGCCGATGCTGGACATCATGTCGTCGATGTTCGAGCAGAAGGACTGGCGGATCGGCGTGCTCGCCGAACGGCTGTTCGACAATCGCGACCCCTGGGTCCAGGCCATCGCCCGGATGTTCATGGGCTACGCGCTGCAGAACAGCGGCCGGGTGGAGGAGTCCGGGGCCTACCTGGTCGAGGCCGGCGAGCGGTTCCGTGTGATCGGCGACCTGTGGGGGCGCTCGTTCTGCGCGGCCGGGCTGGCCGACTACGCGCAGTGGCGCGGCGACATCCCGGAGGCGGTCCGGCTCTGGGAGCTGGCCATCTCGTACGAGAACGAGCTCGGTATCAGCGCCGACTCCGGCGACTACCGGGCCCGGCTGCTGGTGCTCAGGACGATGGGGCCGACCATCGACGCCGAGACCCTCGCCGAGCTGGAGCAGGAGGCGGCGACCGCGCTCAGCGAGGGCACCTGGACCGTGGTGATCGCCACTCACAGCACCCTGGCCGAGGCCTACCGCCGCCTCGGCCGCCTGGACGACGGCCGCCGGGCGCTGGACACCGCCTCCGGCAGCGTCAGCAACCTCCCCAGCGGCGCGCCGCAGATCCAGGCCCTGCTGCTGGGCGCCCGCGGCTACCTGGAGGCCGCCGACGGCCGGCTGGAGCGGGCGGCGGAGCTGCACCGGCAGGCCCTGGAGGCGGCGCTGTCCGCCTTCGACGGCCCGGTCGCGGGCAACTGCCTGCAGGGCTGGGCCGACCTGGCGCTGCGTCAGGGCGACCCGGCCCGCGCGGCCGAGCTGCTCGGCGCCGCGCACCGGCTGCGCGGCATGGCGGACCGCTCCTCCACCGACGTCCTGCTGGTCACCGAGGCGGCCACCGAGGCCCTCGGCGCGGAGGCCTTCGCGGCGGCCTACGAACGCGGCAGGGCGACCCCGAGCGAGCAGACGGTCGCCTCGCTCGGCGTGGTCCCGGTGCGGATACCGTCCCACGACGACTTCTAACGGCGGCTTCCAGCGGCGGCGCGAACCGGGCGCTGAGATGAATCTCTCGTCGCCGACAGCCCGCTGACGCGCACGGATCCGCCGTCCGAACGGAGAATGGACGGGTGCCGACCACGCTGGAAGCCCAACGCCGCGCTGACGCGTCCCCCTTCGTCGACCTCGACCGGGCGGAGTGGAGCGCGCTGCACCAGCGCACCCCGCTGCCGCTGACCGCCGACGAGCTGGAACGCCTACGGGGGCTCGGTGACGTCATCGACCTCCAGGAGGTCCAGGACGTCTACCTGCCGCTGTCCCGCCTGCTGAACCTGTACGTCACCGCGACCACGCGGCTGCGCGGGTCGCTGAACGCGTTCCTGGACAGCAATGAGCACACCCACACCCAGCAGGGCACCCCGTTCGTGATCGGGGTGGCCGGGAGCGTGGCGGTCGGCAAGTCCACGACCGCGCGGCTGCTGGCGGCGCTGCTGGCCCGCTGGCCGGAGCACCCCCGGGTGGAGCTGGTCACCACCGACGGCTTCCTGTTCCCCAACGCCGAGCTGCGGCGGCGCGGGCTGATGGCCCGCAAGGGCTTCCCCGAGTCCTATGACCGCAGGGCGCTGACCCGCTTCGTCGCGGATGTGAAGTCCGGAAAGGCCGAGGTCAGCGCGCCGGTCTACTCGCACCTGGTCTACGACATCGTCGAGGGCGAGCGGAACACCGTGCACCGCCCGGACATCCTGATCGTCGAGGGCCTCAATGTGCTGCAGCCGGCGCTGCCAGGCCTGGACGGCCGGACCCGGGTTGCGGTGGCCGACTTCTTCGACTTCTCGATCTACGTGGACGCCCGCTCGGACGACATCGAGCGGTGGTACCTGGAGCGGTTCCGGAAGCTGCGGGAGACCGCGTTCCAGGACCCGTCCTCGTACTTCCGGCGCTTCACCGAAGTGCCGGAGGAGGAGGCGATGGACTACGGCCGCCAGGTCTGGCGCAGCATCAATCGGCCGAACCTGCTGGAGAACGTGGCCCCCACCCGGGGGCGGGCGAGCCTGATCCTGCGCAAGGGCGCCGACCACAAGGTGCAGCGGATCAGGTTGCGCAAACTCTGACCGTCGCGGGTGGTACCTGTTCGCGCAGTTCCCCGCGCCCCCAGCGGTTGCAACTACCTGTAGCTGCAGACGTCAGGGGCGCGGGGAACTGCGCAAACAGAAACCCGCGACTAGCCCAGCCGTTCCCGCACGACCCCCGCCAACCGCTCGGCCACCGTCTGCGCAACCCCCGGGTCGGCCGCCTCGACCATCACCCGCACCAGCGGTTCGGTCCCCGAGGACCGCAGCAGCACCCGCCCGGTCGACCCCAGCTCCGCCTCCGCCCCGGCGACCGCGAGCAGCAGCCCCTCGTCGGTCGCGGTACGCGTCTTGTCCACGCCCTTGACGTTGATCAGCACCTGCGGCAGCCGCGTCATCACCCCGGCCAGGTCCGCCACCGACTGCTTGGTCGCCGCCAGCCGCGCGGCCAGCATCAGCCCGGTCAGGGTGCCGTCCCCGGTGGTCGCGTGGTCCAGGAAGATCACGTGCCCGGACTGCTCGCCGCCGAGGTTGTAGCCGTGCTGCTTCATCGACTCCAGCACATAGCGGTCGCCGACCGCGGTCTGCACCAGGTCGATGCCCTCCCGCTCCATCGCCAGCTTGAAGCCCAGGTTCGACATCACCGTGCCGACCACGGTGTTCTTGCCGAGCGTCCCGGCCTCGCGCATCGCGCAGGCGAGGACGGCGAGGATCTGGTCGCCGTCGACCTCGTTGCCGTCGGCGTCCACCGCGAGGCAGCGGTCGGCGTCGCCGTCGTGGGCGATGCCCAGGTCCGCGCCGTGCTCGACCACGGCCGCACGCAGCGGCTCCAGGTGGGTGGAGCCGATGCCGTCGTTGATGTTCAGCCCGGTCGGGTCGTCGCCGATGGTGTGCACCACCTCGGCCCCGGCCCGCCGGAACACCTCGGGGGAGACCATCGCCGCGGCGCCGTGCGCACCGTCGATGACGACCCTGAGGCCGTCCAGACGGTTCGGCAGCACCGACAGCAGGTGGGCCAGGTACTGCTCGAAGCCCTCCGCGTGGTCCCGCACCCGGCCGACCGCCGCGCCGGTGGGGCGCTTCCAGTCGTGGCCCTCGAAGCGCTCGTACTCCGCCTCTATGGCGTCCTCGATCTCGTCGTCGAGCTTCTGGCCGCCGCGGGCGAGGAACTTGATGCCGTTGTCGGGCATCGCGTTGTGGCTGGCCGACAGCATCACGCCGAGGTCGGCGCCGAGCACGTCGGTGAGGTACGCCACGGCGGGGGTCGGCAGCACGCCGACCTTCAGCACGTCCACACCCGAGCTGGCGAGGCCGGCGATGACCGCCGCCTCCAGGAACTCGCCCGAGGCCCGGGGGTCGCGGCCGACCACCGCGACCGGGCGGTGCCCCTCGAAGGCGCCCGCGTCCCCCAGGACGTGTGCGGCCGCGACCGACAGTCCCAGCGCCAGTTCCGCTGTGAGGTCGGCGTTCGCCAGTCCCCGTACGCCGTCCGTGCCAAAGAGTCGTCCCACTGCTGTTCCTCCGCGGCTCATTCGCCAGTCAAGTCCATAGAACGCAGCACGCCCCGGGAGCACATGGTGTGCTCCCGGGGCGTGACAGTCCAGCTTCGCGCCCGGTGGCGCGCAAGCGGGGAGGCTTAGCGCTTGCTGTACTGCGGTGCCTTGCGAGCCTTCTTCAGACCGGCCTTCTTGCGCTCGACGGCGCGCGGGTCACGGGTGAGGAAGCCGGCCTTCTTGAGGGAAGGACGGTTCGCGTCGACGTCGGCCTCGTTCAGGGCGCGGGCGACACCGAGGCGCAGGGCGTAGGCCTGGCCGGAGATGCCGCCGCCGTTGATGCGGGCGATGACGTCGTAGCGGCCGTCGAGCTCGAGGAGCTTGAACGGCTCGTTGACGATCTGCTGGTGCACCTTGTTGGGGAGGTACTCCTCCAGGGTGCGGCCGTTGATCTTCCAGACGCCGGTGCCGGGGACGATGCGCACGCGGGCGATCGCCTCCTTGCGGCGGCCCAGGCCGGCGGCCGGAACGGCCTCGGCGAAACGGCCAGCGAGGGACTCGCTGGTGTACTCGGTCTCCTCGACCTCGACGTCGAAGGTCTCCTCGACCTCGAGCGGGGTCTCGGCAGTGGTCTCGGCCACGGTTCTCCTCAGCTACGTTCTTCTAGATTCGGGGTGTGGCCGGTATTACTGCGCGACCTGGGTGATCTCGAACGGCACCGGACGCTGGGCAGCGTGCGGGTGCTGGTCGCCCGAGTAGACCTTCAGCTTCGAGAGCATCTGACGGCCCAGGGAGTTCTTCGGGATCATGCCCTTGATGGCCTTCTCGACGGCCTTCTCCGGGTTCTTGTCCAGGAGGTCCTCGTAGCGCACGGAGCGCAGACCGCCCGGGTAGCCGGAGTGGCGGTAGGCCAGCTTCTGGGTCTTCTTGTTCCCGGAGAGGTGCACCTTGTCCGCGTTGATGATGATGACGAAGTCACCCATGTCAAGATGCGGCGCGTACACCGGCTTGTGCTTGCCCCGGAGGAGGTTCGCAGCCTGAGAGGCCAGGCGGCCGAGGACAACGTCCTGGGCGTCGATGATGAGCCACTGACGCTGGACGTCGCCGGGCTTGGGGCTGTACGTACGCACGGTCGTAGCCTTCGCTTTTCAGTGAGTGTGTCCTGACAGGACCACCCGGACGATCGGAAGCAGCCGAGACGCACTTCCCCGGACGCAATCGGATGGGCGCGTCGCTGCTTATCGGCCGGTTGGACCGGCGTACCGACCTCTCACGTGAGATGGAGCGAGCCAATACGCACAACGAACTCGCAGGATACCGGGACGGAGCCGTACGGGTCAAAATCGCCCGTTCGGACCCCGCGGCATCCCGCAAGCCGTCGTCCAGTCTACGTGCCCGCCCGCCTGCCCCCCGCCACCCCTGTTCCGCGTCACCTCTCCCGGGTCACCCGGGCCTCGTCCCAGACCGGCTCCGGCGCCTCGTACACCCGGCCGTCCGCGCCGAAGACGACGAAGCGGTCGAAGGTCCGGGCGAACCAGCGGTCGTGGGTGACCGCGACCACCGTGCCGTCGAAGCTCTCCAGGCCCTCCTGCAGGGCCTCGGCGCTGTCCAGGTCCAGGTTGTCGGTCGGCTCGTCCAGCAGCAGCGCGGTGGCCCCGGAGAGCTCCAGGCGCAGGATCATCAACCGGGCCTGCTGGCCGCCGGAGAGGTCCTGGAACCGCTGCTCCTCCTGGTGATGCAGCTCATAGCGGCGCAGCACCGCCATCGCCGCCTTGCGGTCCAGCGCGTGCTCGGTCTCCAGGATGTCCCGGGTGGTCCGGCCGAACAGCTCCGGATGGGCGTGCGTCTGCGCGAAGTGCCCGGGGACGACCCGGGCGCCGAGCCGGAAGCCGCCGGTGTGCGGCACCGCCTCGCCCGCGAGCAGCCGCAGGAAGTGCGACTTCCCCGAGCCGTTGGAGCCGAGCACGGCGATCCGCTCGCCGTAGAACACCTCCAGGTCGAACGGCTGCATCAGACCGGTGAGTTCGAGCTTCTCGCAGGTCAGCGCGCGGACCCCGGTCCGGCCGCCCTTGAGCCGCATGGTGATGTTCTGCTTGCGCGGCGGCTCCGGCGGCGGGCCGATCTCCTCGAACTTCCGCAGCCGGGTGGTCGCCGCCGCGTAGCGGGAGGCCATGTCGTGGCTGCGGGCCGCGTAGTCGCGCATGTCCAGCACCAGCTTCTTCAGCTGGGCGTGCTTCTCGTCCCAGCGGCGGCGCAGCTCGTCGTAGCGGGCGAAGCGCTCCTCACGGGCGGCGTGGAAGGTGCCGAAGCCGCTGCCGTGCACCCACACCTCGCTGCCGGCCGCCCCGGCCTCCACGCTGACGATCTTCCCGGCGCTGTTCGCCAGCAGCTCGCGGTCGTGCGAGACGAACAGCACGGTCTTGCCGGTGGAGCGGATCTGCTCCTCCAGCCAGCGCTTGCCGGGGACGTCCAGGTAGTTGTCCGGCTCGTCCAGCAGCAGCACCTCGTCCGGGCCGCGCAGCAGCGCCTCCAGCACCAGCCGCTTCTGTTCGCCGCCGGAGAGGGTGTTCAGACCGCGCCACTGGGCCCGCTCGTACGGCATCCCCAGCGCGGCGGTGGTGCAGACGTCCCAGGTGGTCTCGTACTCGTAGCCGCCGACGTCGGCCCAGTCTGCCAGCGCCTGGGCGTACGCCATCTGCGACTTCTCGTCGTCCTCGGCCATCATCTCCAGCTCGGCGGCGTCCACCGCGCGGGCCGCGGTGCGGATCCGCGGCGGGGCGACCGAGACCAGCAGGTCCCGCACCGAGGCGTCGGCGGGCAGCACGTGCTCACTGCCCTCGTCGGCCTCGGCGCCACGCCCCGTGGTGCCGACGAACTGCCGCATCACGCCCAGGCCGCCGCTGATCGTCACCGTCCCGCCGTGCGGCTGCAGGTCCCCGGCGACCAGTTTCAGCAGCGTGGTCTTGCCCGCGCCGTTGGCGCCGACCAGGGCGACCGAGGCGCCCTCCCCCACCCGGAAGGACGCGTCGTCGAACAGCACCCGCCCGTCCGGCAGGTAGTACTCCAGGTGCGAAATCTCGACATGTCCCATGGCCGTAATTCTCCGCTGCCCGACGCCGGGGCCCAAACCGGTTTTTGCCGCGCGGCAAGGCGACGGGTCTAGGATGCGTCGCCATGAGCAACGGGTCAGCGCGGGACAGCGCCACGCGGGACGACGCCACGCGGGACAGCGCCGCGCCGGACAGCGCCGCCGAGGCACTCCCGCGCCGCAGCGCCAGGGGAACCGGCCGCATCCCCACCCGATACGGCCCCGGCAACCCCGTCTCCGACCGGCTGAAGCGGCATCAGTTCCGGGTCAGACCGGGCGCCCCCAACCTGCCGATACCGGAGCCGCAGCAGGGCACCCCGTCCGAGAAGCCGCTGACGGCCTACGCGGTCCGCCCCGGCACCCCGGAGGACACCGCCTCGACCGCGCCGCAGCAGCCGACCGCGGGACGCGGGCGCGGACGCCGCGGCTTCTGGCTCGGCACCGCGCTGGTCGCCCTGATCGGCCTGGTCGGCGCGAGCGTCGCGCTGGCCTCCTCACACTCCGTCAAGCACAGTGCCGGCGCGGCGCGGCCGACCGGGTCGACAGCCCCGGCGCAGCCGCTGCCGCCGATCACCGAACCCGCCACCGCGGCGCCCTCCCCCAGCGCCGCCGCCCCGACCGCGGCGACGCCCGACCCGGTCACCCTGATCTCCCTCGCGGGCACGGACACGGCTCCGCTGAGCACGGTGACGCTCTTCCCCGGCAAGAGCGTCACCGTCCACGGACATTCCTATACCCAGGCACTGACAACGGCCTCCGGCTGCGCCGCCGCGGCCACCCCGCCGCTCGCCGCCGTCCTCGCCAAGAACGGCTGCCTGCAGGTGTTCCGGGCCACCTACGCCGCCGGGACCACCGCGGTGACCGTGGGCGTCGCGGTGTTCGGCACCGCGGCCCAGGCGGCGGCGGTCAAGCAGCAGGCGACCGGCAACCTGGCCCCGCTGGCGGGCGCCGCCGTCCCGGCCTTCTGCCACGCCGTCCCCTGCCGGCTCTCGGTGAACGCCTTCGGCCGCTACGCCTACTTCACCGTGGCCGGCTACACCACCGGCAAGCCGGTCCCGACGAACGACACCTCCGCGCTGGCGGCCGGCAGCGACATCGGCGCGATGGCCTTCCAGAACCTGGCCACCCGGGCCCGCAACGAGGCCGCCACCGCCGCGCCCTGAGCCCACGTCACCGGCCGGGCCGACCCGGTCAGCCCGGCCGGGCCGTCAGCACCCGCAGATTCCGGGCCTCCCGGCTGCGGGCCGCCAAGTCGGCGTCGGCCGGATAGCCGACCTCCTCCAGGGTCAGCCCCCACGGCCGGACCACGTTCACCGCCGAGTCGCGCACTCCCCCGGCCAGCACCGCGGCCGGGAACCCCACCGGCCGCTGCCCGCCGCCGACCAGCAGCATCGAACCGACCAGCGCCCGCACCATGTTGTGGCAGAAAGCGTCGGCCCGGACCGTGCCGACCACCAGGCCGGGCAGCTCGGGGCCGAGCAGCACGTCGCCCGGGTGCCGCTCCCAGTGGAAGTCCAGCAGCTCCCGGATCGTGGTGGCGCCCTCGCGCTTCTTGCAGTAGGCGGCGAAGTCGTGCTCGCCGACCAGCAGCCGGGCCGCCTCGTTCATCGCGTCCAGGTCCAACCGCCGGTCGTGCCACAGCACATGGGCCCGGCGCAGCGGGTCGACCCCGGCCGGGTGGTCGCAGACCCGGTAGGCGTAGCGGCGCCAGACCGCCGAGAAGCGGGCGTCGAAGCCCGCCGGGGCCTCGGCGACCTGCCACACCCGGACGTCCCCCGGCAGCCGCCCGGCCAGTCGGCGGCGCAGCTTGTCGCCCTCGGCGGCCCAGACCTCCCCCGGCAGGTCGACATGGGCGACCTGGCCGCGGGCGTGCACCCCGGCGTCGGTGCGGCCCGCGACGGTCAGCGGGAACACCTCGGGCTGCCGCAGCACGATCCGGACCGCGTCCTCCAGCTCGCCCTGGACCGTCCGCCGTCCGCTCTTCTGCTTGGCCCAGCCGGAGAAGCCGGTCCCGTCGTAGGACAGGTCAAGACGCACCCGGACGAAGCCGTCGGCGGGCCCGTCCCGCCGGGGCAGCTGCTGCTCCTCCACGCACTCGCTCACCGCACACTCCTCACAGAAACGGAAACAGGCCCGCTCCCCGGGAAAGGGAAGCGGGCCTGTGACACAGGGACGATCAGGCGTCCTCGGGCTCCACAGCGGCGTCCTCGACGACCTCGGCGGCAGCCGGAGCGGCGGCCTCGGTCTCCTTGACGGAGCGCTTGGTGGCGGCCTCGGCCTCACCGACGGCGGTCTGGGCCACCGTCAGGGCCTCGACCAGCTCGATGACGGCCATCGGGGCGTTGTCGCCACGACGGGGGCCGATCTTGGTGATGCGGGTGTAGCCACCGGGACGGTTCTCGTAGCGAGGCGCGATCTCGGTGAACAGGGTGTGCAGCACGGCGACGTCGGTGATGACCTTGCGGGCCTCACGGCGGCTGTGGATGTCACCCTTCTTGCCCTTGGTGATCAGCTTCTCCGCGAGCGGACGCATCCGACGGGCCTTGGCCTCGGTCGTGGTGATGCGGCCGTACTGGAACAGCTCACGGCACAGACCGGCGAGCAGCAGACGCTCGTGGGCCGGGCCGCCACCGAGGCGGGCACCCTTTGCGGGGCGAGGCATGGTGTCTCCTTGGATCTCCGGATCCCGGCCGTGTCAGGTACCGGGGCGGGCGTACGCGCACGGTTGCGCGCACGGCTTGGGGTGGTGCAGCACCCAAGCGTACGGGACCGCGGGTGCGGTCCCGTACGCGGTGGGCGTCAGTACTGCTCGGTCTCCGCGAAGCCCGGGTCGTCGTCGTCGGCGCCGAAGGCGTCGGCCGCGGCGGTCGGGTCGAATCCGGGCGGGCTGTCCTTGAGGGCCAGGCCCATGCCGGCCAGCTTCGCCTTGACCTCGTCGATCGACTTCGCACCGAAGTTGCGGATGTCGAGCAGGTCGGCCTCGGAGCGGGCGACGAGCTCGCCCACGGTGTGGATGCCCTCGCGCTTGAGGCAGTTGTACGACCGAACGGTGAGCTCCAGCTCCTCGATCGGCAGCGCCAGGTCGGCGGCCAGGGCGGCGTCCGTCGGGGACGGGCCCATGTCGATGCCCTCGGCGTCGATGTTCAGCTCGCGGGCGAGGCCGAACAGCTCCACCAGGGTCTTGCCGGCCGAGGCCATGGCGTCACGGGGACGCATGGCGGGCTTGGTCTCGACGTCGACGATGAGCTTGTCGAAGTCGGTACGCTGCTCGACTCGGGTCGCCTCGACCTTGTAGGTGACCTTCAGCACGGGCGAGTAGATCGAGTCGACCGGGATCCGGCCGATCTCCTGGCCCGACTGCTTGTTCTGGACGGCGGAGACGTAGCCGCGACCGCGCTCGACGGTCAGCTCCATCTCCAGCTTGCCCTTGCCGTTGAGCGTGGCCAGGACCAGCTCGGGGTTGTGCACCTCGACACCGGCCGGGGGGGCGATGTCGGCGGCGGTGACCAGACCCGGGCCCTGCTTGCGCAGGTACATCACGACCGGCTCGTCGTGCTCCGAGGAGACGACCAGCTGCTTGATGTTGAGGATCAGGTCGGTCATGTCCTCCTTGACGCCGGGCACGGTGGTGAACTCGTGCAGGACGCCGTCGACCCGGATGCTGGTGACAGCGGCGCCGGGGATCGAGGAGAGCAGGGTGCGGCGGAGCGAGTTGCCGAGGGTGTAGCCGAAGCCCGGCTCCAGCGGCTCGATCACGAACCGGGAGCGGAACTCGTCGACGACCTCTTCGGTCAGCGACGGACGCTGAGCGATAAGCATGCGATGTCCTCCATAGATCTTCGGCACCCACTATTTGATGCCGACGAAAGCAAGGATACGGCCCCTGCCGTGACAGGGGCCGTATCCCACGTGTTCCTACCGCTTCAGCAGCGGCCGTGCGTCAGACGCGACGGCGCTTCGGCGGGCGGCAGCCGTTGTGCGGGGTGGGGGTGACGTCCTGGATCGAGCCGACCTCCAGGCCGGTGGCCTGGATGGAGCGGATCGCGGTCTCGCGGCCGGAGCCCGGACCCTTCACGAAGACGTCGACCTTGCGCATGCCGTGCTCCTGGGCGCGGCGCGCGGCGGCCTCGGCGGCCATCTGCGCGGCGAACGGAGTCGACTTGCGGGAGCCCTTGAAGCCGACGTGGCCCGAGGACGCCCACGCGATCACGTTGCCCGAGGGGTCCGTGATCGAGACGATGGTGTTGTTGAACGTGCTCTTGATGTGCGCGTGGCCGTGAGCGACGTTCTTCTTTTCCTTGCGGCGGATCTTCTTCGCGCCTGCAGCCTGACGACCCTTGGGGGGCATAAGTCTGTTTCTCCTACTGAGGTGGTCGGTCCGCTAGCCCAGCGGGCCGGATTCAAGTCCGGTGTGTGGGGCGGACTACTTCTTGCCGGGCTTCTTCTTGCCGGCGATCGCGCGACGCGGGCCCTTGCGGGTACGCGCGTTGGTGTGGGTGCGCTGACCGTGCACCGGCAGGCCGCGGCGGTGGCGCAGGCCCTGGTAGCAGCCGATCTCGACCTTGCGGCGGATGTCGGCGGCCACCTCGCGGCGGAGGTCGCCCTCGACCTTGTAGTTGGCGTCGATGAACTCACGCAGCTTGACGAGGTCGTCCTCGGTGATGTCGCGAACACGGATGTTCGGGTTCACCCCGGTCTCGGCCAGAGCCTTCTGCGAGCGGGTACGGCCGATGCCGTACACGTAGGTGAGGGCGATCTCGATCCGCTTTTCGCGGGGAAGATCAACGCCGGCGAGGCGTGCCATGAATGTGGCTCCTGGGTTGCTTCGGAGGTCTGACGCGACGCCTCTCCTACGACTCTCGTCGATGGAGCCCCGGCCTCCGGACCGAGGGTGGCAGTCCACCCGTCCTCCTCACTGAGGGGAACGAGCGGATCGGGCATCCCGCTTCATGTTGTTTTTCGCGTCGTGCGAAGAGTTACGACCCGTGAAGGGAAGTGATCAGCCCTGGCGCTGCTTGTGGCGCAGGTTCTCGCAGATCACCATGACCCGGCCGTGACGGCGGATCACCTTGCACTTGTCGCAGATCTTCTTGACGCTCGGGTTGACCTTCATGGGATTCAGGTTCTCCGGGTCAGCGCACCGCGGGTCAGCGCGGTGCGGGATCTGCTGCTTACTTGTACCGGTAGACGATGCGTCCACGGGTCAGGTCGTACGGGCTCAGCTCGACGACGACCCGGTCATCCGGGAGGATGCGGATGTAGTGCATACGCATCTTGCCGCTGATGTGCGCGAGGACTTTGTGCCCGTTCTGCAGCTCTACCTTGAACATGGCGTTCGGCAGAGACTCGATGACGGTGCCCTCGATCTCGATGGCGCCTTGCTTTTTGGCCATGTCCTGCGGGTATCGCCTTCCGGGGTTCGACTACCGTAGTCGGCACCTCACGCAGGACCGCTAAGTCCACCCCGCCGTATCCGGGCGGAGGCATGCAGGGGCAAGCTACGAGTGAGCCGACACAGCAGTCTACGTCAGCGGACAAGCGATCGCGAAATCGCCTCCGGCGCGCTCACCGGCCGGTCGCCACGGGCCGGCCGCCACACGCCGGTCTCAGCCCAGCGGGTCCGGCGCCGCGGTGACGCCCAGCTCGGCCAGCTTGGCCCGGCCGCCGTCGAAGGCGGTCAGCACCAGCGGGCCCTCCTCGGTCACCGCGATGGAGTGCTCCCAGTGCGAGGCCCAGGTGCCGTCGTTGGTCTTCACGGTCCACTCGTCCTCAAGGGTGTGCGTCTTCGGGGTGCCCAGGCTGACCATCGGCTCGATCGCCAGGCAGAAGCCGGGCACCAGCTTGGGCCCGCGACCGCGACCGCGGTCCACGTAGTTCAGCAGGTGCGGGTCCATGTGCATCTCGGTGCCGATGCCGTGGCCGCCGAAGTCCTGGATGATCCCGTACTTGCCCTTGGCGGGCAGCGGCTGGCGGCGGATGTAGGTCTCGATCGCCCGGCTGACGTCCACCAGCCGGTTGTTCTTCTTCATCGCCGCGATGCCGGCCCACATCGAGTCCTCGGTGACCCGGCTCAGCTGCAGCAGCTCCGGGGCATGGCCGCCGCCGACCAGGACGGTGATCGCGGAGTCGCCGTGCCAGCCGTCGACGATCGCGCCGCAGTCGATGGAGATCATGTCCCCGTCCGCCAGCGTCCGGTCGCCGGGGATGCCGTGCACCACCTCGTCGTTCACCGAGGCGCAGATCACCCCGGTGAAGCCGTGGTAGCCGAGGAAGTTGGAGGTGGCGCCGTGGTCGGCGATCACCTTGGCGGCGATGGCGTTGAGCTCACCGGTGCTGATCCCCGGGGCGACCGCCGCCTCGCACGCCTTCAGCGCCTCGGCCACGACAAGCCCGGCCTCCCGCATCTTCTTGATCTGCTCGGGAGTCTTGATCTCCACCATGTGCTCTCTCGCCTTCCCTGCCGCTACCCGCGGTCTGATGCCTGCTGCCGACCGTTCCACGGTACGGCGGGATCCACCGGAACGTGCTCCGGCCGCGACGCCCCTTGCGGGCGCCGCGGCCGGTTGCGCTGCGTCGGACGACTCACTCGGAATCGACAGTGGCCTTGTTCTCCCGCAGCGCCGCGATGGCGCGCTGGGTGACCTCGTCCACCTTGCCCAGAGCCGGGATGGTGGTGACCAGGCCCTGCTTCTGGTAGTACGCGATGATCGGCTCGGTCTCGGTGTGGTAGACCTCCAGCCGGACCCGCACCTTGTCCTCGGCGTCGTCGCCGCGCTGGTACAGCTCGCCGCCGCAGATGTCGCAGACGCCCTCCACGGCCGGGCGGTTGTACTCGGCGTGGAAGATGTGCGCGCTGTCGTTGCGGCAGATCCGCCGGCCGGCGATGCGACGGACGACCTCGTCCTCCGGCACCTCCAGGTCGAGCACCCCGTCCAGCTCGATCCCCCACTCGGCCAGGATCCCGTCCAGCGCGACCGCCTGGGCCACGTTGCGCGGGAAACCGTCGAGCAGGAAGCCACCGGCGGCGTCGGACTCGGCGAGCCGGTCCTTCGCCATGCCGATGGTCACCTCGTCGGGTACCAGCTTGCCCGAGTCCATGATGCTCTTGGCCGCGATACCAAGTTCAGTGCGCTGCTTGATGTTCTCGCGGAACAGGTCACCGGTGGACACGTGGGGGATGGACAGGGTCTTGGCGAGCAGCGTCGCCTGAGTACCCTTCCCGGCCCCGGGCGGCCCGACGAGGACGATACGCATCAGCGGAGGAACCCTTCGTAGTTGCGCTGCTGGAGCTGGCTCTCGATCTGCTTGACAGTTTCAAGGCCGACACCGACAACGATCAGAATGCTCGTACCGCCGAACGGGAAGTTCTGCGACGCACCGAACAGCCCGAGCGCAACCAGCGGAACCATGGCGATCAGACCCAGGTACAGCGAGCCCGGCCAGGTGATCCTGGTCAACACGTAGTTCAGGTATTCGGCCGTCGGGCGGCCCGCCCGGATACCCGGGATGAAGCCACCATACTTCTTCATGTTGTCGGCGACTTCTTCGGGGTTGAAGGAGATGGCGACGTAGAAGAAGGCGAAGAAGACGATCAGCACGAAGTACAGCAGCGCATAGAGCGGTTTGTCGCTCTTGGTCAGGTTCGTGGTGATCCACACGGCCCACGGGGCGGTGCTCCCGCTGAGGGTGACGACCAGTCCGGGGATGTACAGCAGCGAGCTGGCGAAGATGACCGGGATCACACCGGCCTGGTTCACCTTGAGCGGGATGTAGGTCGAGGTGCCGCCGTAGGCACGCCGGCCGATCATCCGCTTCGCGTACTGCACCGGGATCCGGCGCTGCGCCTGCTCGACGAAGACCACCAGGGCGACCATGGCCAGGCCCATGATGATGACGAAGGCGAAGGTGGCCCAGCCCTTGGTGGTGCGGATGCCCCACAGCGAGGACGGGAACTGCGCCGCGACCGAGGTGAAGATGAGGATCGACATGCCGTTGCCGATGCCGCGGTCGGTGATCAGCTCACCGAGCCACATGATGACGACGGTGCCCGCGGTCATCGTGATGACCATGACGGCGATGTCGAAGATGCCCTGACGCGGGACGATCTGGCTGGTGTCGCAGCTGACGCCGCTGAACAGGGCACCGCTGGACGCGGTCGCCACGATGCCGGTCGCCTGCAGGATCGCCAGCGCGATGGTCAGGTAGCGGGTGTACTGGGTGATCTTCGTCTGACCGGCCTGGCCCTCCTTCTTGAGGGCGTCCAGGCGCGGGATCACCACCGTCAGCAACTGAAGGATGATGCTGGAGGTGATGTAGGGCATGATGCCCAGCGCGAAGATCGTGATCTGCAGCAGCGCGCCGCCGCTGAACAGGTTGACCAGACCGAGCAGGTTGGAGCTGCTCTTCTGCGAAGCGCTGACACACGCCTGGACCGCGGAGAAGTTCACTCCGGGGACGGGGATATGGGCGCCCATCCGGAAGACGACCACGATGCCCAGCGTGAACAGCAGCTTCTTGCGCAGGTCGGGCGTCTTGAACGCCCGGGCGAACGCGGTGAGCACGGTGCCTCCTGCAGCTCCCTGCCGAGAGCGGCGGGAGGGACGGTGGATCTGGGCCCAGCTCAAATCGAAACGGGGCCGAAGGGTTTGGTTGCTGCCACCGGCCGGCGAACGGCTCACAGACACATCCTGCGGCCAGCCTACAAGTGGACTCCACGGACTCTAACAGTCCGTGGCCACGCGAATGAAGCGCGTGGCCCCCACAGGTTCAACTCAACCTGCGTCGGCACGCCGAAAGGCCCGGTTCCCCCCGTAAAGAGGGGAACCGGGCCTCGAAGGCCGGTCAGCCGAACTGTGGGAGTGACCCTCAGATCAGTTCGGTGACGGTGCCGCCGGCAGCGGCGATCTTCTCGGCGGCGGAACCGGAGACGGCGTCAACCGAAACCTGCAGCGCGACCGTGATCTCACCGGAGCCGAGCACCTTGACGAGCGAGTTCTTGCGAACCGCGCCCTTGGCGACCAGGTCCTCGACGGTGACCTCGCCACCCTCGGGGTAGAGCGCACCGAGCTTGTCCAGGTTCACCACCTGGAACTCGACGCGGAAGGGGTTCTTGAAGCCCTTCAGCTTCGGCAGGCGCATGTGAAGGGGCATCTGGCCACCCTCGAAACGCGCCGGCACCTGGTAGCGGGCCTTGGTGCCCTTGGTACCACGACCAGCGGTCTTACCCTTGGACGCCTCACCACGACCGACACGGGTCTTGGCGGTCTTGGCGCCCGGGGCGGGCCGCAGGTTGTGGATCTTCAGCGGGTTCTGCTCCGCCATTTAGTCCACCTCCTCGACCGTGACGAGGTGGCGGACGGTCTGGGCCATCCCGCGGATCTCGGGACGGTCCTCCTTCACGACCACGTCGTGCATGCGCTTGAGGCCAAGCGAACGCAGGGTGTCACGGTGGTTCTGCTTGCTGCCGATGTAGGACTTGGTCTGCGTGATCTTCAGGCGAGCCATTACGCAGCCCCCTGCCCGGCAGCACGCGCACGCAGCAGAGCCGCGGGAGCGACGTCCTCAAGCGGCAGACCGCGACGGGCGGCGATCTCCTCGGGGCGGGAGAGCCCCTGGAGCGCGGCGACCGTGGCGTGCACCACGTTGATGGCGTTGTCGGAGCCCATGGACTTCGACAGGATGTCGTGGACGCCGGCGCACTCCAGCACGGCGCGCACGGGACCACCGGCGATGACGCCGGTACCCGGCGAAGCCGGCTTGAGCAGGACGACGCCCGCCGCCTTCTCACCCGTGATCGGGTGGGGGATGGTGCCCTGGATGCGGGGAACCTTGAAGAAGTTCTTCTTCGCTTCCTCGACACCCTTGGCGATGGCCGCGGGAACTTCCTTGGCCTTGCCGTAACCGACACCTACGGTGCCGTCGCCGTCACCGACCACGACCAGGGCGGTGAAGCTGAAGCGACGACCACCCTTCACTACCTTGGCAACACGGTTGATCGCGACAACGCGCTCGACGTACGCGGTCTTCTCGACGACGGGAGCGCCGTCACGACCATCACGCTTGCGGTCACGCCGCTCGCCACCGCCGGTGCCGCCGCCTGTGCCGCCGCCGGCGCCGCTACCGCGGCGCTGGGGTCCAGCCATTGGATTTACCTCTCTCGTTTACGTCCGCCAGCTTGGCGAGCGGGTCAGAAGTCGAGCCCGGACTCACGGGCAGCGTCCGCCAGAGCGGCGATGCGCCCGGCGTACTGGTTGCCCGCGCGGTCAAAGACGACCGACTCGATGCCGGCAGCCTTGGCGCGCTCGGCGACCAGGGCTCCGACCTTCTTGGCCTGCTCGGTCTTGTCACCGTCGACGCCCTTGATGGAAACGTCGAGGGTGGACGCCGAAGCCAGCGTGTGGCCCGCGAGGTCGTCGATCACCTGCGCCACGATGTGGCGGTTGGAACGAGTCACGACCAGGCGCGGACGCACCGGCGTACCGGAGACGCGCTTGCGGACGCGGATGGCGCGGCGCTTGCGGGCGGCAGCCTTGTAGGCGTTGCCCTTGCCGATCTTCACACTGAGGCTCATGAGCTACTTACCACTCTTTCCGACCTTGCGGCGGATGACCTCGCCGGCGTACTTGACACCCTTGGCCTTGTACGGGTCGGGCTTGCGCAGCTTGCGGATCTTGGCCGCGACCTCACCGACCTGCTGCTTGTCGATGCCGTCCACGTGGAACTTGGTGGGCGACTCGACCACGAAGGCGATGCCTTCGGGGGCCTCGATCAGGATGGGGTGGCTGTAGCCCAGGGCGAACTCCATCGAGGAGCCCTTCGCCTGGACGCGGTAGCCGACGCCGCTGATCTCGAGCGACTTGCGGTATCCCGCGGTCACGCCGGTGATCATGTTCGCCACCAGCGTGCGGCTCAGGCCGTGCAGGGCCTTGGACACGCGCTCGTCGTTGGGGCGGGTGACGAGCAGAGTGCCGTCCTCACCCTTGGCGATGTCGATCGGCGCAGCGACGGTGTGGGCAAGGGTTCCCTTGGGGCCCTTGACCGAGACCGTGCGGCCATCGATGGTGACGTCCACGCCGGCGGGAACCGGGATGGGCAGCCGTCCAATGCGAGACATTGCTGTACCTCCGTTTCCCTGAGTTACCAGACGTAGGCGAGGACTTCCCCACCCACGCCCTTCTTGGCTGCCTGCTGGCCGGTGAGCAGGCCGGCGGACGTGGACACGATCGCCACTCCGAGGCCGCCGAGCACCTTCGGCATGGCGGTGGACTTGGTGTAGACCCGCAGACCCGGCTTGGAGATCCGCTTGATGCCCGCGATCGAGCGCTCACGGTTCGGGCCGAACTTGAGGTCGAGCGTCAGCTTCTTGCCGACCTCGCCCTCCTTCGGGTCCTCGACCTTCCATCCCGTGATGTAGCCCTCCTGCTGGAGGATCTCGGCGATGTGAGTCTTGATCTTGCTGTGGGGCATCACGACAGTGTCGTGGTAGGCCGAGTTCGCGTTTCGCAGACGCGTCAGCATGTCTGCGATCGGGTCGGTCATGGTCATGATGGCCTGTGGCCTCTCTCACCGCGGTTTCCCGAAGCGCGCAGCCCGGGGATGAGCCAGAGCGGGCGCGGCGCGGGGACCTTCGGTGTAGTAAGACTTTTTCGGGGCAGCAGGGCCCCGACCTAGCCACCTTACGGGACTCCGAACGGAGTTCCAAAACGGTGGCCAGGCCAGGGACACTACCTGCCCGGAACTACTGGATTACCAGGAGCTCTTGGTGACGCCCGGCAGCTCGCCGCGGTGGGCCATCTCGCGAAGGCACACACGGCACAGGCCGAACTTGCGGTACACGGAGTGCGGACGGCCGCAGCGCTGGCAGCGGGTGTAACCCCGGACGCCGAACTTCGGCTTGCGCTCCGCCTTCGCGATGAGGGACTTCTTAGCCATGTGCTCAGTTCTCCTTGAACGGGAAGCCAAGGGCACGCAGCAGCGCCCGGCCCTCGTCGTCGGTCTGGGCAGTCGTGACCACGGTGATGTCCATACCGCGCACGCGGTCGACCTTGTCCTGGTCGATCTCGTGGAACATGACCTGCTCGGTCAGACCGAAGGTGTAGTTGCCCTTGCCGTCGAACTGCTTCGGCGACAGGCCGCGGAAGTCGCGGATGCGCGGGAGCGCCAGCGACACCAGACGGTCCAGGAACTCCCACATGCGGTCGCCACGCAGCGTGACGTGGGTGCCGATGGGCTGGCCCTCACGCAGCTTGAACTGCGCGATGGACTTGCGGGCCTTGGTCACGGTCGGCTTCTGACCGGTGATCGCGGTGAGGTCGCGGACCGCACCGTCGATCAGCTTGGAGTCGCGGGCGGCGTCGCCCACACCCATGTTGACCACGACCTTGACCAGGCCGGGGATCAGCATGACGTTCTCGTAGGAGAACTGCTCCTGGAGCTGGCCCTTGATCTCGGAGCGGTAGCGCTCCTTGAGCCGGGGGCTCACCTTCTCAACAGAGGTGTCGGTCATCAGATGTCCTCACCGGTTCGCTTGGCAACGCGGATCTTGTTGCCCTCTTCGTCGAAGCGGTAACCGATCCGGGTGACGACCTTCTTGCCGTCCTTCTCCACCACGAGCTGAACGTTGCTCACGTGGATCGGGGCCTCGGTGGTCACGATGCCGCCGGTCTGCGCACCGCGGGCGGTCTGGCCGACCTTGGTGTGCTTCTTGACCCGGTTGACACCCTCGACCAGGACGCGGCCCTCAGCGGGGATGGCCTGGATGACCTTGCCCTGCTTGCCCTTGTCCTTACCGGTGATGACCTGGACCAGGTCACCCTTCTTGATCTTCATCGCGTTCTTGGTGGTGTACTTCGCAGCGCGATTCGTCATGGCTAGAGCACCTCCGGCGCAAGCGAGATGATCTTCATGAACTTCTTGTCGCGCAGCTCGCGGCCCACCGGGCCGAAGATGCGCGTGCCGCGCGGGTCACCATCGGTGTTCTTGAGGATGACCGCGGCGTTCTCGTCGAAACGGATGTAGGAACCGTCCGGACGACGGCGCTCCTTCACGGTGCGGACGATGACGGCCTTGACCACATCGCCCTTCTTCACGTTGCCACCGGGGATCGCGTCCTTGACGGTGGCGACGATGACGTCACCGATACCCGCGTAGCGTCGGCCGGAGCCACCGAGAACACGGATGCAAAGGATCTCCTTCGCACCAGTGTTGTCGGCGACACGCAGTCGCGACTCCTGCTGGATCACAGCTTTCTCCTGATCGTCAACGATCGGGACCGGGCCGGCCCGCTGCTCACCCGAGCGCTCCCCCGGAGGGAAGCCTCGGGCACATACGAGCCGCGCCCAATCGCGTTCGTTACTACTTGGCCTTCTCGAGGATCTCGACGACGCGCCAGCGCTTCGTCGCGGACAGCGGCCGGGTCTCCATGAGGAGGACACGGTCGCCGATGCCCGCGGCATTGGCCTCGTCGTGCGCCTTCAGCTTGTTCGTACGGCGGATGACCTTGCCGTACAGCGCGTGCTTGACGCGGTCCTCGACAGCGACGACGACGGTCTTGTCCATCTTGTCGCTGACGACGAGACCCTCACGGGTCTTGCGGAAGCCGCGTGCTTCAGTCGTGTTCTCAGTCATCAGGCGCTCTCCACCGTCTCGATGCCCAGCTCGCGCTCACGCATCAGGGTGTAGATCCGCGCGATGTCCTTGCGGACGAGCTTGAGCCGTCCGTGGTTGTCGAGCTGTCCGGTCGCCGCCTGGAAGCGGAGGTTGAACAGCTCCTCCTTGGCCTCGCGGAGCTTGGCGACGAGGGCCTCGCCGTCCAGCTCACGAAGCTCTGCAGCCTTGGTGGTGGCCGACATCAGCTCTCACCTGCCTCGCGCCGGACAATCCGGCACTTCATCGGAAGCTTGTGCGCGGCGCGGGTGAGCGCCTCGCGAGCAATCTTCTCGTTCGGGTACGACAACTCGAACATCACGCGTCCGGGGTGCACGTTCGCAATCCACCACTCCGGCGAGCCCTTGCCGGAACCCATGCGGGTCTCGGCGGGCTTCTTGGTGAGGGGACGGTCCGGGTAGATGTTGATCCAGACCTTGCCACCGCGCTTGATGTGACGGGTGATGGAGATACGAGCGGACTCGATCTGCCGGTTCGTCACATACGCCGGGGAGACGGCCTGCAGGCCGTACTCGCCGAACGCCAGCTCGGTACCGCCCTTAGCCATGCCACGCCGCTTGGGGTGGTGCTGCTTGCGGTGCTTGACCCTGCGAGGGATCAGCATTGGGTCAGGCCTCCGTTCCAGTGTTGTTCGAGGGAGCGGCGTCAGCCGGAGCCTCGGTCACCGCGGCCGGAGCCTCGGTGCCCGGACGACGGCCGCGGCCACCGCGCTCGCCACCGGCGGGGCGCTCGCCACCGCGACGGGGACGCTCGGCCGGGCCACCCGCGCGGGGCGGACGGTTGCCGGCCTTGGCGGCGGCGTTGTCGGCGCGGACCTCGGCGATGTTCTTGACATCGCCCTTGTAGATCCACACCTTGACGCCGATGCGGCCGAAGGTGGTCTTGGCCTCGAAGAAGCCGTAGTCCACGTTGGCGCGCAGGGTGTGCAGGGGCACGCGGCCCTCGCGGTAGAACTCGGAGCGGGACATCTCAGCGCCGCCGAGACGACCGGAGCACTGGATCTTGATGCCCTTGGCGCCGGACTTCATCGTGCCCTGCATGCTCTTGCGCATGGCACGACGGAAGGAGACGCGGGAGGACAGCTGCTCCGCGACGCCCTGAGCCACGAGCTGGGCGTCCAGCTCGGGGTTCTTGACCTCGAGGATGTTCAGCTGGACCTGCTTGCCGGTCAGCTTCTCGAGGTCGCCGCGGATGCGGTCGGCCTCGGTGCCGCGACGGCCGATGACGATGCCGGGACGCGCGGTGTGGATGTCCACCCGCACGCGGTCACGGGTGCGCTCGATCTCCACCTTCGAGATGCCGGCGCGCTCCATGCCGGACGTCATCATCCGACGGATGGCGACGTCTTCCTTGACGTAGTCCTTGTACAGCTTGTCGGCGTACCAGCGGGACTTGAAGTCCGTGGTGATGCCGAGGCGGAACCCATGCGGGTTAACCTTCTGGCCCATTACCGGGTCCCTTCCTTCGACGCGAGAACCACAGTGATGTGGCTCGTCCGCTTGCGGATCCGGTACGCGCGGCCCTGGGCCCGCGGACGGAAACGCTTCAGAGTCGGGCCCTCGTCGACGTACGCCTCAGCGACGTACAGCGACTCCACGTTGTTGTGGTTGTAGTTGTGCACGGCGTTGGCGATGGCGCTGTCGAGCACCTTGCCGACCGGCACGCTTGCGGCCTGCGGAGCGAAACGCAGGACCGCCTGGGCCTCCGTGGCATTCATGCCACGGATGAGGTCCACCACGCGGCGGGCCTTCATGGGCGTTACGCGGATGTACCGCGCCGCTGCCCTGGCTTCCATGGTTGTCCCCTTGTTGGTGTCTGTCATGGTCTTCGCTTTCCGCAGATCAGCGACGACGCGACTTGCGGTCGTCCTTCTCATGGCCGCGGAAGGTGCGGGTCGGCGCGAACTCGCCGAGCTTGTGGCCGACCATCGACTCGGTGACGAACACCGGGACGTGCTTCCGACCGTCGTGCACCGCGAGGGTGTGGCCCAGCATCGCCGGCACGATCATGGAGCGGCGGGACCAGGTCTTGATGACGTTCTGGGTACCGGCCTCGTTCTGGACATCGACCTTCTTGAGAAGGTGATCGTCGACGAAGGGCCCCTTCTTGAGACTGCGCGGCATCGAGACTGCTCCTAGCGCTTCTTGTTCGTCTTGCGGCGGCGGACGATGTACTTGTTGGACGCCTTCTTCGGCGAACGAGTACGACCCTCCTTCTGACCCCACGGCGAAACCGGGTGGCGACCACCGGAGGTCTTACCCTCACCACCACCGTGCGGGTGGTCGATCGGGTTCATGGCGACACCACGCACGGTCGGGCGAACGCCCTTCCAGCGCATACGGCCGGCCTTGCCCCAGTTGATGTTCGACTGCTCGGCGTTGCCGACCTCGCCAATCGTGGCGCGGCAGCGGGCGTCGACCAGGCGGACCTCGCCGGAGGGCATGCGGAGGTGGGCGTAGACGCCCTCCTTCGCGAGCAGCTGCACGGAGGAACCCGCGGAACGGGCGATCTTCGCGCCGCCACCGGGCCGGAGCTCGATGGCGTGGATGACCGTACCGACCGGGATGTTGCGCAGCGGCAGGTTGTTGCCGGGCTTGATGTCGGCCTGGGGGCCGTTCTCCACCCGGTCGCCCTGGCCCAGCTTGGCCGGGGCGATGATGTAGCGCTTCTCGCCGTCTGCGTAGTGCAGCAGCGCGATGCGTGCGGTGCGGTTGGGGTCGTACTCGATGTGAGCGACCTTGGCCGGAACGCCGTCCTTGTCGTGACGACGGAAGTCGATGACGCGGTACGCGCGCTTGTGACCGCCACCCTGGTGGCGGACGGTGACGCGACCGGTGTTGTTACGACCGCCCTTGCTGTGCAGGGGGCGGACCAGCGACTTCTCCGGCTCGGACCGCGTGATCTCGACGAAGTCGGCAACGCTGGAGCCACGACGGCCCGGCGTTGTCGGCTTGTACTTGCGGATGCCCATGGCTTCTTCTGTCCTCGTCCGTTTCGGTTATCCGACTCGCCGTCAGGCGGAGGTCGGAGCCCCGAAGATGTCGATGGGCTTGCTGCCCTCTGCCAGCGTCACGATGGCGCGCTTGGTGTCCTTGCGCTTGCCGAACCCGGTCTTGGAGCGCTTGCGCTTGCCGACCCGGTTGATCGTGTTGACGTTGGCGACCTTGACCGCGAAGACCGTCTCGACGGCCTGCTTGATCTGGGTCTTGTTGGAGCCAGGCGCCACGATGAACGTGTACTTGCCCTCGTCGAGGAGCGCGTAGCTCTTCTCCGAGATGACCGGCTTGAGCAGCACGTCACGGGGGTCCGTGAACGTCTTGCTGGTGATCGTCGCGTCGCTCATCAGGCGTCGCTCCCTTCGAGCTCGCTCGAAGAGGCAACGGCCTTCGCGGACGCGGCAGGGCCGGCCACAAAGCGCTCGAAGGCGGCCTGGGTGAAGACCACATCGTCGGAGACGAGCACGTCGTAGGTGTTCAGCTGACCGGCGTCCAAGATGTGCACCTCGGGCAGGTTGCGGGCGCTCAGGATCGCCAGCTCGTCGTCGCGCTCGACCACGAGGAGGACGTTCTTGCGCTCGCTGATCTTGCCGATCAGGGTGCGTGCGGTCTTGGTGGACGGCGCGTCGCTCGCGGTCACGCCGGTGACGACGTGGATGCGGGAGTTGCGGGCCCGGTCGGTCAGGGCGCCGCGGAGCGCGGCGGCCTTCATCTTCTTGGGCGTCCGCTGCGAGTAGTCGCGCGGCACGGGGCCGTGCACGACGCCACCGCCGGCGAACTGCGGAGCGCGGGTCGAACCCTGACGGGCGCGGCCGGTGCCCTTCTGGCGGTAGGGCTTGCGCCCGCCACCGCGGACCTCGGCGCGGGTCTTGGTCTTGTGCGTGCCCTGGCGGGCCGCAGCCAGCTGGGCGACGACGACCTGGTGGATCAGCGGAATGCTGACCTTCGCGTCGAAGATCTCGGCCGGCAGCTCGACGGTGCCGACAGTCTCACCCGCGGGGGAGAGAACATTGATGGTGCTCATTGCTTCAGACCCCCTTTGCCGCAGTGCGGACCAGGATGAGGCCGCCGTTCGGACCCGGGATCGCTCCCTTGATCAGGAGCAGGCCCTTCTCCGCGTCAACGGCGTGGATGGTCAGGTTCTGGGTGGTCACACGCTCGTGACCCATGCGACCGGCCATCTTCATGCCCTTGAACACGCGACCCGGGGTGGCGCAGCCACCGATCGAGCCGGGCGAACGGTGCTTGCGCTGCACACCGTGGCCGGCGCCCAGACCGTGGAAGTTGTGGCGCTTCATGACACCGGCGAAGCCCTTGCCCTTGCTGGTACCGGTCACGTCGACCTTGATACCGGCCTCGAACACCTCAGCGGTGATCTCCTGGCCCAGGGTGTACTCGCCGGCGTCGCTGGTGCGCAGCTCGACGAGGTGGCGACGCGGGGTCACGCCAGCCTTGGCGAAGTGGCCCGCGAGGGGCTTGTTCACCTTGCGCGGGTCGATCTCGCCGAAGCCGATCTGCACGGCGTCGTAGCCGGTGCCGTCAGCGGTGTGGACCTGGGTCACGACATTCGGCCCGGCCTTGACGACGGTCACCGGAACGATCCGGTTGTTCTCGTCCCAGACCTGGGTCATGCCGAGCTTCTCGCCCAGGATCCCCTTCATCTGCTTAGCCATCTTCGTTCAGCCCCTTCAGAGCTTGATCTCGATGTCGACGCCGGCCGGGAGGTCGAGTCGCATCAGAGAGTCAACGGTCTTGGGGGTCGGGTCGAGGATGTCGATCAGACGCTTGTGCGTGCGCATCTCGAAGTGCTCGCGCGAGTCCTTGTACTTGTGCGGCGAGCGGATGACGCAGTAGACGTTCTTCTCAGTGGGCAGCGGCACCGGGCCCGCGACCTGCGCACCAGTACGCGTCACCGTCTCGACGATCTTCTTCGCCGAGGAGTCGATGACCTCGTGGTCGTAGGCCTTGAGCCGGATGCGGATCTTCTGTCCCGCCATGGCTTCCTGTAGTCCTTCGTGTCGTCTTGCTGCTTCTACGGCCGGGCCCTCCGGGTGGAGGCCCCAGTGGCGTTCCGTTCGACCCACGCGGTCGGGCGTGTCGCGCTGCCCGCCATAAGAAAGCCTTGGTCGAACCTTCGGCCCGCGGTGGCGGAACCGTGAGGTTCACACCGGGGCGAAACGCCGGATCGAGCGCCTGTCTGCACTTCCCGGAAGATTCCCGTACGTCCGTGCCGCAGCTGCCGCGCTTCGTCAGACTTCAACTAGGCAACGGCCATCACGGGTACGACGAGTACCGTGGGACTTGCTTCCGGTCCTCCCGAGGGGAGGCGCGCAGCATCAACGCTCAACCGAGCAACCTGGCCAGTGTGCCATACCGGACACAGCGCACGCCAATCGGGGCCGATGAGGGTACCCAAGGCGGCTGGACTGTCAAACCTGGCGGTCGCCGCCGCTGCTACGGACGGGTGAGAGCGCGAACCGGGTCAGGCTCCGGGCGCCCGCGGTCTGGCCGCTGCGCAGCGCGCCGGGCAGCAGCGTCAGCGCGTGCAGCCGGGTGGAGCGGTGCCGCCGGGCGGCCAGCGCGGCCCGGCGCCAGCCCAGCGCGTCCAGCCGGTCCGCGGTCTCCAGGAAGAAGCGGCGGGCCTCGGTGAAGCGGTCGCCGGTGAACGCCTTGGCCGAGGACTCGCTGACCGCGTGCCGCCGGTAGCTGAAGCAGAGCTCCGGGGCCAGCGCCAACTGCTCCCCCGCCACCAGCAGGTCCATCACCAGCGCCAGGTCCTGGATCACGCCCAGGTCCGCGCGGAAGCCGACCGGGGCGACCGCGTCGGTGCGCCAGCAGATCGACGGGAAGTAGAGCCAGTTGCCCCGGAGCAGGCTGCCGGCCAGCTCCTCGCCGCCGAGCAGCGCGGAACCGCGCTCCTTGGGGGCGTACAGCCGGCGCTTGACCACGTCGCCCAGGGTGTCGGTGGGCCGGCCCTCGCCGTCGATGACCACCACGCCGGGCTGCACCATCGCCGCGCCCGGGTGCTCGGCCAGCGCGGCCCTGACCACCCTGAGGTAGTTGGAGTGCAGCAGGTCGTCGCAGCCCATCAGCACGACCCGGTCGTACTCGGCCAGCTCCAGGCAGCGGTTGAAGTTGCCGGTGACGCCGAGGTTCTCCGGGTTGCGGAAGTAGCGCACCCGGGGGTCGGCCAGCGCCTCGAACCAGCCGGGGACGTCGGGCTCGGCACCGTCGTCCACGACGGTGAGCCGCCAGTCGTCGCCGTCCTGGGCGAGCACGCTGCGCACCGCGTCCTGCATCTGCGCCACGTCGCCGTAGTACGGCAGCATGATGTCGAAGCGGGTCACCGGGCGACGGCCCCCACCGGGCGGGGCTCGGCGGCTATGGCGACCGCGCCCTCCGGCATCCGCCGGATCATCGCCAGCATCAGCACGAAGCCGGCCCGGCCGAGGTAGACCATCGCCTTCCAGGGGGAGGCGCTCGGGGTACCGGTGGTGCGCTCGCGCATGTCGACCGGGACCTGCCGGACCACGAAGCCGAGGCGCATCGCGCCGACCATGCTCTCGATGGTGTCGCCCAGGTACTCCACCGGGTACCAGTGCGCGAAGAAGGCGATCAGCTGCTTGTTGCAGGCCTTGAAGCCCGAGGTGGTGTCGGTGAGCCTGGTCTTCGCCATCCGGGACAGGATGCCGGAGAGCAGGCTCATCGCCCACTTGCGCGGACCGCGGACGGTGTAGTTGCCCTCGCCGGCGAACCGGGCGCCGATGACCAGGTCCGCGGTCTCCAGGCCCTGCAGCAGGGCCGAGACGTAGCCGGGGTCGTGCTGGCCGTCGGCGTCGATCTGGATCGCCACGTCGTAGTCGTGCTCGTAGGCGTAGCGGTAGCCGAGCCGCATGGCGCCGCCGACGCCCAGGTTGTAGGGCAGCCGGGCGACGGTGACCCCCGCCTCGGCGGCGACTTTGGCGGTGGTGTCGGTGGAGCCGTCGTCCACCACCAGGGCGTCCGCGCCGGGCACCTTGGCCTTGATCTCCGCCAGCACGGCGGGCAGCCCCTCGTGCTCGTTCCAGGCGGGGAGGATGATGAGGACCCGCTTGCCGTTGATCATGCGCGCACCTCGCGGTCGTGGTCGGCCTCGCCCTTGTCCTTGAGCAGCTGCTCGATCTGGGCGGCCTGGAGGTCGATTCGTGCGCTCTGCAGTTCGCTCCCCGTCTCCTGCTTCTCCAGCCGGGTGCGGACCAGCGCGAGGTCCTCCGACAGGGTGCGGGTCTCCGCCTCCAGCTGGCTGGCCTCCCAGCTCAGGTGCAGGCACACCAGCAGCACCAGGATGAAGCCCGCGAAGAGCACCAGGCTGGCTCCGTTGGCGACTCCGAGGCGGTGCGCGACACCGTTGAGGATCGAGGGGAAGAAGCCGACCGGGGCAACCACGACACCGATGGCGAGCCAGATCGCGGCGTACTTCTCCCGTAGTTGCTGACGACGCAGCAGCTCCAGGATGCACCCCAGCACCACCAGGCTGGTGATCGAGGTGAGCGCGGAGAGTTGCACGGGAGGGGACCTTTCGCCAAAGGGAGGGACGGGCTCAGCGTATCCGCTCGACAGAGGGTCCGTGATTCGGCGAATACGCGTCCTTACCTTCGACGTGCACTTCCGCCGTGCTTCCCTGCGCGCGTTTTCCAAATGTTCGGAACAAGTACATCAGCATGAAACCGCTGGTGGCGACCGGTCCCAGGAAATAGGCCAGCTCCACCCTGGTAGCGACGTCGCCGGGCACCGCGGTGGTTCCGAGCAGCACCGCGGTACCCGCCATCCAGCTGACGAGCTGGATGCGGTGCCGCTGCAGCGCCAGCAGCGCCTGGCCCAGCACCAGCGCGATCATGTAGAACACCGTCCCGGCCGAGAACCAGAACAGGTCCATCGGGCCGAGCAGCGACGGTCCGTGGAAGAGCACCCGGATCAGCCAGGGGCCGAGCAGGACCGCGGGCACCCCGCCGAGCAGGCCGAGGCCGCTGACGACGGCACAGGTCTGCAGCAGCATCCGGCGGAAGGCCGGCCCGTCCTGGGCGGTCGCGGCGGTGGAGAGACCGGTCATCAGCGTCGGCTGCAGCGAGCCGAAGACGAACAGCGGGACCCGGCAGAGCACGCCCGCGTTCAGGATCGCCACCCGCAGGTCGGCGTCAGCCGGGGCGAGCAGGGCGACCGACAGCACCGCGGCGTTGACCGCGAACTGGGCCAGCACCTGGGCGCAGATCATCATGCCCATGTTCTGGAACAGCTCGCTCCAGGGCATGACCGGTCCCGGGCCGCAGCCGCGCAGGGTGGCCGGCAGGGTGCACAGCATCGCCAGCAGCGGGGCCACCGCCAGCACCAGGCCGTAGGCCAGCACCGAGTGGACGCCAGCCGCCAGCAGGGCCACCGCGAGCAGGATCCGCAGCGTGCCCTCGATCGCCAGCGACGAGCCGTACGCGGTGAAGCGACCCATTCCGGCCAGCATGCCGCGGGTCAGGTAGGCGAGCCCGATGCCGACCAGGGACGCGGCGAAGGCCCAGACCAGCGAGGTGTTCCCGCCCAGCAGCCGGTCCGCCAGCGGGCGCTGGGCGACCGCGATCAGCAGCGAGAAGACCGCGATCATCCCGAGGGTGACCAGGCCGGCCCTGCGGAACACCGGGGCCACCCCCTCGCCGCGGACCACCCTGGCCGCGACCAGCCGGGTCAGCTCCTGCTCCACCGGGAAGAAGACGCCCAGGCTCAGCGTCATCACCAGCGTCCACAGCGACGACATGGCCGCGGTGTCGGTGCGGTCCAGGCCGTAGCCGGCCACCGAGATCTGCACGTAGGAGGCGACGCCGAGGACGATCGTCCCGCCGATGACCAGATGGGTGCCCGCGGGGATGGCTCGGAAGACCCTGGTCAGTGCCCCGCTCATGGCGTCCCGGACGCCTCGGCGAGCCGCGCGCCGGGTCGCAGGGCGGCGAAGGCCGGGCGCAGCAGCGCCTCGGCCAGGCCGTCCCGCCAGTCGCGGGGCTCCGGCAGGCCGGCCTCGGCCCAGCGGCCGTGGCCCAGCACGCTGAAGGACGGCCGGGCAGCCGGGCGGACGAAGGCCGCCGAGGTGGTCGGGCGGATCCGCTCGGGATCGAGCCCGGAGAGTTCGTAGGCCGCGCGGGCCAGCCCGAACCAGGTGGTCCGGCCGGAGGCGGTGCCGTGGTAGATCCCGGCCGGGGCGGTGCTGGCCAGCGCCGCGTGCCCCAGCGCGACCAGCCGCTCGGCCAGGTCGCGGGACCAGGTGGGCTGGCCCTGCTGGTCGTCGACCACGTCCAGGGTCTCCCGCTGAGCGGCCAGCTTCAGCATGGTCGCCACGAAGTTGCCGCCGTGCTCGCCGTAGAGCCAGGCGGTGCGGACCAGGTAGCCGGTCTCCGGGAGGAGCTCGGCCACGGCCTGCTCGCCGACCAGCTTGCTCCGACCGTAGGCGTTGACCGGCGCGGTCGGGGCGTCCTCGGGGTACGGGACGGCGCCGTCGCCGGCGAAGACGTAGTCGGTGGAGACGTGCAGCAGCAGGGCGCCGTGGTCGGCGCAGGCGGCGGCGAGACGGCGCACCCCGGCGCCGTTGACCTCGGTCGCCGCGGCCTCGGCGGCCTCGGCCCCGTCCACGTCGGTCCAGGCCGCCGCGTTGACCACGACCTGGTGCCCGGCGACCGCGGCGGAGACCGCCGCGGGGTCGGTGATGTCCAGGTCGGCCCGGGTGAGCGCGGTCAGCTCGACCGAGTCGTCGGCGCCGAGCAGCTCGGCCAGGTCCCGGCCGAGCATCCCGGCCGCACCGGTGACCAGCCAGCGGCGTCCGGAGCGCTCCGGGGATGCGGTGGTCACTGGGCCAGCGCCGCCTTCGCCTTCAGCGGCTCCCACCAGGCGCGGTTGTCCCGGTACCAGGCGATGGTGTCGGCCAGGCCCTGCTCGAAGCCGACCTGCGGGGTGTAGCCCAGCTCCTCGCTGATCTTGCTGATGTCCAGCGAGTAGCGCAGGTCGTGGCCCTTGCGGTCCTCGACCGGCACGACCATGTCCCAGCCGGCCCCGGCCGCGTCCAGCAGCAGGCCGGTGAGCTGCTTGTTGGTGATCTCGGTGCCGCCGCCGATGTTGTAGACCTCGCCGGCCCGGCCCTTGGTCAGCGCCAGCTCGATGCCGCGGCAGTGGTCCGAGACGTGCAGCCAGTCGCGGATGTTGCCGCCGGTCCCGTAGAGCGGCACCTTGGCGCCGTCCAGCAGGTTGGTGGTGAACAGCGGGATGACCTTCTCCGGGAACTGGTAGTGCCCGTAGTTGTTGGAGCAGCGGGTCACCACCACGTCCATGCCGTGGGTGCGGTGGTAGGCCAGCGCCAGCAGGTCGGAGGCCGCCTTGGAGGCGGAGTACGGGGAGTTGGGCTGCAGCGGCCACTCCTCGGTCCAGGAGCCCTCGCTGATCGAGCCGTAGACCTCGTCGGTGGAGACGTGGACGAAGCGGCCGACGCCGTGCTTGCGGGCCGAGTCCAGCAGCACCTGGGTGCCGAGGACGTTGGTGGTGACGAAGGGCCCGGCGCCGGCGATCGACCGGTCGACGTGCGACTCCGCGGCGAAGTGCACCACCGCGTCGTGGCCCGGCATGACCTGGTCGACCACGTCCTGGTCGCAGATGTCACCGCGGACGAAGGCGTAGCCGGGGTGGTCGGCGACGGGAGCGAGGTTCGCCTCCACGCCGGAGTAGGTGAGCTTGTCCAGCACGGTGACCCGGAGGCCCCCGGCGACGGAGTCGGGTGCGGACAGCAGCTGGCGGACGAACTCGGAGCCGATGAAACCGGCACCGCCCGTGACAAGAATGCGCATAGTGCTGGCCACTATAGTGCCCGCCCGGCTCGGCCCCTCCCGAGTGCCGCCCGGAAAAGCACCGCGCGACGCGGGCGCTCGCGACGAGGCCTAGAGTTGCCCCCATGCGAGGCATTCTCCTAGCGGGTGGCACCGGTTCACGGCTCTGGCCCCTCACCCGGGCCGTTTCCAAACAGCTCATGCCGATCTTCGATAAACCAATGATTTATTACCCTCTCACTACCTTGATGATGGCCGGGATCCGGGAAATCCTGATCATCACCACTCCGCAGGACCAGGAGCAGTTCCAGCGGCTCCTCGGCGACGGCTCCCAGTGGGGCCTGGAGCTCCAGTACGCCGCCCAGGAGCGGCCCGAGGGGATCGCCCAGGCGTTCGTGCTCGGCGCGGACTTCATCGGCGACGACTCGGTCGCCCTGGTCCTCGGCGACAACATCTTCCACGGCAGCGGCCTGGGCACCCGGCTGGCCGAGAACGACAAGCTGGTCGGCGGCCGGATCTTCGCCTACCCGGTGGCCGACCCGCACGCGTTCGGCGTGGTGGAGTTCGGGCCCGACGGCCGGGTCATCTCCATCGAGGAGAAGCCGGAGCAGCCCAAGTCCCGCTACGCGGTGCCGGGCCTCTACTTCTACGACAACCGCGTGGTCGGCATCGCCGCCGGGCTGCGACCGAGCGCCAGGGGCGAGCTGGAGATCACCGCCGTCAACGACGCCTACCTGCGGCTCGGCGAGCTGCGGGTGACCGCGCTGGACCGCGGCACCGCCTGGCTGGACACCGGCACCTTCGACTCGCTGGTCCAGGCCTCCGAGTACGTCCGGGTGATCGAGCAGCGGCAGGGGTTCAAGGTCGGCTGCGTCGAGGAGGTCGCCTGGCGGATGGGCTACATCGACGACGCCCGGCTGCGCGCGCTCGCCGAGCCGCTGCTCAAGAGCGGCTACGGCGGCTATCTGGTCAACCTTCTGGAGAACGGGACGACAGCATGAAGATCAGGCCGCTGAGCATCGAGGGCGCCTGGGAGGTCACCCCGCAGCAGCACGGCGACCCGCGCGGGATGTTCATGGAGTACTACCGCTTCGACCGCCTGGCCGAGGTGGTCGGCCACCCGCTGCGGCTGGCCCAGGCCAATATGTCGGTGTCCGCCAAGGGCGTGGTCCGCGGTGTGCACTTCGCCGACGTGCCGCCCGGCCAGGCCAAGTACGTGAGCTGCGTCCGCGGCGCGGTGCTGGACGTGATCGTGGACCTGCGGGTGGGCTCCCCCACCTTCGGCCGCTGGGAGGGCGTCCGGCTGGACGAGGTGGACCGCCGCGCCGTCTACCTGGCCGAGGGCCTGGGGCACGGCTTCTGCGCGCTGAGCGACGACGCGACCCTGTCGTACTTCTGCTCGGAGACCTTCAACCCCAGCGGCGAGCACGCGGTGCACCCGCTCGACCCGGACCTGGGCATCAGCTGGCCGGCCGACACCCCGCAGCTCTCGGCCAGGGACGAGGCCGCGCCCTCGCTGGCGGAGGCGGTCTCCAGCGGGCTGCTGCCGGACTACCGGGCCGTGCAGGCCTTTACCGAGTCGCTGCGGACCGGCTGACGGCGGCCCCGCCGAGCGGTCCCGCCACCGGCGGAGCCGCTCGGCGGGGCAGCGCTCAGCGGGGCAGTGCTCAGCGGAGCAGCGGGGCGAAGACCACGGCCGCGGCCCGGTGTCCGGCGCTGTTGAGGTCGTGGTCCAGCTGCCGGGCCAGCACCGCGTTGCCGACCAGCACCGTGGCCGGCCGGTGCAGCTGCCGCATCAGCAGCCTGAGCTGGTAGAGCGCGTCCCGCTGGACCTGCGGCGAGCGCATTGTGCCGCCGATCGGGATCGAGTACACCGGCACCATCTGACTCATCATCACGTCGTTGCGCAGCATGGTCTGGGCGAAGTACGTGGTCTGCCAGTTCTGCGCGCCCGAGTCGGTGTAGAGGGTGACCACCGGCGCCGCCGGGTCGACCCGGGCCAGGTCGCGGGCCAGGAAGGTGTAGGTGGTCTGGTCGATCCTGGACGGGATGCCGCCGTCCGACCACTGGGCCAGCGCCGTGGTCTGCCACACCTCGGGCAGCGCCGCGCCGCTGGGCAGGGTGCCGCCCGAGGGGACGCCCCACTGGAAGCCGGCGATGAGGGTCAGCGCCGCCGCGGCCGAGCCGGCCGCGAGGGCCGGCTGCCGCAGCCGCAGGCTCAGCCCGTCCTGCGCCCCGGCCCTGACCAGCGGTCGCAGCAGCGCCCCGGCCACGCCGAGGCCGACCAGCAGCAGCACGAAGGCGGCGCTGACCAGCTTCTCGAAGTAGTACGAGACCTTCCCCAGCGTGTGCAGCTGCCAGCCGCCGAACAGCAGCAGGACCGCGGCCGTGGCGGCGACCGCCAGCAGCAGGGCGCGCTCGGTCGGGGTCCGATTCCGTCCGGCGACCAGCACCGCGAGCACGATCACCCCGCCCGCCCCGATGATCAGCGGACGGCTCATCGGCACGATCGCACCGCCCGCGGCGGCCTGGGTCGCGATGTTGAACGACGAGAGCACGCTGACCACACTGGGGATCACCGCGACGGCCGAGCCGACCGCCAGCCCGCCGTACACCGCCAGGCGGCGTCCGCTGTCGCGGGCCCGGAACGCCCACAGGCTCGCCAGCAGCGCGAGCCCGACCAGCACCGCGTAGAGGTTGTAGCTGTAGGCGACGGTGACCAGGCCCGCGCAGCCCAGCAGGACGAACTCCAGCCGTCCCATGGCCGGCCGGAGCAGCACCGCCAGCACCACCGCGAAGCAGGCGAGCCCCACC
Organism: Streptacidiphilus cavernicola; assembly: GCF_042510955.1. NCBI lineage: Bacteria > Bacillati > Actinomycetota > Actinomycetes > Kitasatosporales > Streptomycetaceae > Streptacidiphilus > Streptacidiphilus cavernicola. The sequence continues at coordinate 285,964 of NZ_JBHFAB010000006.1, forward strand.
ACCTCCGAGTCGAAGCCGTTCGCCAGCAGCTTCACCAGCGGGCTCGCGGCGACCAGCGAGGCGGTCACCGAGCACACCGCCGCGGCCCGCCAGCCGCGCAGCCGGGGCCCGCCCACCCAGCGGGCGGCCCAGACCAGCACCGCGGACAGCACCGCGAACGCCACCACCACATAGCCGCAGTAGCGGCCGAACTCGGCCACCGGGGAACCGGTGCCGGTGGACGAGCGCAGGAAAACGTCGGTCCAGGCCAGCAGCATGTGCGAGCCCTGCGGGTACACGTCCCCCGAATTCGAGAACATGTAGGGCCCGGCCTGGGCGTGCAGCAGGAACGGATAACCGCCGATGCGGTGGATCGCGTCGAAGATCGAGAAATGGGTGAAGCGGTCCCCGATCATCATTCCGCTGTAGGGGCCGAGCCCCTTCCCGCCGGAGGCCCCGCGCCGGACCAGGTACCAGCTCAGCAGGCCGGTGCCGACCACGATCGCGTCGGTGCCGCGGAACCGCCAGGGCAGCGACGGCCGGCGCCGGCCGATCCAGGCGGCGGTGCTGACCAGGGTCAGCAGCACGGCGGCGACGGGCGCCGGAGCCGGCCCCCAGGGCCAGACCGAGGCCGGCAGTGCCAGCACCAGCATCGCCCCGGCCAGCAGGAAGCCCGCCAGCACCAGCCGGTCGAGCAGCACCCCGCCGACCCTCAGCACCGAGGCGAGTGTCAGCAGCAGCACCGGAAGCAGCAGGACGTCCAGCCGGAGCAGGCCGAGCAGCAGCGGCAGCAGCCAGGAGGCAAGGAGTGCGGTGAGCAGGATCGGGACCGAGCGGCGCGACATGTCTTCCTCTGGCTCATCGGCGCTGAAGCCAGGAGCATAGACAGACGAAGGAAAGCCGCCAGGTAAGACACAAGAAACCGTCGGCAATTCCCATTCCTCTTGCCTAACGAATTCTTTCCGACCGGAGGAAGTGAACAGGAATTGAATTGATGATGAAAAGAGCGAAGGGCCCCGCGGCATCAGCTGATGCCGCGGGGCCCGTCGACTGCCCTCGGAGGAGCAGGCAGGTCAGACCGTACTACTTGATGATCTTGGTGACCTGGCCGGCGCCGACGGTCCGGCCACCCTCACGGATGGCGAACTTCAGGCCCTCCTCCATGGCGATCGGCTGGATCAGCGCGACCGTCATGGCGGTGTTGTCGCCGGGCATGACCATCTCGGTGCCCTCGGGGAGGGTCACGACGCCGGTCACGTCCGTGGTGCGGAAGTAGAACTGCGGGCGGTAGTTGTTGAAGAAGGGGGTGTGACGGCCACCCTCGTCCTTCGACAGGATGTAGGACTGGGCCTCGAAGTCGGTGTGCGGCGTGACCGTACCCGGCTTGATGATGACCTGGCCGCGCTCGACGTCCTCGCGCTTGATGCCGCGGAGCAGCAGGCCGACGTTCTCGCCCGCCTGGCCCTCGTCGAGCAGCTTGCGGAACATCTCGATGCCGGTGACCGTGGTGGTGGTCTTGGTCTCCTTGATGCCGATGATGTCGACAGTCTCGTTGACCTTGAGCACACCGCGCTCGATGCGGCCGGTGACGACGGTGCCACGACCGGTGATCGTGAAGACGTCCTCGATCGGCATCAGGAACGGCTTCTCGACGTCACGGGCCGGGGTCGGGATGAACTCGTCCACCGCGGCCATCAGGCCGAGCAGCTTCTCGCCCCACTCCTTGTCGCCCTCGAGCGCCTTGAGCGCCGAGACGCGCACGACCGGGAGGTCGTCGCCCGGGAACTCGTACTCCGAGAGCAGCTCGCGGACCTCGAGCTCGACGAGCTCCAGGATCTCCTCGTCGTCCACCATGTCGGCCTTGTTCAGGGCCACGACGATGGAGGGGACGCCGACCTGACGGGCCAGGAGCACGTGCTCCTTGGTCTGCGGCATCGGGCCGTCGGTGGCGGCCACGACCAGGATCGCGCCGTCCATCTGCGCGGCACCGGTGATCATGTTCTTGATGTAGTCCGCGTGACCGGGGCAGTCGACGTGGGCGTAGTGACGCGCCTCGGTCTGGTACTCGACGTGCGCGATGGAGATGGTGATACCGCGCTGACGCTCTTCCGGCGCCTTGTCGATCTGGTCGAAGGCCGAGGCCTCGTTCAGGTTCGGGTAAGCGTCGTGCAGCACCTTGGTGATCGCCGCGGTAAGGGTCGTCTTACCGTGGTCGATGTGACCGATGGTGCCGATGTTGACGTGGGGCTTCGTCCGCTCGAACTTCGCCTTCGCCACTGGGGTCCTCCTGAGGACTGGTTCTGTACGCCGTACGACGTCAGGTGGTCTGGATTCGCGCCGGTCCCGGCAGCTGGGCTGCGCGCGGTTTCCGGCCCGTGGGGTGGGGGCCGGAGGGGTCCGGAGGAGGGCCGTCGGTACGGCCTCCTCCGGAACTCCTCCTACAGACTAAGGGGTGTTAGATCCCGGAATGTCCGGGGTCTTATTCGCCCTTGGCCTTTGCGATGATCTCTTCCGCCACGTTCCGGGGAACCTCGGCGTACGAGTCGAACTGCATCGAGTAGCTGGCGCGGCCCGACGTCTTGCTGCGCAGGTCGCCGACGTAGCCGAACATCTCGGACAGCGGGACCAGGGCCTTCACGATGCGGGCACCGCTGCGCTCCTCCATGGCCTGGATCTGGCCACGGCGGGAGTTGATGTCGCCGATGACATCGCCCATGTAGTCCTCGGGCGTGGTGACCTCGACGGCCATCATCGGCTCGAGCAGCACGGGGGACGCCTTGCGGACACCCTCCTTGAACGCCATCGAACCGGCGATCTTGAACGCCAGCTCCGAGGAGTCGACGTCGTGCGAAGCACCGTCGAGCAGGATCACCCGGACGCCCTGGAGCGCGTAGCCGGCCAGGGTGCCGAACTCCATCGCCTCCTGGGCGCCGGCGTCCACCGAAGGGATGTACTCCTTCGGCACACGGCCACCGGTGACCTTGTTGACGAACTCGTAGCCCTCGCCGGACTCCAGCGGCTCGATCGCGATCTGGATCTTCGCGAACTGGCCCGAGCCACCGGTCTGCTTCTTGTGCGTGTAGTCGATGCGCTCGACGGCCTTGCGGATCGTCTCGCGGTAGGCCACCTGCGGCTTGCCGACGTTGGCCTCGACCCGGAACTCACGCTTCATACGGTCGACCAGCACCTCAAGGTGCAGCTCGCCCATACCCGCGATGATCGTCTGGCCGGTCTCCTCGTCGGTGTTGACCTGGAAGGACGGGTCCTCCTCGGCCAGCCGCTGGATCGCGACGCCCAGACGCTCCTGGTCGCCCTTCGACTTGGGCTCGATGGCGACGCGGATGACCGGGGCCGGGAAGTCCATGGACTCCAGGATGACCGGCTGCTTGTCGTCGCTCAGCGTCTCACCGGTGGTGGTCTGCTTCAGGCCCATCACGGCGACGATGTCGCCGGCGCCCACCGACTCGATCTCCTCACGCTTGTTCGCGTGCATGCGGTAGATCTTGCCGATGCGCTCCTTGCGGCCCTTCACCGAGTTGAGGACGGCGGTGCCGGCCTCAAGACGCCCGGAGTAGATCCGGATGAAGGTCAGCTTGCCCAGGTGCGGGTCCGACATGATCTTGAACGCCAGCGCCGACAGCGGCTCCTCGTCCGAGGCCTTGCGGAAGATCTCCACGGACTCGTCGCCGGGCTTGTGGCCCATGACGCCCTCGACGTCGATCGGGGAGGGCAGGTACTTCACGACCGCGTCGAGCAGAGGCTGGACGCCCTTGTTCTTGAACGCGGTGCCGCAGAAGACCGGGGTGAAGTTACCGGCGATGGTGCCGCGGCGAATACCCGCGATCAGCTGCTCCTCGGTGGGCTCCTCGCCCTCCAGGAACAGCTCCATCAGCTCGTCGTCGCCCTCGGCGGCCGTCTCGACGAGCTTGGCACGCCACTCCTCGGCGATCTCGGCGTGCGACGCCGGGATCTCCAGGGTGTCGTACATCTCGCCCTTGGCGGCCTCGGCCGACCAGAGCAGCGCCTTCATGGTGACCAGGTCGATGACGCCCTGGAAGTCGGCCTCGGCGCCGACCGGCAGCTGCATGACCAGCGGGGTCGCGCCCAGCCGGTCGATGATCGAGTCGACGCAGCGGAAGAACTCCGCGCCGACCCGGTCCAGCTTGTTGACGAAGCAGATACGCGGGACGTTGTAGCGGTCAGCCTGACGCCACACCGTCTCGGACTGGGGCTCGACACCGGCGACACCGTCGAACACCGTGACGGCACCGTCCAGGACGCGCAGCGAGCGCTCCACCTCGACGGTGAAGTCGACGTGGCCCGGGGTGTCGATGATGTTGATGGTGTTGTCCACACCATCCACCGTCCAGTGACAGGTCGTCGCGGCAGACGTGATCGTGATGCCGCGCTCCTGCTCCTGCTCCATCCAGTCCATGGTGGCAGCGCCATCGTGGACCTCACCGATCTTGTACGAGACACCGGTGTAGAAGAGGATCCGCTCGGTGGTGGTCGTCTTGCCCGCGTCGATGTGCGCCATGATCCCGATGTTGCGGACCCTGGCGAGGTCAAGGGAGGTTGCAGCCATGGTGGCTCGTCTCTCTCTTTCTTGTTTCTGACGGGGTTCGAACTACCAGCGGTAGTGAGCGAAGGCCTTGTTGGACTCGGCCATCTTGTGCGTGTCCTCGCGACGCTTCACCGAGGCGCCCAGACCGTTGCTGGCGTCCAGGATCTCGTTGAGCAGGCGCTCGGTCATGGTCTTCTCGCGACGGGCGCGGGAGTAACCGACCAGCCAGCGCAGCGCGAGGGTGTTGGCACGGCCGGGCTTGACCTCGACCGGCACCTGGTAGGTCGCACCGCCGACGCGGCGGGACTTGACCTCCAGGGTCGGCTTCACGTTCTCCAGGGCGCGCTTGAGCGCGACCACCGGGTCGGCGTTGGTCTTCTCGCGGACGCCCTCCAGGGCGCCGTACACGATGCGCTCGGCGGTGGAGCGCTTGCCGTGCAGGAGGATCTTGTTGACGAGCGACGTCACCACAGGGGAGCCGTAAACCGGGTCGATGATGACCGGGCGCTTCGGGGCGGGGCCCTTACGAGGCATTGTTTACTTCTCCTTCTTGGCGCCGTAGCGGCTGCGGGCCTGCTTGCGGTTCTTGACACCCTGGGTGTCGAGCGAGCCGCGGATGATCTTGTAACGCACACCCGGCAGGTCCTTCACACGACCGCCACGCACGAGCACGATGGAGTGCTCCTGCAGGTTGTGACCCTCGCCCGGAATGTAGGCGGTGACCTCGATGCCACTGGTGAGGCGCACGCGGGCGACCTTGCGAAGCGCCGAGTTCGGCTTCTTCGGGGTGGTCGTGTACACGCGCGTGCAGACGCCGCGGCGCTGAGGGGAACCCTTCAGTGCGGGCGTCTTGTTCTTCTCGACCTTGTCCTGCCGGCCCTTTCGGACCAGCTGCTGAATCGTAGGCACGCTATCTCCGTCTTCTTTGTGCCATCGCTGGTGTATCTACCCTGGTTGTGTCTCGCCGACTTCCGACCCACGAGGTCGGGTGTGTCGGACCGCTCCCCATCCCCTCGACTCCTTGCGGAGGAGCGGTGTGGAAGCGCGGTTCCCATGAACGCGGCGGCGAAAATGCACGCACGCACAAGAGACCCGGGGACACCCCAGGCACAAGGACAGAGCGTACCTAGCGCATCGGCGCGGGTCAAAACAAATGGAGAGGCGCAGGTCGGCGGGTCAGCCGCTGTGCCCGCCCGAGGCCGCCACGCCCAGCAGGACCAGCAGCCAGAACGCCGCCCCGATCCAGCCGAGCACGATCCCCGCGGTGGCCAGGCCGTCGCCCTCCTCGCCGTCCCGGCGGATCTGCCCCTTGGCGATGTGCCCGCAGACCAGGGCCGGGACCGCGGTCACCCCGAGGGTGACGATCTGGGCCAGGGCAAGCGCCAGCGAGGCCTTCGCCAACCCGTTGGTCCGCCGCGCGTAGCCGGGCGGCGGGGCGAACGGGTTCCCGTAGCGGTCGTACGGGCCGGTGTAGCCGTAACCGTAGGGGCCGGGCCGCGGCGTCGCATAGATGTACGGCTGCGGCTGCCCGTACGGCTGCGGCCCCGGGTAGCCGACGAAGGCGGCCGGCACCACCGGGCCCGGCGCCAGGTACGGCGTCGGCATCGGTCCGCTGGGCAGGTCGTGCACGATCCCGGCCAACTCGCCGTAGGTCTGCGCCCGGTAGATCCGGTCGACCCGCTCGTTGTACTCCTCGGAGCTCAGCCGCCCCTCGGCGAAGGCCGACTTCAGCACGTCGACGGTGCGCTCGCGGTCGGCGTGCGAGGCCCGCATGGTCGCGACCTGATCGGCCGTCGGCTGCGCGGGCACGGACTGCGCGGGCATCGGCTTGGTCAGCGGCACCGCCACCGCAGGCACGGTGTCCTGCCAGGGCTGGACCGGATTCCTCGGTTGCTGGTGCGTGGACAACGACGACCTCCCCGATCGCGCCCGGAACCGGAGGCACGGGCACCTGCACTGAACCCATAGTGCAAGACGATCGGGGTCCGCGCATCGTGCCCGGACGGCTGTCGAGGAGTTGTGACACAACCTCAGTCCCGCGGCCAGGACCCGCTGACGGGGTGGACCCCCGCTACTGGGTGACCTCGTCGTAGCGGGCCAGGAAGCGCTGCTCCAGCTGCGGCCAGGCGCGGCGCAGCGTCTCGGTGCTGATCGGCCGGTCCCCCGCGGGAGCGGCCAGCCGGCCGGACTCGAACAGGTACTCGGCCAGCTGGGCCGGAGCGGGGTCGTGGTTGTACTGCTCGCGGTAGGCGACCAGGCCGTCGAAGTAGACGTCCAGCGGGTCCTGGCCGACCGCCGGCTCGGGCGGCGCGGGCGGGATCCAGTCCGGGTGCGGGTCGGGCTCGGGGACGGTCTTCGGCGCGAACCAGGCCTCGGGGCCCTCCTCGCCCAGCGGGTCGCCGTCGCCGGGGTGCTGCTTGGGGATCCAGGCGACGCCGCGGACCGAGCCGTTCGCCGCGGCCGGGACCTGCTCGCCGTCCTCGGCGGCCGGGGCCGCGGTGTCCGGGTCGTGCAGGGGCCTGCGGTGGCGGCTGCTGGCCAGCTTGGCCAGCACGGTCACCGCCATCGGGTCCGGCGCCGGGGACTGCGGCGCGGCCTGGCGCGGCATCGCGTACTGCGGCACCACTTGCATCGGCGGCGCCTGCTGCGGGCCGGGGTGCAGCGGCTGCTGTGCCGGCACGGGCTGCTGCATGGTCTGCTGCTGCATGGTCTGCTGCTGCGCGGGCTGCTGCTGCGCGGGCTGCGGCATCATCTGCTGCTGCGCCTGCTGCACCGGCTGCTGCGGCGCGGCGGCCAGTTGCGGGGTCGGCTCGGGCTCCGGGAGGTCCCGGATGATCCCCATGTCCAGCGGAACGCCGTACTTGGCCAGCTTCAGCGGCAGCAGGGTCTCGATCGGGGCCTGGCGGCGCCAGCCCCGGCCGTACCGGGCCCGCAGGTGGGTGCGGTAGACCAGCCGGTTCTGCTCCAGCCGGACCACCTCGTCGTAGGAGCGCAGCTCCCACAGCTTCATCCGGCGCCACAGCCGGAAGGTGGGGACCGGCGACAGCAGCCAGCGCATCAGCCGCACCGACTCCATGTGCCGGTCCGCGGTGATGTCCGCCATCCGTCCGATGGCGTGCCGCGCGGCCTCGACCACGACCACGAAGAGCACCGGGATGATCGCGTGCATCCCCATCGCCAGCGCGTCGCCCCAGGACGACGCCGCGTTGAACACCACGGTCGCGCCGGTGAGCAGCCAGGCGGTCTGCCGCAGCAGCGGGAACGGGATCCGCAGCCAGGTCAGCACCAGGTCCAGGGCGAGCAGCACGGCGATGCCGACGTCCACGCCGATCGGGAAGACGTAGGAGAACGTGCCGAAGCCCTTGTGCAGGGCGAGGGTCCGCACCGCGGCGTAGGACCCGGTGAATCCGATGCCGGCGATGATGAAGGCGCCGGCGGCTACCACGCCGATGAGTGCGCGGTGCGCGCGGGTTATCGCAGGGCCAGCCATGGCTCGTTCAACCCCTGGTGTGACGGTAGTTGGCTCCACGCATGCGAGCGGAGTGGAGGACAGCTTGCCACAAGCCCGCGACCGCCCGGTTGCCGGACCGCGCCGCCCGCCCGTCCGCTCCTGGACAATGGGGGGCGGACACCGGTCGGGACCAGCGAGAAGAAGGAGGGCTGTGATGGGCAGGCGCGACCAGGAGCACCGCCGCGCGGGAAAGCGGGAGCGGGCTGCCCACGAGCGTCCCCGGCAGTCGCCCGGACAGCCCCGGCAGGAGGCCGCCGACCAGGGCGGACCGCCGCTGCGGGAGCTGGTGGAGTCGGCCTGCGGCGGGGTCCTGTACGCCACCGGGGAGGGCGTCGACCTGGCCCTGGACCTGGGCGCCAGCCTGCTGTCGGAACCGGCCGCGCGCTGGCCGCGGACCAGCCGGGCGGTGCTGCTGGTGACCGGGGCGCAGCTGGCCCGGCTGTGGCAGAACGGCTGGCAGCCGGCCGACCTGGCCCGAGCGGTCCGCCGCGAGTTGACGGCGCGTCACTCCCGGCTGGCGGTGGACCTGGTCGCGGCCGAGCTGCGCGGGTACGCGGCGGCGGCGCTGGATCCGCGCTGGTCGGACCAGCTGCGCGAGCTGGAGGCCGCGGTCTGGTGGGGCGACGACGACGCCTTCCTGGCCGGGGTCGCCGAGCGGGAGCGGGCCGACCGCTTCACCGTCGCGACGCTGCTGCTCGAGCTGTACCGGCTGATCGGCCGGCTCCCCCCGCTGACCCCGCTGGGCCCGCCGCCGGGCGCCGGGGCGGGGGCCGGGGCCCGGCGGACCGGACCGGCGATCGCCTTCACCCAGAAGACCGGGACCGAGCCGAGGATGCTGGGCCGGATCCGGGCGCTGCTGGCCAAGGCCGAGTCCACCGAGTTCCCCGAGGAGGCCGAGGCGCTGACCGCCAAGGCCCAGCAGCTGATGACGCAGCACAGCATCGACGAGGCGCTGCTGGCGGCCTCCTCGGGCAGCCGGGACGAGCCGGGGGCCTGCCGGATCGGCGTGGACAACCCCTACGAGGCGCCCAAGGCGCTGCTGCTGGACGCGGTCGCCCAGGCCAACCGGGCCACCTCGCTGTGGACCAAGGAGCTGGGCTTCTGCACGGTGGTCGGCTTCCCGGCCGACCTGGAGGCGGTGGAGCTGCTCTACACCTCGCTGCTGGTGCAGGCGACCACGGCGATGAACAGCGCGGGGACGCAGGGCGGCGGCGCCGGTGGGTCGCGGAGCAAGACGTTCCGGCAGTCGTTCCTGATCGCCTACGGCGCGCGGATCAGGGAGCGGCTGGCGGAGGCGACCGCCGAGGCCACCGAGGAGGCGCTGGCGGGCCTCGCCGAGGCGGCGGCTGCCGCCGGGGCGGGCGGGCGCTCGGAGCTGCTGCCGGTGCTGGCGGCCCGCGAGGAGGCGGTACGGCGTTCCACCGAGCGGATGTTCCCGAACGCCCGTGCCGGACGCGCGATCCGGGCCGGCGACCACGAGGGCTGGGCCCAGGGCCGCGCGGCGGCCGACCGGGCCCAGCTCCGCGGCCACGGGGCGGCCCTCCCGGGCTGAGCGGGGCCAGGGCGGCCCCTGGGACGGCTTCGGCGGCTCCAGGCCCGGCCCTCGCCGTGCTGGGCACGTACCCCGGGCAGAACGCCGCAGGGCGGCCACTCCGGCTGAACCGGGGTGACCGCCCTGCGGTGCGTTCTGGCTACGGCGTCAGCCCGTGTAGGGGCCGTAGTCGTAGTCGTCCAGCGGAACTGCCTGGCCCGAGCCGGAGCCGAAGGGCGAGTAGTCGATGTCGTCGTAGCCGACGGCCGAGTACATCGCGGCCTTCGCCTCCTCGGTGGGCTCGACCCGGATGTTGCGGTAGCGGGGCAGACCCGTACCGGCCGGGATGAGCTTGCCGAGGATGACGTTCTCCTTGAGGCCCAGCAGCGGGTCCGACTTGGCGTGGATCGCCGCGTCGGTGAGCACCCGGGTCGTCTCCTGGAAGGAGGCGGCCGACAGCCAGGACTCGGTCGCCAGCGAGGCCTTGGTGATACCCATCAGCTGCGGACGGCCGGAGGCGGGCTGGCCGCTCTCGGACACCACACGACGGTTCTCGGTCTCGAAGCGGCCGCGCTCGACCAGCTCGCCGGGCAGCAGCTCGGCGTCGCCGGACTCGATGATCGTGACCCGGCGCAGCATCTGCCGGATGATGATCTCGATGTGCTTGTCGTGGATCGACACACCCTGCGAGTTGTAGACCTTCTGGACCTCGGCGACCAGGTGGATCTGCACCTGGCGCTGGCCCAGGATCCGCAGCACGTCGTGGGGGTTGACGGTACCGGCCGTGAGCTGCTGGCCGACCTCCACGTGCTCGCCCTCGGACACCCGCAGCTTGATGCGCTTGGAGATCGGGTAGGCGATCTCCTCGCTGCCGTCGTCGGGGGTGACCACGAGCTTGCGGGTCTTCTCGGTGTCCTCGATCCGGACCCGGCCCTCGGCCTCGCTGATCGGGGCCACACCACGCGGGTTGCGGGCCTCGAACAGCTCGACCACACGCGGCAGACCCTGGGTGATGTCGTCACCGGCCACACCACCGGTGTGGAAGGTGCGCATGGTCAGCTGGGTGCCGGGCTCACCGATGGACTGGGCGGCGATGATGCCGACCGCCTCACCGATGTCGACCAGCTTGCCGGTGGCCAGCGAGCGGCCGTAGCACATGGCGCAGGTGCCGACGGCGGACTCGCAGGTCAGGATCGAGCGGGTCTTGATCTCGGTGATGCCGAGCCGGATCAGCTCGTCGATCAGGACGTCGCCGAGGTCGGTGTTGACCGGGGCCAGCACCTGCCCGTCGACGACGATCTCCTCGGCCAGCGCACGGGCGTAGACGCTGGTCTCGACGTCGTCCCGCTTGCGCAGCACGCCGTCCTCGCCGCGGTCCGCGATCGGCAGCTTGAGGCCGCGCTCGGTGCCGCAGTCCTCCTCGCGAATGATGACGTCCTGGGAGACGTCGACCAGACGACGGGTGAGGTAGCCGGAGTCGGCGGTACGCAGGGCGGTGTCCGCGAGGCCCTTACGGGCGCCGTGGGTGGAGATGAAGTACTCCAGCACGGAGAGGCCCTCACGGAACGACGCCTTGATGGGTCGCGCGATGGTCTCGTTCTTCGCGTTGGACACCAGACCACGCATACCGGCGATCTGACGCATCTGCATCATGTTTCCGCGAGCCCCGGAGTCCACCATCATGAAGATGGGGTTGGTCTTCGGGAAGTTCGCGTTCATCGCCTCGGCGACCTCGGCGGTGGCCTTGGTCCAGATGCCGACCAGCTCCTGCTGGCGCTCGTCCTTGGTGATCAGGCCGCGCTCGTACTGCTTCTGGACCTTCTCGGCCTGCGCCTCGTAGCCCTCGAGGATCTGGGGCTTGTTCGGCGGGACCACGACGTCCGAGATGGAGACGGTGACACCGGAACGGGTGGCCCAGTGGAAACCGGCCGCCTTGAGGTTGTCCAGGGTCGCCGCGACGACGACCTTGGGGTAGCGCTCGGCGAGGTCGTTGACGATCGCCGAGAGCTGCTTCTTGTTGATCTCGTCCTCGACGAAGGGGTAGTCCTCGGGCAGCAGCTCGTTGAAGAGCGCGCGGCCCAGGGTGGTGCGCAGCCGGAGCTGCTCCCCCTCGGTCCAGGTCGGCTTGCCGTCCTCGTCGACCGGGGCGGTCCAGCCGCGCGGCGGGACGGTGCCCAGCGGCAGCCGGAGGTCGATCTCGGCCTGCAGGTCCAGGGTCTTGGCGTCGAAGGCCATCACGGCCTCCGGCGTCGAGCCGAACGCCCGGCCCACGCCGCGGAGGGTCTCCGGGTCGCGGGTCGAGGTCAGGAAGAACAGACCCAGCACCATGTCCTGGGTCGGCATGGTGACGGGGCGACCGTCGGCCGGCTTCAGGATGTTGTTGGAGGACAGCATCAGGATGCGGGCCTCGGCCTGCGCCTCCGCGGACAGCGGAAGGTGCACGGCCATCTGGTCGCCGTCGAAGTCCGCGTTGAACGCGGTGCAGACGAGCGGGTGGATCTGGATGGCCTTGCCCTCGACCAGCTGCGGCTCGAAGGCCTGGATGCCGAGGCGGTGCAGCGTGGGCGCACGGTTCAGCAGCACCGGGTGCTCGGCGATGACCTCTTCGAGGACGTCCCAGACCACCGGGCGGGCGCGCTCGACCATGCGCTTGGCCGACTTGATGTTCTGCGCGTGGTTCAGGTCCACCAGGCGCTTCATCACGAACGGCTTGAAGAGCTCCAGCGCCATGGCCTTCGGCAGACCGCACTGGTGCAGCTTGAGCTGCGGGCCGACGACGATGACCGAACGGGCCGAGTAGTCGACGCGCTTGCCGAGCAGGTTCTGACGGAAACGACCCTGCTTGCCCTTGAGCATGTCGCTCAGGGACTTCAGCGGCCGGTTGCCCGGACCGGTGACCGGGCGACCGCGGCGGCCGTTGTCGAACAGCGCGTCCACGGCCTCCTGAAGCATGCGCTTCTCGTTGTTCACGATGATCTCGGGCGCGCCGAGGTCCAGCAGCCGCTTCAGGCGGTTGTTGCGGTTGATCACGCGGCGGTACAGGTCGTTCAGGTCGGAGGTCGCGAAGCGGCCACCGTCCAGCTGCACCATCGGGCGAAGGTCCGGCGGGATCACCGGGACGCAGTCCAGCACCATGCCCGAGGGCTTGTTGGTGGTCTGCAGGAACGCGGAGACGACCTTGAGGCGCTTGAGCGCACGGGTCTTCTTCTGGCCCTTGCCGGTCTTGATGATCTCGCGGAGGCGCTCGGCCTCCTCCTCCAGGTCGAAGGTCTCCAGGCGCTTCTGCAGCGCCGCGGCACCCATCGAACCGGAGAAGTAGGTGCCGAAGCGGTCGCGCAGCTCGCGGTAGAGCAGCTCGTCGCCCTCCAGGTCCTGGACCTTGAGGGTCTTGAAGCGGGCCCACACCTCGTCCAGGCGGTCCAGCTCGCGCTGGGCCCGGTCGCGGAGCTGCTTCATCTCGCGCTCGGCGCCTTCGCGCACCTTGCGGCGCACGTCGGCCTTGGCGCCCTCGGCCTCCAGCTCGGCGAGGTCGCCCTCGAGCTTCTTGGCGCGGGTCTCCAGGTCGGCGTCGCGGCGCTGCTCGATCTGCTGGCGCTCGACGGACACCTGGGCGTCCAGCGACGACAGGTCACGGGTGCGGCGCTCGTCGTCGACCCACGTGATCATGTAGGCGGCGAAGTAGATGACCTTCTCGAGGTCCTTGGGGGCAAGGTCCAGGAGGTAGCCGAGGCGTGACGGCACGCCCTTGAAGTACCAGATGTGCGTGACAGGGGCGGCCAGCTCGATGTGGCCCATCCGCTCACGGCGCACCTTGGCGCGAGTGACCTCGACGCCGCAGCGCTCGCAGATGATGCCCTTGAAGCGGACACGCTTGTACTTACCGCAGTAGCACTCCCAGTCCCGGGTGGGGCCGAAGATCTTCTCGCAGAAGAGTCCGTCCTTCTCGGGCTTGAGGGTGCGGTAGTTGATGGTCTCGGGCTTCTTAACCTCGCCGTGGGACCACTGACGGATGTCGTCAGCGGTCGCAAGGCCGATTCGCAGCTCATCGAAGAAGTTGACGTCGAGCACGGGTCGTCAGTCCCACCTTCGGGGTCGAAGTTTAACGCTGGTCTGAGGGGGTCCTGGGGGTGACGGGCCGGCGCTGGTTCGCAGCGCCGACCCGAACCTCCGTCAGACCTCTTCGACGCTGCTCGGCTCTCGCCGGGACAGGTCGATACCGAGCTCCTCGGCGGCGCGGAACACGTCCTCGTCGGAGTCGCGCATCTCAATGGACATGCCGTCGGACGACAGCACCTCCACGTTCAGGCAGAGCGACTGCATCTCCTTGATGAGCACCTTGAAGGACTCGGGGATGCCGGGCTCGGGGATGTTCTCGCCCTTGACGATGGCCTCGTAGACCTTCACGCGGCCGAGCACGTCGTCGGACTTGATGGTGAGGAGTTCCTGGAGGGCATAGGCGGCTCCGTATGCCTCGAGCGCCCACACCTCCATCTCACCGAAGCGCTGACCACCGAACTGCGCCTTACCACCCAGCGGCTGCTGGGTGATCATCGAGTACGGACCGGTCGAACGGGCGTGCAGCTTGTCGTCGACCAGGTGGTGCAGCTTGAGGATGTACATGTAGCCGACCGAGACCGGCATCGGGAACGGCTCGCCGGAGCGGCCGTCGAACATCCGCGCCTTGCCCGAGGAGCCGACCAGGCGGTCGCCGTCCCGGGTGAGGGTGGTGTGGTCCAGCAGACCGGTGATCTCGTCCTCGCGGGCGCCGTCGAAGACCGGGGTGGCGAGGTTGGTGCCACCGGTCGCCTTGTCGGCGCCGATCTTCTGCAGCCGGCGGGCCCACTCCTCGGAGAGCCCGGAGACGTCCCAGCCGGTCTTGGCCAGCCAGCCGAGGTGGGTCTCCAGTACCTGTCCCGGGTTCATCCGGGACGGGACGCCGAGCGGGTTGAGCACGATGTCGACCGGGGTGCCGTCCTCGAGGAAGGGCATGTCCTCGACCGGGAGGATCTTGGAGATGACGCCCTTGTTGCCGTGCCGGCCGGCCAGCTTGTCACCGTTGGTGATCTTGCGCTTCTGGGCCACGTAGACCCGGACCAGCTGGTTGACGCCGGGCGGCAGCTCGTCGCCCTCCTCGCGGTCGAAGACGCGGACGCCGATGACCTTGCCCTGCTCGCCGTGCGGCACCTTCAGCGAGGTGTCGCGGACCTCACGGGCCTTCTCGCCGAAGATGGCGCGCAGCAGGCGCTCCTCCGGGGTCAGCTCGGTCTCGCCCTTGGGCGTGACCTTGCCGACCAGGATGTCACCGGTGGTGACATCGGCGCCGATCCGGATGATCCCGCGCTCGTCCAGGTCCGCGAGGACCTCCTCGGAGACGTTCGGGATGTCCCGGGTGATCTCCTCCGGGCCGAGCTTGGTGTCACGGGCGTCGACCTCGTGCTCCTCGATGTGGATCGAGGAGAGGACGTCGTCCTGCACGAGGCGCTGCGACAGGATGATCGCGTCCTCGTAGTTGTGGCCCTCCCACGGCATGAACGCGACCAGCAGGTTCTTGCCGAGCGCCATCTCGCCCTGGTCGGTGCAGGGACCGTCGGCGAGCACCTGGCCCACCTCGATCCGCGCGCCCTCGTCCACGATGACCTTCTGGTTGAAGGCCGTGCCCTGGTTGGAGCGGGTGAACTTGGCCACGCGGTACGTGGTGTAGGTGCCGTCGTCGTTGGCCACCGTGACGTAGTCGGCGGAGACCTCCTGGACCACGCCGGACTTCTCGGCGGCGATGACATCGGCGGCGTCGACCGCGGCGCGGTACTCCATGCCGGTGCCGACCAGCGGCGACTCGCTCTTCAGCAGCGGGACGGCCTGGCGCATCATGTTGGAGCCCATGAGCGCGCGGTTGGCGTCGTCGTGCTCCAGGAACGGGATCATCGCGGTGGCGACGGACACCATCTGGCGCGGCGAGACGTCCATGTAGTCGATCTCGATGCCGGGGATGTAGTCGATCTCCCCGCCCCGGCGACGGACCAGGACGCGGCCCTCGGCGAAGTGGTTGTCATCGGTCAGCGGCGCGTTGGCCTGGGCGATGACGAACCGGTCCTCCTCGTCCGCGGTGAGGTAGTCGAGGTCGTCGGTGACGATGCCCTCGACGACCTTGCGGTACGGGGTCTCCACGAAGCCGAAGGCGTTGACCCGGCCGTAGGAGGCGAGCGAGCCGATCAGGCCGATGTTCGGGCCTTCCGGGGTCTCGATCGGGCACATCCGGCCGTAGTGGGACGGGTGCACGTCACGGACCTCGAAGCCGGCCCGCTCACGGGACAGACCGCCGGGGCCCAGCGCGGACAGACGACGCTTGTGGGTCAGCCCCGACAGCGGGTTCGTCTGGTCCATGAACTGGGACAGCTGGCTGGTGCCGAAGAACTCCTTGATGGAGGCGACGACCGGCCGGATGTTGATCAGGGTCTGCGGCGTGATCGCCTCGACGTCCTGGGTCGTCATCCGCTCCCGGACCACGCGCTCCATCCGGGCCAGGCCGGTGCGCACCTGGTTCTGGATCAGCTCGCCGACGTTGCGGAGGCGACGGTTGCCGAAGTGGTCGATGTCGTCGTCCTCGACCACGATGGTGTTGCCGTTGGGCGCCACCGTCTCGGTCTCACCGGCGTGCAGCTGGACCAGGTACTTGATCGTGGCAAGGATGTCGTCGGTGGTGAGCACGCCGCCGTCGAGGGGCTGCTCCACGCCGAGCTTCTTGTTGATCTTGTACCGGCCGACCTTGGCCAGGTCGTAGCGCTTCGGGTTGAAGTAGAGGTTCTCCAGAAGCGTCTGCGCCGCCTCGCGGGTGGGCGGCTCGCCCGGACGCAGCTTGCGGTAGATGTCGAGCAGTGCGTCGTCCTGACCCTGGGTGTGGTCCTTCTCCAGGGTGGCGCGCATCGACTCGTACTGGCCGAACTCCTCCAGGATCTGCTCGGAGGTCCAGCCGAGGGCCTTCAGCAGCACGGTGACCGACTGCTTGCGCTTGCGGTCGATGCGGACACCGACCATGTCGCGCTTGTCGATCTCCAGCTCCAGCCAGGCCCCGCGGGAGGGGATGACCTTGGCGGAGTAGATGTCCTTGTCGGACGTCTTGTCCAGGGTGGTGTCGAAGTAGACGCCCGGGGAGCGGACCAGCTGCGATACGACGACACGCTCGGTGCCGTTGATCACGAAGGTGCCCTTGTGGGTCATGAGCGGGAAGTCGCCCATGAAGACCGTCTGCGACTTGATCTCGCCGGTCTCGTTGTTGGTGAACTCGGCGGTGACGAAGAGCGGGGCCGCGAAGGTGAAGTCGCGGTCCTTGCACTCGTCGATCGAGTTCTTGGGGGGCTCGAAGCGGTGGTCGCGGAAGGTCAGCGACATCGAACCGGAGAAGTCCTCGATCGGGGAGATCTCCTCGAAGATCTCCTCCAGACCTGACTTCTGCGGGACGTCGTGTCCTTCTGCGAGCGACGCCTCGACCCTGTCCTTCCACGCCTGGTTGCCGAGGAGCCAGTCGAAGCTCTCGGTCTGCAGGGCGAGGAGGTTGGGAACCTCGAGGGGCTCACGAATCTTCGCGAAGGAAATACGGAGCGGTGCGGTGGATGCGGAGTTGTTCGAGGCGTTGCGCGAGGCGGCCAAGAGGGGGTCCTTCCGAGGGCTCGGACTCACTACGCGCGTACCGGGCCCACCCGTCGCACGGGTAGCATCCGCGCTTCCACACGAGCCGCTGAGCCAGAAGACGGAATCTCCTGGTCGGGGCCAGTGCGCAAACGGGGTGCCACCCCTGGTCGGGGCAGTGCTGTCACCGGGGGTCGAGTCACGGAGCAGCTAAAAGGCAGCGCAAAGGGACAGTGTAGCCAGACGGCACACTGCTGTCCAGTCCGGATTCGGAGACCGAATCGTCGAACTCCCTACCTCGCGGGATCACCCTCTCCGAGGGCGCCCCCTGGGGCGGTCACTGCCTACTGGGTGTGTATTCCCCACCACACCCGGGTTCCATGCCTGCCGTCCGCAGATTCTGCGGAAGCCGGTCCGGAATCCCTCGTCCTGAGAATTGCGCGCCGCGTGCGGTTCGTCAAGGGCGGGCCTGCAAAAGAGCCACCGGCGGACCGGTGTCCGGCCGATGTCCGGCCGAGTTCCAGCCCTCCGCGAGCCGGCGGTCGGGCCGGGCGACTGCCCTGGTGGGGCAGGCCGCTCGGCGACCGCTACGCGGTTCCCGCCGCGGACAGGTCGTACCCGCAGCGACGACGATCACCATACTCGCCCGCGCGCCCCATGGGGAGCACCCCGGCGACAGAAGGGGTGAATCGGCATAAAACATACCGGACTGCGACGCCCCGCAGGAACTGACGGAAAAGCAAAAAGCCGGGGCGGCCCCCCCTGAGGGTGGCCGCCCCGGCCCGAGCTGGTGTCAGCTGCCAGGTAGTGGAGACTACTTGACGGTGACGGAGGCGCCAGCGGCCTCGAGCGCAGCCTTGGCCTTCTCGGCCGCGTCCTTGGCAACCTTCTCCAGGACGTTGGCGGGCACGCCGTCAACGAGGTCCTTGGCCTCCTTCAGGCCGAGCGAGGTGAGGGCGCGCACCTCCTTGATGACCTGGATCTTCTTGTCACCGGCGGCGGTGAGGACGACGTCGAACTCGTCCTGCTCCTCAGCGGCGTCCTCGACGGCGGCAGCGCCACCACCGGCGGCGACGGCGACCGGGGCGGCAGCCTTGACGTCGAACTTCTCCTCGAACGCCTTGACGAACTCGGACAGCTCGATGAGGGTCAGGGTCGCGAACTGCTCGAGCAGCTCGTCCTGGGACAGCTTCGCCATGATGGCGTCCTTCCACTATTTCGGCGGGTGCCGGATGTACGGATAGGCGGGCGTACGGGCCCGCTGCGAGGCAGGAGGGGGGCGGAGGCTACTCCGCCACCTCGTCCTCGACGGCGGGAGCCGGCGTACCGGCACCGCCCTGCTCGACCTTGGCCCGGAGCGCCTCCGCGGTGCGGACGAACTCCGTGAGGGGGGCCTGGAAGGTGGCGGCGGCCTTGGCCATCGACGCCTTCAGGCCACCCGCCAGCTTGGCGAGCAGCACCTCGCGGGACTCGAGGTCCGCGAGCTTCTTGATGTCATCGGCGGACAGCGCCTTACCGTCAAGGACACCGCCCTTGATGATCAGTGCGGGGTTGTCCTTGGCGAAGTCACGCAGAGCCTTCGCCGACTCCACCGGGTCACCGGCGATGAAGGCGACAGCCGTCGGACCCGCGAACAGGTCGTCGAGCTCAGAGATCCCGGCCTCGTTGGCCGCGATCTTGGTCAGCGTGTTCTTCACCACGGCGTAATTGGCGTTGTTGCCGAGCGAGCGACGCAGCGTCTTCAGCTGCGCCACGGTCAGACCGCGGTACTCGGTCAGCACGGCCGCGTTGGAGCCGCGGAACTGGTCCGTCAGCGCCGCGACGTCGGCAGCCTTGTCGGGCCTTGCCATAGGCTTACGCCTCCTTCCGTGATGTCGATGCGTGGCCGACCGTCGAGTCGACCTGCTACGCCCCGTCCCGCCGGAAGAAAGTGCTCGGAGAAACACGACAGCCCCGGCGCAGGCGCACGGGGCTGGTCCATGCTCGACGTGTGGCGGGCCTTGCGGCACGCACGCGGAGCGCGGTCTTCCTCATCCATCCTGCGCGGGTCGTCCGCATCCTTCGCGGATCCTTCGGTCGCCACGCCCGCCTCTTCCGAGGCACGCGGCAACAACCAGCGGTCTTTGGCAGTCACCAAGCTACGCGACACCGGGCCCGGCGGGCAAATCGCCCACCGGGCCCGGCCGGCGTGACGGTCCGTCGGCGCGGTCGGCGCGGTTGTTCGGCGCGCGGTCGGTCAGCTGGTCTTGGCGCCCTTGAGCATGCTGGCGAAGTCCAGGGTGTCGCTCGCCGGGGGCGGGGTGACCTTCACCGGGGTGTTGCCGAAGTCCGAGTAGTCGACCGTGATGTCGACCGTGCCCTGGCTGGTGGCGGCGGTCTCGTGCACCTTGACCGGCAGGTTGCGCGAGTCGATCCACAGGTCCACCTTCTCGGTGCTCATCCCGAGCTGGCCGGCCTGGTCGACGATGGTCTTGAAGCTGCTGTCGTCCTTGCCGAGCTGCGCGGCCAGGCCCTTCATGTCGACCGTGCCGGTGTAGTGGGTGGTCCGCACCCCGTCCACGGTCTCCTGGCCGACCTTCTTGACGTCGCCGGAGGAGGTCAGCAGCTTGACCGCGTCCGACGGGTCCTGGCCGTTGCTCTTGTCCATCGCGTCGGAGAGGGCCTTGCCGCTCGCCCCGAGGTCGGCGAAGTCCATCTTCATCCAGTGCTTGCCGCCGAGCTGCTTGGCTCCTGCGTCGCCCAGGTTCATGTACATCGTCGAGCCGCTCATCATCATCTGGATCGAGCCGGCGTCCAGCTCCTGCGACAGCTGGGGATTGGACATGGTCATCTGCATCGCCAGCGGATTGCGCGACATCTCGCCGGACGCCGTGATCGTGCCGACCTTCGGCACGATCTCGGTCATCTTCATCTTCATCGAGGTGTAGCTGGCCGTCTGCTTGGTCGTCAGCGACATCGCGTCGGCGACCGAAACCGCGGTGTCCTTGGCCGCGCCGGTCGCCGTGTCGGCTGCTTTCGAGGCCGCGGAGCAGGACGTCAGCGCCGCCGCGCCGAGGACCGCGGCGGCGGCCAGACAGAGTGCACGGGTACTGCGCATGTGGAACCCCCCTGTGGTTCGTATGAGATCGCTCGCCCACGCTACACCGGGGGTCGGACACGCGGACGGGCCCGTCGAGAACGCGACTGCGTGCTGATCCTGGGGGATCAGACCGACGCCGGGTCCTCCTCGACGAGGAGGTTTCGGGTGCGGCTCGGGTCGACCTGGATGCCAGGGCCGATCGTGGTGCTGAGCGCGATCTTCTTGATGTACCGGCCCTTGGAGGCGGACGGCTTGGCGCGGAGCACCTCGTCCAGGGCGGCGGCGTAGTTCTCGACCAGCTTCTCGGTGTCGAAGGACACCTTGCCGATGATCAGGTGCAGGTTCGAGTGCTTGTCGACGCGGAACTCGATCTTGCCGCCCTTGATCTCGGTCACGGCCTTGGCCACGTCCGGGGTCACGGTGCCGGTCTTCGGGTTCGGCATCAGGCCGCGGGGGCCGAGCACGCGGCCCAGACGACCGACCTTGCCCATCAGGTCCGGGGTGGACACGACGGCGTCGAAGTCCAGGCGGCCCTTGGCGACCTCGTCGATGAGCTCGTCGGCGCCGACGATGTCGGCGCCCGCAGCGAGTGCAGCCGCGGCACGGTCACCGGTCGCGAAGACCAGGACCCGGGCAGTCTTGCCGGTGCCGTGCGGGAGGTTGACGGTGCTGCGGACCATCTGGTCGGCCTTGCGCGGGTCGACACCCAGGCGCATGGCGACCTCGACGGTGCCGTCGAACTTGGAGGTGGAGGTCTCCTTGGCGAGGCGGATCGCCTCGAGGGGGGCGTACAGACGGTCGCGGTCGATCTTCTCCGCCGCGGCGTTCAGAGCCTTGCTGCGCTTCACTGCTGCTCCTGTGGATAAAAGACGTGGAGTTGTGGTGGCTGCGGACCGCGCTCGGTCCTACCACTTCCGTACGGGTGCCGAGCTGGTGCTCAGCCCTCGACGGTGATGCCCATCGAACGGGCGGTGCCCGCGATGATCTTGTCCGCCTGCTCCAGGGAGTTGGCGTTCAGGTCGGGCAGCTTGGTCGTGGCGATCTCGCGGACCTGGGCAGCCGTGATCTTGGCGACCTTGGTCTTGTGCGGCTCGCCGGAGCCCTTCTCCACGCCCGCGGCCTTGAGGATCAGGCGAGCGGCCGGCGGAGTCTTGGTGATGAAGGTGAAGGTGCGGTCTTCGTAGACCGTGATCTCCACCGGCACGACCATGCCGCGCTGCGACTCGGTCGCGGCGTTGTAGGCCTTGCAGAACTCCATGATGTTGACGCCGTGCTGGCCCAGCGCGGGGCCCACGGGCGGCGCGGGGTTGGCCGCGCCGGCGTTGATCTGGAGCTTGATAAGCCCCGTGACCTTCTTCTTCTTGGGAGGCATGCTCTCTCCGGGTCCTTACGAGAGGGGTTCCCGACCGGCACGCTGAAGCGCGGCGGCGGGGCCTGGGATTTCTGTGTGGCTCGCCGACCGGATGGCCTGGCTCCACGCACACATCGAGCCAGGATAGCCCGAAAGGGGCGGCGATCCTAAATCACGCCCTGAGGCGCACGCGCAGGGGCCCCGCGCCCTTGCGGGTGCGGGGCCCCTGCGGGGTGTCCTGCGGTCAGTCGTTCTTGGCGATCTGGTCGAAGGAGAGCTCGACCGGGGTCTCCCGGCCGAAGATCTCGACCAGGCCCTTGACCTTCTTGGAGTCCGGGTTGATCTCGTTGATCGTCGCCTGCAGCGTGGCGAACGGGCCGTCGGTGACCGTGACCGAGTCGCCGACCTCGAAGTCGAGCACCTGGATGTCGGCGGGGCGGACCTGCGAGGGCCGGCCGGCCTCCTTGGCCGCGGCACGCTCGACGTCCGGAGCGAGCATCTTGACGACCTCGTCCAGCGTCAGCGGGTACGGGTCGTAGGCGTTGCCGACGAAGCCGGTCACCCCGGGGGTGTTCCGGACCACGCCCCAGGACTCGTTGGTCAGGTCCATCCGCACCAGCACGTAGCCGGGGAGCTTGTTCTGCCGGATGGTCTTGCGGTCGCCGTTCTTGATCTGGACGACCTCTTCCTGCGGCACCTCGGCCTGGTAGATGTAGTCCTCGACGTTCAGCGACACGGCGCGCTGCTCCAGGTTGGACTTCACCCGGTTCTCGTAGCCGGCGTAGGTGTGGATGACGTACCACTCGCCGGCCGCGAGGCGCAGCTCCTCGCGGAACGCGACGATCGGGTCGACCTCGTCCTCGGCGTCCTCGGCTTCGGTGGCCTCTGCGTCGGCGTCCTCGGCGGTGGCCTCGTCGGTCGGCTCGGCGGCCTCGTCGTGGGCCGGGGCCGCGTCCGACTCGTCGGCGGAGCCTTCGTCGGCGGAGCCTTCGTCGGCGGAGCCTTCGTCGGCGGAGCCTTCGGCGACGGCGTCGGCAGCCTCGACCTCGTCCTCGTCACCGTCGGCGTTGTCGACGATCTGGTCGGCGGAGTCGTCGGCCTCGGCCCACGCGTCCTGCTCCGCAGCGTCGGCCGACTCGACGGCCTCGTCAGCCTCGGGGGCCTGCGCGGCGTCGTACAGGTGGGACTCAGACACGTTGGCTGCTTCTTCCTGGAGATGAAAGGTGGGACGGTTCCGTACCGTCCACAGGGAGAAGCAGGGCTTGGCTGCGGACGGCTCGGAGTCTCAACGATACCGATACAACGGTAGCGGAGCGCCCGGACAGTGCTGTCCCACGCGGGTCGGGCAGGGGTCGGGTACAGCGGTCGGCGCGGAGTCGCTACCGAGAGGGCTCTCCGGCGTCAGCCGAAGACCAGCTTGGACAGCTGCACGAAGCCGGTGTCGAGACCGTAGACCAGCGCCATGATCACCACGACGAAGACGATGACGACCGTCGTGTACGTGGTCAGGTCGTTCCGGCTGGGCCAGACGACCTTGCGAAGCTCGGCGATGATCTGGCGGTAGAAAAGGGCAGTACGGGCGAAGATGTTCGGGCGGTCGCCGCGCTTCTTCTTGCCGTCCTTGCCAGCGGCCTTGTTGGCTCGCTTGCGGTCCCGACGCGACAGGGCCTCGCCCTGTTCGTCCTCCGCGCTACCACGATCAGGTGTCGCGGTGGAGCCCACGGTCTCCGTCACTCGTCCCTCACCTGAAATCGGGTATCTGTCGAGGTTCGCAATGTTGCGAGCTCGTAAACGCAGTGCTGAGAGTACCGCCTGTTGCCCTTCGGCAACAGAGCGGACAGCAGGGCCGGAGGGACTTGAACCCCCAACCGCCGGTTTTGGAGACCGGTGCTCTACCAATTGAGCTACGACCCTTTGAATCCGGACCAGCCGGATTCGCCTGCCCCAACCTACCGCATCCGGGCGGCTGCACGGTGTGCCTGCCGCCCCGAGCTGTCGGCCGGGTCCGTCGAGGCTTGAGTGTAGGGGGTGGATGCCTGATTGGTCGAATGAGTGGCGCAGGTCCGGACGGTGGCGGGTCGACTGGTGAAACACCGATGCCCGGTCGGCACGGCTTCTGGGACCATGCAGGCATGAGCGCTGCCACTCCCCACCCAGACCCCAGCACCCGTCCGGCCGACCGTCGGGTCTCGGCCCGCATCGGCGCGATCGCGGAGTCCGCCACCCTCGCCGTGGACGCCAAGGCCAAGGCCCTCAAGGCGGCCGGGCGCCCGGTGATCGGCTTCGGCGCCGGCGAGCCCGACTTCCCGACGCCCGGCTACATCGTGGAAGCGGCGGTCGCCGCCTGCCGCGACCCGAAGAACCACCGCTACACCCCCGCGGGCGGTCTGCCCGAGCTGAAGGCGGCCATCGCCGCGAAGACGCTGCGGGACTCGGGCTGGGCGGTCGAGGCCTCCCAGGTCCTGGTGACCAACGGCGGCAAGCAGGCCATCTACGAGGCCTTCGCGGCGATCCTGGACCCGGGCGACGAGGTCATCGTGCCCGCGCCGTACTGGACCACCTACCCGGAGTCGATCCAACTCTCCGGCGGGGTCCCGGTGGTGGTCGTGGCGGACGAGACCACGGGCTACAAGGTGTCGGTGGAGCAGTTGGAGGCGGCCCGCACCGAGAACACCAAGGTGCTGCTGTTCGTGTCGCCGTCCAACCCGACCGGCGCGGTCTACAGCCGGGCCGAGGTCGAGGCGGTGGGCCGCTGGGCGGCGGAGCACGGGCTGTGGGTGCTCACCGACGAGATCTACGAGCACCTGGTGTACGGGGACGCGGAGTTCGTGTCGCTGCCGGTGGCCGTGCCGGAGCTGGCCGGCAAGTGCATCGTGGTCAACGGCGTCGCCAAGACCTACGCGATGACCGGCTGGCGGGTGGGCTGGGTGATCGGCCCGCAGGACGTGATCAAGGCGGCGACCAACCTGCAGTCGCACGCGACCTCCAACGTCAGCAATGTCGCCCAGGTCGCGGCGCTGGCCGCGGTGTCGGGCGACCTGACCGCGGTGGACGAGATGCGGGTCGCGTTCGACCGGCGTCGGAAGACCATCGTGCGGATGCTGAACGAGATCCCCGGCGTGGTCTGCCCCGAGCCGGAGGGCGCGTTCTACGCCTACCCCTCGGTCAAGGGCGTGCTGGGCAAGGAGCTGCGCGGGCAGCGCCCGAGCACGTCCGCGGAGCTGGCCTCGCTGATCCTGGACGAGGTCGAGGTCGCGGTGGTGCCGGGCGAGGCCTTCGGGACCCCGGGATACCTCCGGCTCTCCTACGCGCTGGGCGACGAGGACCTGGTCGAGGGCGTGTCCCGGCTGCAGAAGCTGCTCGGCGAGGCACAGGACTGACCCGGCTGTCGGCTGCTGCCGGCTGGTCGGTTCAGGGCCCGTCGCTTCCCGGTTCGCACCGGGAGCGGCGGGCCCTTCCCGTCTGCTGAGGCGAGCTGCGCGTCACCCGATCGAGCGACTTGACCTCGTTGTTTTCCCCCATCAGGCTGAATACGCGAAGATCTGCGAATGGAACAGGTACCCGCTCCCCCGGCCGCCACCCCTTCCATTCGCGATGTCCGCCTCCTGCCCAAAGCGCACCTGCATCTGCACTTCACCGGCTCCATGCGTCCGTCCACGCTGTTGGAACTCGCCGACAAGCACGGAGTGCACCTGCCCGAGGCGCTGAGTTCCGGCCGACCGCCGAAGCTCCGGGCGACGGACGAGCGCGGATGGTTCCGCTTCCAGCGGCTGTACGACATGGCGCGATCGGTTCTGCGCGACGAGGACGACATCCGGCGGCTGGTGCTCGAAGCCGCCGAGGACGAACGCGCCGACGGCAGCGGCTGGCTGGAGATCCAGGTCGACCCCACCTCCTACGCCCCCCGGCTGGGCGGGCTGATCCCCGCGCTGGAGCTCGTCCTCGGCACCGTCGAGGACGCCTCCCGGGCCACCGGGGTGGGGATAAGGGTGCTGGTCGCCGCCAACCGGATGAAGCACCCGCTGGACGCCCGCACCCTGGCCCGGCTCGCGGTCCGCTACGCGGACCGCGGGGTGGTCGGCTTCGGCCTCTCCAACGACGAACGGCGGGGAATGGCAAGGGACTTCGACCGGGCTTTCGCCATCGCCAGGGAGGGCGGGCTGCTCGCCGCCCCGCACGGCGGGGAGCTGGCCGGGCCGTCCAGCGTCCGGGACTGCGTGGACGACCTGGGCGCGGGCCGGGTCGGCCACGGCGTACGGGCGGCCGAGGACCCGCGGCTGATGCAGCGGCTGGCGGACCGTCAGATCACCTGTGAGGTCTGCCCGGCGTCGAATGTGGCGCTCGGCGTCTACGAGAAGCCCGAGGACGTGCCGCTGCGCACCCTGTTCGAGGCCGGGGTGCCGCTGGCGCTGGGCGCGGACGACCCGCTGCTGTTCGGCTCGCGGCTCGCCGAGCAGTACCGGTCGGCACGGGAGGTGCACGGCTTCAGCGACGCCGAACTGGCCGAGCTGGCACGGCAGTCGGTGCGCGGATCCTGCGCGCCGAAGGACGAAAAGGAGCGGCTGTTGGCCGGGATCGACGCCTGGCTGGTGAGTTGAGGGGGCAGCGCTGGTGAGTCGAGGGCTGGGTGGCGGGCCGTGGGCTCGTCAGAGTTCGACGCCGACCAGGACCGGTTCGTTCACCAGGGTGATGCCGAAGGCTGTCTGGACTCCGGCGCGGACCTCGCGGGCGAGGGCGAGCAGGTCCTCGGTGGTGGCGCCGCCCCGGTTGGTGAGGGCGAGGGTGTGCTTGGCCGAGAGCCGGGCCGGGCCACTGCCGTAGCCCTTGCCGAAACCGGCCCGCTCGATCAGCCAGGCGGCCGAGGTCTTGGTGCCGCCGTCCGGCGCGGGGAAGGCGGGGAAAGCGGTGTCCGGGCCGAGCCGGTCGTGGACCCTGGCGGTGAAGGCGGCCAACTGGGCCGGGTCGAGCACCGGGTTGGTGAAGAACGACCCGGCCGACCAGGTGTCGTGGTCCGCCGGGTCCAGCACCATGCCCTTGCCCGCGCGCAGCCGGAGCACCTGGTTCCAGGCTGCCTCCACCGGCACCCGGCCCCCCTGCTCGACGCCGAGGGCTCGGGCCAGCTCGGCGTAGCGCACCGGGTTGGACCGGCCGGCCGCGTCCGCCAGGGCGAAGCGGACCCGCAGCACCACATAGCGGTCGGGCTGGGCCTTGAAGATGCTGTGCCGGTAGGAGAAGGCGCAGGCGACGTTGGCCAGGGTGACCGTCTCGCCGGTGCTCCGGTCGTAGGCGACGACCTCGGTGATGGTGTCGGCCACCTCCGTCCCGTAGGCGCCGACGTTCTGCACCGGGGTCGCGCCGACCGAGCCGGGGATCCCGGCCAGGAACTCGATGCCGGCCAGGCGGTGCTCCAGCACGGTGTCGCCGACCAGGTCGGACCAGGTCTCCCCGGCCGCGACGTCGAGGACGGCGCCGGTGTCGGTGCGGTCCAGGACCCGGCCGGTGGTCGCAATGTGCAGGGCGGTTCCGTCGAAGCCCTTGTCGGAGATCACCAGGTTGCTGCCGCCGCCGATGATCAGCAGCGGCTCGCCGTCCCGGTCGGCGCGCCGTACGGTCTCGACCACCTCCGCGTCGGTACGGGCGGTCACCAGCCTGCGGGCGGGCCCGCCGAGGCGGAACGTGGTCAGCGGGGCGAGGGGGGCGTCCTGGAGTTCCTGCACGCGACCAGCCTAAGGGGGACACGACCGTGCCCCGTCCGTCCCCACGGGCGGGGACGGACGGGGCGGGTCGCGGGATGGGTCGGGTGGCCGGGCGGGCGCGGTGGATCTGGTGGGCCGGCCGGATTCGGGGTGCGGTTCGGGTCAGGCCACCGTGGAGAGGGGCTGGGCGCTGTCGGCGGAGTCGCCGGCCGCGGCGGTGGCGGTGGCGGTGGCGGCAGCCGCGCGGCGGCGGGGGAGGATCAGCGCGGCGACGGTCGCCGCGGCGATCGCGGCGGCGCCGACCCAGATCGCCGGGGCCAGGCCGTCGGCGTACCGCTGCGGGCTGCTGAAGTCGCCGTGGGCGGTGAAGACCGAGGCGAGGACGGCGATACCGAGCGCCCCACCGATCTCACGGAGGGCGTTGTTGGCACCGGAGGCGACCCCCTGCTCCTCCGGCTTCACCGAGCCCATCAGCACCGTGGTGACCGGGGCGAAGAACAGGGCCATGCCGATGCCGGAGAGCACCAGCGGCGGGATCTGGCTGCTGTAGTCGACATGCGCCGCGACGATCAGCGCGAACCAGACCAGCCCGGCGGCCTGGAAGGCGAGCCCGGCGGCGATGATGATCCGTCCGCCGATCCGGTCCACCAGCATCCCGGCGAGCGGGGCCACGACCATCGGCATCGCGGTCCACGGCAGCATCCGGACGCCGGCCTCCATCGGGCTGTAGCCCTGGGCGGTCTGCAGCCACTGGCTGAGCAGGAAGATCGAGCCGAACATGCCGACCGACATCAGCAACGAGGCGCTGTTCACCGCAGCGAAGGCGCGGTTGCGGAACAGCCGCATCGGCAGCAGCGGCGCGTCGGTCCGCAGCTCCCAGGCGACGAAGGCGACCAGCAGGGCGGCTCCGGCGATCAGGCCGGTGAGCACGGTCGGGCTGCTCCAGCCGTCGGCGTTGCCGCGGATCAGGGCAAAGACGATGCCGAACAGGCCGGCGCTGGCCAGAGCCGTACCGGGGATGTCGAGCCGGCTGTTGGGGCCGTGGCTCTCGGTCAGCCGGAGCCGGGCGAGCGGCAGCAGGGCCAGGCCGATGGGCACGTTCAGCGCGAAGATCCACTGCCAGGAGAGGTGCTCGACGATGGTCCCGCCGATCAGCGGCCCCATCGCGATGGCCATGCCGTTCACCGCACCCCAGGCGCCGAAGGCCAGGCCGCGCTTGGCCGGGGCCACCGCGGAGGTGAGCAGGGTGAGACTGACCGGGGTGAGCAGGGCGGCGCCTACGCCCTGAGCGGCGCGGGCGGCGATCAGCGCGTCGATGCCCGGCGCCAGGGCCGCGCCGAGGGAGGAGAGGGTGAACAGCGCGAGCCCGAGGGTGAAGATTCTCCGACGGCCGAAGCGGTCCCCGAGCGCGGCGCCGAGCATCAGCAGCACGGCGAAGGTGAGGGTGTAGGCGTTGACGGTCCACTCCAGGTCGGCGATGCCGCCGCCGAGGTGGGTCCTGATGGACGGGAGCGCGGTGGTGACCACGAGGTTGTCCAGCGCGGCCATGAAGCCGGCGGTGCTGGTGATGACGAAGGCCCAGACTGCGGGGCTGCCCTTGCGCATGACGGTTCCCTTGGTGTGAAGCCCCCCGGCTCGGGGGGAACCTGGCTGCTAGATTAGTGATCAGTCAATAACTTTCGCGGACATGGAGGTTGCCAGGACACCCGCCCGCAGGGGCGGCGGCCTACGGCTTGGCGCCGCCGCTGGTGCTGCCGCCGGCGCCGCGCGCCGACCAACAGTCCCAGTCGAAGCCCGCCCACAGGCGGTCTCCGTCAGGGACACCCAGGGCGACCAGGGTGTTGATCAGCATGCCGTGCGCGAAGAAGCTGGTGACCTCCTGCACATCGGCGCCGGTACGGATGGCGACGCTGTCCCAGAGCCGGCCCCAGAGCTGGCGGACCTGCTCGCGGTCCGACTCGTCCAGGTCGTCGGACCCGGAGGAGACATAGACCTGAAGCTGCATCAGCAGCTTCTCCCGGTCGGCGATCAGGCCGATGTAGGCCTCCGCCATCGCGTCGAGCGCGGGGGTGCCTTCGAGACCTTCGCCTGCGGCGTCGAAGACCGCCGTGGTGTCCTCGATGCAGCGGGTGACCGCTGCCATGAAGAGGGCCTTCTTCGAGGGGAAGAGACGGAAGAGATAGGGCTGCGAGACACCCACCCGGTCCGCGATGGCCTGGGTGGAGGTGCCGTTGTAGCCGCCCTTGGCGAACTCGGACATGGAGGCGAGGATGACGCTCTCGCGCCGCTCCTCCGCGCTCATTCTCATGCTCGTCTTCGCCATGGGAACTAAGTTAGTGGTTGATTACTAACAACGCAAGGGCAGGTCGAAAACTGGACGGCGGCCTGCCGGAACCCACCGGCCGGCCGCCGTTCCGCGCACGCTCAGGCCAGCTGGACCACGGCGCGGGACATCGCTCAGGCCAGTTGGACCACGGCGCGGGACATGCCGAGGACCTTCTCCCCGCCGCTGGTCGCCAGCAGGTCCACCCGGACCCGACGGTCGTCCAGCTTCAGGGCGACCTTGGCCGAGACCTCGATCAGCGCGCCGACGCTGTCGTCCGGGACCACCACCGGCTTGGTGAAGCGGACCCCGTACTCGACCACCGCACCCGGGTCGCCGAGCCAGTCGGTCACCACCCGGATCGCCTCGGCCATGGTGAACATGCCGTGCCCGATCACATTGGGCAGGCCGACCGCCGTGGCGAAGGACTCGCTCCAGTGGATCGGGTTGAAGTCGCCGGAGGCGCCCGCATAGCGGACCAGGGTGGCCCGGGTGACCGGGAAGGACTGCGCCGGAAGCGCGGTGCCGACCTCGACGTCGTCGTAGTTCACAAGCGCGGACATGCTCACTCCCCCTCGGCGGCGCGGGCCACCAGCATCATGTGGGCGGTCACGACATGCTCGCCGCTCTCCTCGTGGATCTCGCCGCGGACCGACAGCACGTCGTTCCCGGCCAGCGACTTGATCGAGTCGATCACGCAGGTGACCGTGAGCCGGTCGCCGGCGTGGACCGGGCGCGAGTAGACGAACCGCTGGTCGCCGTGCACCACCCGGGAGAAGTCCAGGCCGAGTTCCGGATCCACCAGGACCTGGGCCGCCGCACGGTAGCTGAGCACAAAGGCGAAAGTCGGCGGGGCGATCACATCGGGATGGCCCAGTGCCTTGGCCGCGTCGGTGTCCCGGTAGGCCGGATTGTCGTCGCCCACGGCCTCCGCGAACTCACGGATCTTCTCGCGGCCGACCTCGTAGTACGCGGTGGGCGGATACGTCCGCCCGATGAACGAGGGGTCGAGCGGCATGGGGCAGCTCCTCACGGTTCAGCAGTCACGATTCAGCAGTCAGGGTTCAGCACAGTCAGGGTCAAGCAAATCAGACACACTTCCGCCCTGATGGTAAGCACCCGGGACGCGACGAAGGCCGCCCCCACGGATGGGAGCGGCCTTCGCCGACGGCCTGGACGATGTTCCGTCGGCCCTGCGTCGAAACGGAGGGTCAGCGGGTCTCGCGGTGCGCGGTGTGCGCGTTGCAGCGGGGGCAGTGCTTCTTCATCTCAAGACGGTCCGGGTCGTTACGCCGGTTCTTCTTGGTGATGTAGTTCCGCTCCTTGCACTCCACGCAGGCCAGCGTGATCTTCGGGCGGACATCAGTGGCGGCCACAGGAGTGCCTTCCTCGGACAGACAACGTTATGAACACAGACAAGAGTAGCCGACTGGGACGGTTACCCGACAATCGGCTACACGGCATGGTAGCGGTGACCGGACTTGAACCGGTGACACAGCGATTATGAGCCGCTTGCTCTACCAACTGAGCTACACCGCCACGACGATCGAGCGCCCCGCCGAAGCGGGGCACCCTCCCATCCGAGCCCCCATGCGGAATCGAACCGCAGACCTTCTCCTTACCATGGAGACGCTCTACCGACTGAGCTATAGGGGCTGGCCGAGAGAGACATTACACGCTCCTCCGCCCAACCGTGAAATCGTTTCGCCCCCTCCCCCGAGGGCCGGTACGACTTATCCGGGCCGTGCCCGCTCCCCCACGCGCCTCCCGCTCCAGGACCGGGACTTCGCCCTAGGCTCCCCCCATCGATCATGGTCTCCGCAGCACGGTGGGAAGGAGCAGCACATGCCCGCCGACATGCCCACGAGCGAGCCGGCCGGCACCGGCGGACCGGCTCTGCTGCTCTCCGGTGCGAGGCTTCCGGACGGGCGCAGTGTGGACGTCCGCATCATCGGGGAGCGGATCGAGGCAGTGGGCCCGGCCGGGACGCTGAGCGCCGCCGAGCGCGTCGACCTGACCGGATACCTGCTGCTCCCGGCCCCGGTGGAGGCGCATGCGCACCTGGACCAGGCGTTCACGGGGACGCCGGTGCCGGGGGCGGGAGCGGGGGTAACGGGGAGGGCCGAGCCGGATCCGGGCTCGGTCCTGGATGCGAGCCTGGGCTCGGCTCCGGGGTGGGAGCGGGACGTGGGGCGGGGTTCGGGCGCTCGGCAGGAGCGGCTGGAGGATCTGCAGCGCCGGATCACCGAGGCGGCCCTCACCGGGCTCGGTTACGGCGCGACGGTCCAGCGCACACACATTCGGATCGGCGGTGCCCAGGGGCTGGTCGGGATGACCGCCGCACTGCAGGCGGCGCGGGCGCTGCACGGGCTGATGGACCTTCAGGTGGTGCCGCTACCAGGCCTGTTGACCGGGATCGCCGGAGCAGAGGGGCGCGCGATGCTCCGGGAGGCGCTCGGCATGGGCGCGCACGCCGTCGGTGGCCGCCCCGACGGCGATCCCGACCCCGACGGCCACCTGGACGCGGTCGTGGCACTGGCCGAGGAGCACGGACTGCCGCTCGACCTGCACACGGACGCGGCCGACCCGCGACGGCTGACCCGGCTCGCGTCCGTGCTCGGGACGCTGAGCTCGCGGGCGGTGATCGGCCCCTGCTCCGCGCTGGGGCTGCTGCCCCCTGAGGTCGCCGCACGCTGCGTGGAACAGCTGGCGGCGGCCCGGGTCTCGGTCGTAGTGCTACCGCAGTGCGCCCGCTGCACCGGGTCCACGGCGGCTTCGGGGGCCACCGCGGCTTCGGGGGTGGCCGGGTCGATGGGGTCCGCTGCGCCCGCGGGGTCGGCCGCCGGGCTGGCGGGGGTGGCCGGGTCGATGGGGGTAGCCGGGCCTGCTGGATCGGCCGGGCCGGTGGGACGGCCGCTGTCGGCTCGAATGCTGCTCGCGGCGGGGGTGCCGGTGGCGGCGGGGAGCGGAGCGCTCCGGGACACCGCCAACCCGGTCGGCCGGGTGGACCCGCTGGAGGCGGCCTTCCTGCTCACGGCATCCGGCGAGCTGGGCGAGACCGCCGCGTACGGGGCGGTGAGCGTGGCCACCAGGGCGGCATTCGGCCTGCCCCCGGTGCTGCTGGCGCCCGGCTGTCCGGCCGAGGTGCTCGCGGTGCGCGGGGAGAGCCTGCGCGGAGCCCTCTCCGGCGGGCACAGCCGGGTCGTGGTGCACGCCGGGCGAATCGTCAGCAGGACCAGCGCCGTCCGGGAGTTCGCCGAAACCAGCGCACCGGCGGTGCCACGACAGGGACGCAGCGGACCGCCCTGCTGAGCACGTCCCGCGCTTCAGCCGAGCGGCTGGGTGAGCGGCTAGGTGAGCGGACGGCGGTAGTGGACCAGCAGCTCGCCCCAGTCATCCACCCGGACCCGGCCGCTGCGCCGGAAGCCCATCGCCTTGTAGAGCCGATTGGCCCTCAGATTGTCGGCGTGGGTCCACAGTTGGGCTTCGTCGAAGCCGTCGGCGGCACCGCGGGTGAGCACCGCTTCGACCAGACGCCGACCGACATGCCGCCCCCAGCGATCGGGGGCCACGCTGAGCAGGGATATGTGCAGGAGGCCCGGCACCGGCGGGCCCGCGCCGTCCTGGTCCAGGCCCTGCACCGCGAGGATCGTCCCGATCGGCGCCGGTGACGGAGTCGGCTCCGGGCCAACGTCATGGTCGTCGTCCTCGGAGGTGTGGGCGAGCAGTAACAGGGAATCCGGGGAAGCCATCCGCTGCCGGGCCAGGACGACATGGGCGTCCGGCAGCGGTCGGCCGTTGCGGCGTGCCACATGCGACAGCGTCCACAGCTCCACCGCGGCGGCTACGTCCCCGACCTCGGCCTTACGCACCACCACTCGCTCGCTCATCCGCGGCCCCACTCCCCACGACAACGCTCCCCGGTCCCCGCCGAACTGACCTGCTTTCTACCACGCCCTCCTGATTGCCACGGCGGGAACGGGCCCGGGGCCACGCACAAAGGCGGCCCCTCTTCCACGTTTCCGCAGGAGAGAGGCCGCCTTGTTTCCCTGGTGGCGGGTAGTGGGTTCGAACCACTGTAGGCAGAGCCGGCAGATTTACAGTCTGCTCCCTTTGGCCACTCGGGCAACCCGCCAGGGGATGTCTCGCGGTTCCCCGCTCGACGTCGTAAACAATACCCGATACCAGGGGGTGCTCCGCCACCTGGTTGATCGCGTGTGGCGCGACGGGGGCGGGCCCGCGGCGGCAGCACGCGGGCGCGCTGATGGCTACGCTGGTTCGGCGTCCTCCCCGTGCGGGAGTGACGACGCCGTCCGTGTCACCGCACCGTCAAGGAGACTCACTGATCATGGCCGACTCCAGTTTCGACATCGTCTCGAAGGTCGAGCGGCAGGAGGTCGACAACGCGCTCAACCAGGCCTCCCGCGAACTGGCCACCCGTTTCGACTTCAAGAACGTCGGCGCCTCCATCGAGTGGTCCGGCGACAAGATCGAGATGAAGGCCAACTCGGAGGACAGGGTCAACGCGATCCTGGACGTCTTCCAGACAAAGCTGGTCAAGCGGGGCATCTCGCTGAAGTCCCTGGACGCCGGAGAGCCGCAGCTGTCCGGCAAGGAGTACAAGATCTTCGCCACGATCGAGGAGGGCATCTCCCAGGAGAACGCCAAGAAGGTCGCGAAGATCATTCGGGACGAGGGCCCCAAGGGCGTGAAGGCCCAGGTCCAGGGCGACGAGCTGCGAGTCACCTCGAAGAGCCGGGACGACCTGCAGGCGATCCAGGCCCTGATCAAGGGCAAGGACCTGGACTTCGCCGTCCAGTTCGTGAACTACCGCTGACCCGCACGGCGGGCGGATGGGCCGGACGGGCCCGGCGGCGTGCGGTGGTCACTGCGCCCGCCGGGCCGTCCGCATACGGGGCGCCGGGTCGTGGCGCGGGCGTGGGTGCAGGTGCGGATCAGCGCGCGGCAAAGGGCTGGTCGCTGGAGACGATCTCGCGGCCCAGCGGCATCAGCGAGATCGGGATCATCTTGAGGTTCGCCCAGGCGAAGGGGATGCCGATGATGGTCACCGCGAGGGCGATGCTGGTGACCAGGTGGCCCAGGGCGAGCCACCAGCCGGCGAAGATCAGCCAGATGGCGTTGCCCACGCAGGACGCGCCCCCGGCGTCGGGGCGCTCGCGGGTGGTCCGGCCGAACGGCCACAGGACGTAGCCGGCGATGCGGAACGAGGCGATGCCGAACGGGATGGTGACGATCAGGATGCAGCAGACGATCCCGGCGACGACGTAGCCCAGGGCCATCCAGAATCCGCAGAGGATCAGCCAGAGGATATTGAGCAAGAACCTGAGCACGTCCATCTGCTGCCTCCTGGCGGGCCGCGGCGTTCGCTTCGTCCGTGGTGATCGTGGTGTTCGTGATGCGTTGCGTTCGCAGTTCGTGGCGTTCGCGGTTCGTGGTGGCCGGCGCTGCGTGGACACCCCGTCAGTCGCGGTAGCCGGCCATCGCTTCGAGCCGGGCGATGCGCTCGGCCATCGGGGGGTGGGTCGAGAAGAGCTTGCCGCCCGCACCGCCGGGACGGAACGGGTTGGCGATCATCATATGGCTGGCGGTCTGGAGCTGCGGCTCAGGCGGCAGCGGCAGCCTGGCGGTCCCGGCATCCAGCTTGCGCAGGGCGCTGGCCAGGGCCAGCGGGTCGCCGGTGAGCTGGGCTCCGGAGGCGTCGGCCTGGTACTCGCGGGAGCGGCTGACGGCTAGTTGGATCATGCTGGCGGCGATCGGGCCGAGGATCATCATCAGCAGCATCCCCACGATTCCCGGGCCGTCGTCGTCGTCCCGGCCGACCGGGATCAGCCAGGCGAAGTTGACCAGGAACAGCACCACCGAGGCGAGGGAGCCGGCCACGGAGGAGATCAGGATGTCGCGGTTGTAGACGTGGGACAGCTCGTGGCCGAGGACGCCGCGGAGTTCGCGCTCGTCCAGGATGCCCAGGATGCCCTGGGTGCAGCAGACGGCCGCGTTGCGCGGGTTGCGGCCAGTGGCGAAGGCGTTGGGGGCCTCGGTCGGGGAGATGTAGAGACGGGGCATCGGCTGCTTGGCCGAGGTGGAGAGCTCGCGCACGATCCGGTAGAGCCAGGGCGCCTCGATCTCGCTGACCGGGCGGGCCCGCATGGCGCGCAGCGCCAGTTTGTCGCTGTTCCAGTAGGCGAAGCCGTTGGTCGCCAGCGCCACCGCCAGGCCGATCAGGATGCCCGTACGCCCCCAGAAGGCGCCGATCAGGATGATCAGTGCCGAGAGGCCGCCGAGGAGCGCGGCGGTTTTCAGACCATTGTGCTGGCGGTGCACGGGTGCCCTCCAAGACGTGCGATGAGGGGCGTCTTCTTTCACAGCCCTGGTGAAGTCCGTTCGTCTGGTTCAACGGCTGAGACGGATGCCCTGGTTCCCTTGTCCGCTGCTGAGCGGGGTGGCGCAACCCGGGGCCGTGGGCTCCGGATCAGCGGAAAAGGGATCCCGAGGTGACCTGGAGGACCAGCTGCGGGGCCACCGAGAGCACCACGCCGACGACCGTGGCGAGGCCCAGGCAGAGGGCGATCGGCAGCGGCAGACGACGCACCGCGGCGGATGCGGCGACCGGGACGGCGGAGTCAGGAGTGGTGTGGACC
Source organism: Streptacidiphilus cavernicola (assembly GCF_042510955.1). Taxonomy (NCBI): domain Bacteria; kingdom Bacillati; phylum Actinomycetota; class Actinomycetes; order Kitasatosporales; family Streptomycetaceae; genus Streptacidiphilus; species Streptacidiphilus cavernicola. The sequence goes on from NZ_JBHFAB010000006.1 coordinate 322,280, forward strand.
GGGACGGCGGGAGCGGCGGGGACGGGGGTGGCCTGGAAGATCTTGGCGGTCCAACCGAGGTAGTAGTACAGCGCGATGACGACGTTCACGGCCATGACCACGGCCAGCCAGCCGAGACCGGAGTCGATAGCGGCCCGGAAGACCACGACCTTCCCGAAGAGACCGATCACCCCGGGAGGCAGCCCGGCCAGGCAGAGCAGGAAGAAGGCCATCACCAGCGCGGTGGCGGGGCGGGAGGCGAAAAGCCCCCGGTAGTCGTCGATACGGCCGACGATCAGCGCCACCACGGCGAAGGCTCCGAGATTCACCACGCCGTAGATCAGGGCGTATGCCACCGTTGCGCCGAGCGGGTCACGGCCGGGGGCAGCGGTGCCGTAGCCGGCGGCGGCGATGGGGACCAGCAGGTACCCGGCCTGAGCGATCGAGGACCAGGCCAGTAGGCGCACGGCGCTGTGCGGGGCGTCGGTGCGCTGGCGCAGTGCGCCCACATTACCCAGCGTCATGGTGAGTGCGGCCAGAATCGCGAGTGCCAGACCCCAGGTTCGCCCGTATGAGTGAAAACCGACCACTGACACCAGCGCGAGGCCCGAGAGACCGGCTACCTTGCTCACCACGGAGAGATACGCGGCCACCGGAACGGGCGCACCCGCATAGGTGTCGGGCACCCAGAAGTGGAACGGAACCGCGGCGGTCTTGAAGGCGAAGCCGACGAGCGTCAGCACTACGCCCACCAGGGCGAGGGTCTTCAACTGCGCGGGGACGTGCGGCAGCGCCGCGGCGATTCGGGTGAGATGCATACTGCCGGTCGCGGCGTACACGAAACTGACGCCGAGCAGCATGACAGCGGTCGCGGTGACCGAGGACAGGAAGAACTTCAGCGCGGCTTCGCCGCCTCGTCCGTCCCGGCGCAGGCCGACCAGGGCGAAGGCCGGCAGCGAGACCGTCTCCAGGGCGACCACCAGCGTGGCCAGGTCACGCGCGGCGGGCAGCAGAGCGGCGCCGGTGACCGAGCTGAGCAGCAGGAACCAGAACTCACCCGAAGGCAGCCGGTCGGCCTCAACGGTGTGGATCGAGAGCAGCGCGGCGAGCAGCGCGCCCGCGAGTACCAGCAACTGGATGACCAGAGCGAAGTGGTCGGCGACGTAGGAGCAGGCAGGGGCGTCACCGGGGGCGCCCGCGGCGCGGACGCAGAAGGTGGCGCGGTCCCCGTCCCGCAGTGGGACCAGGAAGATCAGGGCCAGCAGCAGGCCCCCGACGGAGATCCAGCCGAGGAGCCGCTTGCGCGGCTCCGGCAGGAAGAGGTCGCCGACCAGGACGCCCAGGGCGGTGGCGGCGGTGACGAGGAGCGGGGCGACGGCCGCCCAGTCGATGGACTGGATGAGGGAACCGGCTGCGGTGACAGCGAGATGGGTCATGACTCAGCTGCCTCCGAGAAGAGCCTTGACGGCGGGGTTGCTGAGGCCGAGGAGCACGGCCGGCCAGAGCCCGGCGACCAGGGTGAGCGCGACGAGCGGGGTCCAGGTGGCGAGTTCGTAGGCCTGGACGTCGGGGATGTGCGGTGCGGCGCCGAGAGCGGCGTGCTCGGCGGGGTCGCCCATGCAGACCCGGCGGACGACACCGAGCAGATAGGCGGCGGTGAGCAGGGTGCCGAGCCCAGCGAGGGCCATGAAGACCAGGTAGGCGGGGCGGGACAGCCCCGCCGCGGGCTGGAAGGAGCCGAACATGGCGAGCAGTTCGCCCCAGAAGCCGGCCAGGCCGGGCAGACCGAGGCTGGCAACAGCAGCGAAGGCGAGGAGTCCTCCAAGGCGGGGGGCGCGACCGTAGAGGGCTCCGCCGGTGCCTGAGCCGAGCCCGGCCAGGCGGTCGAGGTCGGCGGTGCCGTGGCGGTCCTTGACCGCGCCGACCAGGAAGAACAGCAGACCGGTGATCAGACCGTGGGCGATGTTGGCGAAGAGGGCGCCGTTGATTCCGGTCGGGGTGAGGGTGGCGATGCCGAGCAGGACGAACCCCATGTGGCCGACCGAGGAGTAGGCGATGATCCGTTTGAGGTCGCCCTTGGCTCCGGGGCGGACCAGGGCGAGGCAGGCCAGCGAGCCGTAGATGACGCCGACCACCGCGAAGGCGGCGAGGTAGGGGGCGAGGGTCGCCATGCCGCCGGGGGCGGAGGGCAGCAGGACCCGGACGAAGCCGTAGGTGCCCATCTTCAGGAGCACGCCGGCGAGTAGCACCGAGCCGGTGGTGGGTGCGGCGGTGTGGGCGTCCGGCAGCCAGCTGTGGAACGGCCACATCGGCGCCTTGACGGCCAGGCCGAGGCCGATCGCCAGGACGGCGAGGACCTGGGTGGTGTGCGAGAGCCCGCGGCCGTGGCGCTGGGCCAGGACGGTCATGTCGAAGGTCCCCGCGTGCAGCCCGAGCAGCAGGAAGCCCAGCAGCATGATCGCGGAGCCGAGCAGGGTGTAGAGGATGAAACGGGCGGCGGCGGGGCCGCGGTTTCCGCTCCCCCAGCGGGCGATGAGGAAGTACATGGGGATCAGCACGACCTCGAAGGCCAGGAAGAACAGCAGCAGGTCGAGCACGGCGAAGGTGCTCAGCATCCCGGTTTCCAGCAGCAGCAGCAGCCCGGTGTAGGCGCGCGGGCTAGGGGTTCCCGGACCGTCCGGGAGCCGGTGCAGGGAGTACACCGCACAGAGGAAGGTGAGCAGCGTGGTCAGCAGCAGCAGCGGCAGCGAGACGCCGTCGATGCCGAGGTGCATCCGGACGTTCAGGGCCGGGATCCAGCGCACGTCGGTGACGGCCTGCATCCGGGCCGAGTGGCTCCGGTCGAAGCCGACGGCGAGGGCGATCGACAGCAGCAGGGCGGCGCCGGTGACGGTGACGCCCAGGTACAGCGCGCGGCGCCCGGCGGTGTGCTCGTCCCGGCCGAAGAGGCCGGGGACGAGGGTGAGCGCGGCTCCGACGAGCGGGAGCAGCAGCAGGGCGATGAGGACGGCGTTCACCGGATGGCCTCCGTGCGGCCGGGGCGGAGGAGTTGACGGTTGGTCACTGAGCCACCACCACAAGGACCGCGAGCACGACGGCCCCGGCGAGCAGGGCGCTCAGATAGGTCTGGGCGTTGCCGTTCTGGGCGCGGCGGACGGCGGCGCCGAGGAGTTTGGGGGCTCCGCCGGCTCCGGCGACGTAGGTCTCGATGACCTCGCGGTCGAGGAACCGGACCAGGCCCGCCGCGGCGAGGAAGGGTCGGACGAAGGCGGCGGCGTAGAGGCGGTCGAGGCCGAAGCCGCTGCTGGCCGGGCCGAGCAGCGGGCCCAGGAGCAGCCGGGCCGGGTCGGGCACGTGCGCCGTCTCGGCCGCGAGGGCGGCGCTGTCGGCGTCGGCGAGGGCCTGGTCCGGGGTGCGGCCGGGGACGGTGGCGAGGTCGGCGCTGACCTGTTCCGGGTCGGCGACGGTCGCGGCCGGGCGGGTGGCCTCCTCCAACTCGTGGGCGGCGCGGGCGGGCGAGGCCGTACGGGCGTCCTGGACCAGGGAGGCGGCCCACCGCCAGGCGGCGTAGGAGACGAGCACGCCGAGGAGTGCGACGGCGCTGCCGAGGGCGGCGGTCGTGGTGGAGGGGGTCAGTGATGTTCCGTCAAGGAAGGAGGGGAGCCAGGTGGTGTGCAGTCCGGCGATGCCGAGGGCGAGGGTGGGGATGGCGAGGAGCCACAGCGGCCAGCGCATGGCCTGGGGCTCGTCCGTGGTGCGGGCCTCGTCCGTGGTGCGGGCCTCGTGGGTGGTCGGGGCGCTGCGGCTGGTGGCCGGGGTGCTGCTGGTGCCCGGGTTGGGCGCCCGGAAGGCCAGCAGCCACAGGCGGGTGGCGTACATGGCGGTGAGCAGCCCGGTGAGCAGCCCGGCGACCAGGATCAGCCAGCCGACGGAGGTGGGGACGGCGCTGGCCGGTCCCAGGCCGCCGGTGAGGGCGTCGCCGTCGGCGGCGTGCTCGGCGGCGGTGAGCACCGACTCCTTGCTGAAGAAGCCGGACAGCGGCGGGATGCCGGCCAGCGCGAGCAGGCCGAGCGTCATCGTCCAGAAGGCGTCAGGGACGCGCTTGCGCAGGTCGGGCATCCGCGACATGGCGGTGAGCGAGTTGGTGTGCGCGGCGTGGATGACCACGCCTGCCGCCAGGAACAGCAGGGCCTTGAACGCACCGTGGGTGAGCAGGTGGAAAACAGCGGCGTCGCGATCGCCGGTGGCGAGGGCTCCGGCCATGTAGCCGAGCTGGCCGACGGTGGAGTAGGCGAGCACCCGCTTGATGTCGTCCTGGGCCAGGGCGCAGACCGCGGAGCCGACCATGGTGACGGCGGCCATGACGGCGAGGACGACCAGGGCGGTGGAGGAGAGCAGGAAGACCGGCAGCAGCCTGGCGACCAGGTAGATGCCCGCGGCGACCATGGTGGCGGCGTGGATCAGGGCGGACACCGGAGTCGGACCGGCCATCGCGTCGGGCAGCCAGGTGTGCAGCGGGAACTGCGCCGACTTGCCGGCCACGCCGCAGAGCAGCAGCAGGGCGATCAGCGTGGGGTGGTGCAGCTGCCCGTTGCCGGCGGCGGCGATGACACCGTCGATCCGGAAGGTCCCGGCGTCGGCGGCCAGCGCGAAGATGCCGAACAGGAAGGGGATGTCGCCGAGCTTGGTGACCAGGAACGCCTTCACCGAGGCGGAGCGGGCGTCCTCCTTCTCCCAGTGGTGGCCGACCAGGAAGTAGGAGCAGATGCCCATCACCTCCCAGCCGACCAGCAGCACGATCAGATCGCCGGAGTAGAGGACCAGCAGCATCGCCGCGGTGAAGAGGGAGACCAGAGCGGCGTACGAGGGGTAGCGCGGATCCTCGCGCAGGTAGGAGGTGGAGTAGATCTGCACACAGGCGGCGACCACGCCGACCAGGACGGCGAGCAGGGTCGAGAAGCCGTCCAGGTGCAGGGCGAGGTCGATCGGGACTCCGCCGGTGGGCGTCAGCCTGATCGCGGAGTCCAGGTGGCGGCCGGTGCCGAGGTCGCAGGCCACGGTGACGGCGAGGGCCGCCGAGGCCAGGGTCGGCAGGATGGCGAGCGGCCGGACCAGGCCGGGGGCGCGACGGCCGACCGCGAGCCCGGCCAGCGCACCGAGGAAGGGGAGCAGCGGAACGAGTACCGCCAAGGCGAGGGTCATGCGACAGGGGCCTTCCCCGCGGAGTCCGCGTCGGATGCGGGAACGGATGCGGGAGTGGACGCGGAGTCGGCGGATGCCGTGCCGAAGTGGGCGCCTGGGTCGGTGTCGGGGCCGTCCGCGGGGCCGTCGGCGGCGCCGGGCTGGTCCGCGAGGGCCCGGAGCCGGTCGATATCGGCGGTGCCCTGGGTGCGGAAGACCATCAGCACGATGGCCAGGCCGAGGCCGATCTCAGCGGCGGCGATGGTGATGGTGAACAGGGTGAGGGCCTGGCCGGCGTGCAGGGTGTCCCGCAGCCAGACGTCGAAGGCCACCAGGTTGAGGTTGACGGCGTTGAGCATCAGCTCGACGGACATCAGCATCAGGACGGAGTTGCGGCGGGCGAGCACTCCGTACAGGCCGACGGAGAACAGCAGGACCGCGAGGACGGCGGGATAGGCGAGATGCATGCGGCTCAGTGCTCCTCTCGGTGACGGCGAGAGATGACGACGGCCCCGACGAGCGCGGCGAGCAGCAGCACGGACAGGGCCTCGAACGGCAGCACCCAGTAGCGGAACAGCACCGTGCCGTTGGCCTGGGTGCTCCCGCTCCCGGCAGCCTGGCCGAGGTCCAGCCAGGTGCTGCGGAAGGCGTCCACGACCAGGGTGACCAGAGTCCCCGCGGCGGCGAGCGCGATGGTCAGGGCGACCCAGCGGTTGCCTGAGTCGGCGTCGGGAGACCGGCCGATCGGGGCCTTGGTGAGCATCAGGCCGAAGAGGACCAGGACGACCACCGAGCCGAGGTAGATCAGCACCTGCACCCAGGCGATGAACTCGGCGGTGAGCAGCAGGTACTCGATCGCGAGACCGCCGAGGGCCACGACCAGCCACAGTGCGGCGTGGACCAGTTGCTTGGTGGTGACGGTGAGCAGGGCCGCGCCGAGGACGGCGAGGCCGACCAGGACGAACACGATCTCGACGCCGGTGGGCGAGAGGAAGGAGTGGCCTGCGGAGGAGAGCTCCGGGACGTTCATGTGGTGGGCTCCTCTCCGGAGGTCTCGCCGGGGGCGGGAGAAGGAGCGGGAGCGGTGGAGGGATCGGGAGCGGTGGTTCGGGTGGCTGCCCGGGCGGCGGTGATCTTGTCGGCAGACTTGCGGGCGGCGGCGATCTCCTTGGGCTCCTCGGCGGCGGCGTCCAGGGCGGGCGGGGCCGGCACGGTCCACATCCACTCGCGGAGCCGGTCCCGCTCGTGGGTCAGCTCATGGATGTCGGTCTCCGCGTACTCGAACTCCGGCGACCAGAACAGCGCGTCGAAGGGGCACACCTCGATGCAGATGCCGCAGTACATGCAGAGCGAGAAGTCGATGGCGAAGCGGTCCAGGACGTTGCGGGTCCTGGCCCTGGCGTTGGGGTCGACCGCGGCAAGCGTCTCCTTGTGGGAGTCGATGTAGATGCACCAGTCGGGGCACTCACGGGCGCAGAGCATGCACACCGTGCAGTTCTCCTCCAGGAGGGCGATGACGCCGCGGGAGCGGGGCGGCAGCTCCGGCTGCGTCTCCGGGTACTGCGCGGTGACGGCGCGCTTGGTCATCGTGCGGAGGGTGACCGCGAGGCCCTTGGCCAGGCCGCGGCCGGGGAAGCCGTGGCGGCCGGAGTGTTCCGTGTGAGAGGCGTGCTCCGCGTGGGCGGAGTGCTCCGCAGGAGAGGAAGGAGGGGGAGGGGTCATGAGATCACCACCTTGACGATGCCGGTGAGGGCGAGCTGGGCGAGGGCGAGCGGGATGAGGACGACCCACGCGAAGCGCATCAGCTGGTCCTCGCGCAGCCGCGGATAGGTGACACGTAGCCAGATCACGACGAAGGCGAGGACGAATGTCTTCAGCAGGGTCCACAGCCAGCCGAGGTCCGCCGCGAGCGGGCCGTGCCAGCCGCCGAGGAAGAGCACTGAGGTGAGCGCGCAGAGGACGAGGATTCCGGCGTACTCGGACAGCAGGAACAGCGCGAAGCGCAGCCCGGTGTACTCGGTGTAGGCGCCGAAGATGATCTCAGAGTCGGCCACCGGCATGTCGAAGGGGGGCCGCTGCAGCTCGGCCAGTCCGGCGGTGAAGAAGACGAAGCCGCCGACGATCTGCCAGGGCACCCACCACCAGTGGAACGCCCCGAGGATCCCGGGGAGCGACACGGTGCCGGCGGCCATGGCCACCGAGGCGGCGGCGAGCAACATCGGCAGCTCGTACGCCATCAGCTGGGCGGCGGTGCGGATGCCGCCGAGGAGGGAGAACTTGTTGGCGGAGGCCCAACCGGCCATCAACGAGCCGAGGACACCGATGCCCATGACCGCCAGCACGAAGAACAGGCCCGCGTCCAAGGCCTGCCCGACGAAACCGCCGGGTCCGACCGGGATGGCGATCAGGACGACGAGGTACGGGAGCAACGCGACGGCGGGCGCAAGTTGGAACACTCGGCGGTCCGCGCCGAAGGGGACGATGTCCTCCTTCTGCGCGAACTTGACTCCATCGGCGATGAGTTGGGCCCAGCCGTGGAAGCCGCCCGCATACATGGGGCCGAGACGGCCCTGCATGTGGGCCATCACCTTGTGCTCGGTCTGACCGATGATCAGGGGAAACGTCAGGAACACCACCAGGGCGGCGAGACAGCGGAGCAACGCTTCGAGCGCGGTGATCATGCTTCGTCGTCTCCTGTCGTGCTCGGCGGGGTCTGCTGGGGTGCGGGGACCTGCCAGGGTGCGTCGGGGCTGGGCGGCGTGGGTGGTACGGCGGGCGACGGGGTGGCAGGTGACGAGGGGGTCGTCGGTGCGGCGGCGGGCTGGGGGGCTGGAGTGGCTTGGCTGGCGGAGCCCTGGTCGACGCTGCGGTTGCGGCGGGGTCGGTCGGCGCGGACCGGTGGACGCTCGCCGGGAGGCAGGGTTGCGGCGGTCGCCGCGCGGGGGCCACGGGCGGCGGCACCACGGGCGGCACGCTCGGGTACCGGAGGCAGGGTTCCGGCCAGTGGGCCCCACTCGTTGGGGTCGGGGACGCCCGGTGGCAGCATCCTGCGGCGAGCGGCAGGGGCGGCGGCCCCGCCCGGGGCATGGTCGCTCTCCCCCGGCTCCTTGGCGCCGGGCCAGGCCTTGGCGACCCGGGCCGCGAGAACGAACTCCTTGCGGAGCGGGTGCCCCTCGAAGCCTTCGGGGAGGAGGAGGGTCGCCAGGTGCGGGTGTCCGGGGAAATCGATGCCGAACATCTCGTGGGTCTCCCGCTCGTGCCATCCGGCACCGGCGAAGACACCGGTGGCGGTGGGGAGCGCGGGGGCGTCCCTGGGGATCCGAGTCCGCAGCAGGATGCGGCGGATGCCGCGTTCGGGGCGGGGAGCGCCGGGGGCACGGGGGGAGGCGGGGGCGGCAGGGGCACCCGGTGTGGCGTCGGTTGCCTCCTGCGGGGTCAGCTGCGCGGTACCGCCCTGCGCGCCCTCC